>NZ_JAWPOL010000382.1:0-1064 GCF_033391095.1 Vibrio sp. Vb0667 | reverse complement strand
TGCTTTTGTAGCGGCGCTCCTCGTCACTGCAGGCGTAGTTGGTGTGGCCTACCAAATTCAGCAACGATACACCCTCGCTACTTTTGCAACCCTTGCAGATCGACAAGCTGAATCTCTAAAAGCAAATGTTGAAAATGATTTGAAATTTATCGGAGCGGGGGCCAATTTTTATCATTCTATAGACAGTTCTTATTGGTCAGCATTTCCCGTTTATGCAGAGCAGGTTATCAATAGCTCGCACAGTTTGATTGGTTTGCAGTGGATGCAACGAGTAGAGCGAGAAGATTTAGACGCGCACATTGCTAAAATGCGTCAAACATACCCAAATTACCAAATCTTTACCGTTCCAAAAGATCAGCCCCAAACCTTTGGCTATATTCTAGAAAACAACACTCCTGTTTACGTTGCAACGGACATCTACCCAAGAACCCAAGCCAACTTATCTTTACTTGGTTTTTACTTCTCTCGAAAGCGTTTTGATTTGATCTTTGACGACATCTCGACGAACAAACGCGCAAATGTTTCCGATAAAGTTCGTCTGCTTCAAGACGGCTACGACAAATCCATCCCCAAATCGGGCTTGCTGGTATATCACCCGGTCTTTGACTTCGAGAATAAAAACCTGTTGGGCGTGGTTACAGGTGTGATTCGTAGCACTGTTTATTTCGAAGAGCTGATCACCAAGACGGCGACGGAACTTGAGATGTCGGTCAGAGTGGAAGATTTAGGTTTTGATGCCTCTGACGACCCGTTTTTGTTTCAAAGTGAAAACTGGGATCGGATCAGCGGTAAAGTGATCAGCCGAACGATTCAGCTGCCTAATCGACAATGGCGAATTGATTTCAAACTTTCAGATGCCGTGTCTGCTTGGGAGCGCTCCATTTTAACGGGAACGACCATCGCAGGTCTTCTGATTGCGTTTTTGATCAGCTACATCGTTAACTTACAGTCACGAGAAAAAGAACGTTTAGCCGAAATGCTTGATATTAAGACGGTTGAGCTAAAACGCATGGCCGAGTTAGACCCTCTGACGCAATTGTTGAACCGTCGCGTGTTTAACGACA
>NZ_JAWPOL010000381.1:0-1064 GCF_033391095.1 Vibrio sp. Vb0667 | reverse complement strand
ACCCATTCTAACAATCTCTCGCTCACCCCATAGTGTCGCATTCATGTTCTACGAACTCCTAATGTAGCTAAGATCTTCAACCAATACCGACACATTGCTTTAGGCCAAACTCAACGTTAGAACCGATCTTTTAACAGGTAAGAGTTCTTCGACAAGACATTGAATAGTATTAACTTTCTAAATTTCTCAAGAATAGACACAACAAAATACTAACTGAGCTATCCCAGATACCAAATGGCTAAGTCATTAGACTGCTAAATCATAAAACGACTGAGTTGTATTGTGCTTAGCTACGGAGCATTTCCTTTCGCTTTTACCTGTAGAGCTATCTCCGCTCATCCAACAATTAACAGATACAAAAAATCCCGCTAAATAGCGGGATTTAATTAAGACTAAATTGAACGAGCTTGGTGATTAACCTTGAATACCAACAATCAACCAAGGTGCATTCGGTACCGTTAGGTCACGCTCTAGGTGCCAGATATCTTCAATATCTTCCTCTACACCTTCTGCAGCATCACGGTAACGGCCACTAAATTGCAAACTTAATTGTGCTTTGTTCGCATCGTATTCAGCACGAACGATCTCTGCATCGACATACATCACATCAGTGTGCTGCTCACCTTCTAGCTTCGCGCGCTCAGCTTTCAGATCTTCAAATAGACTTGGAGAAACATATTCTTCAATAGTGTCTAGTTGGTTGTGGTTCCACGCACCTTGCAAAATGCGGTAGTGCTCACGAGAACCGTTAATAAACGCAGCTTGATCGAAACCCGGTGGGTAATTGTGTGGTACATCTGTTTGAGCACCAAAACCGGTGAAACCGCCTGCGTTTGTATTTGGTTGTTGTTCAAAGTTCTGCATGTTTGGTTGTTCAAACTTTGACGCGTTACCACCAAATGCCGGTTGTTGACGTTGCTGGTTCATACTGCCCTGCTTCGCACCTAACATTCCGCGCATAAGCTTAAAGATAATAAAGGCAATTAAACCAATGATTAGGATATCCATAAACTGGATACCTTCAAAAGCACCACCGAAGAACGCAGCAAGTAGACCACCAGCTA
>NZ_JAWPOL010000380.1:0-1064 GCF_033391095.1 Vibrio sp. Vb0667 | reverse complement strand
AACGCGATACCGCGCTTTCTCGTGAAGACATGCACTTCATCAGTTGGGAACACCCAATGATCCAAGGTGGTATCGATCTTCTGATGAGTGAAGGTGTGGGTACTTCTGCGGTATCTTTGTTGAAAAACAAGGCGTTGCCAGTTGGTACGATTCTGCTTGAACTGATTTACGCGGTAGATGCGCAAGCACCAAAACGCAGCGGTATCACTCGTTTCTTACCGAAAACGCCAATCCGTCTGATGATGGACTCGCGTGGTAACGATCTATCGGCTCAAGTGGAGTTTGAAGGTTTCAACCGTCAACTTAGCCCAGTAAACCGTCATCTTGGCAGCAAGCTGGTGACGTCTGTGCAAAAAGACGTGCACCGTTTGATTGAAGCGGGTGATGTGCTGGTTGAAGAGAAAGTGGAAGCCGTTCGTAAGCAAGCACAGCAAGATATGCAGCAAAGCTTGAATATGGAGCTAGAGCGTTTACAAGCCTTGAAAGCGGTGAACCCAAACATTCGTGATGAAGAGATTGAAGCGATTGAAGCGCAAATCAAAGAGCTGACTGGTTACATCAATCAAGCTCAAGTGCAGCTCGATTCGCTCCGTCTGATCGTGGTGAGCCACAACTAATCGCGTAAAACGCATTAAAAAAGGTCTTCAATCGAAGACCTTTTTCTTTATCTGCGGTTTGCCTGCGGATTACATCAACCACTTCCACCAAATAAACAAAGCTAAGAAGCCAAACAAGTAAATCAGCCCAGCAATCGATAGCCATTTCAGTTTGCGTCCCACCGCCAGCGGTTCCGGCAAGTCCGTTTTGCTCACTAAGATGTAGTTCAGTAGCGCGAAGAATGGTGTCGTCATAAACGCCAGAACCATCGCGAAGTCGAGCATAGGCAGCAGTGCCGATGCCCAGAATACGACAATACCCAGCGCTAGCAATGATACCGCCAACATAATCGCTGACGTTGCTTTTGGATCGGTTTCCGCTTGAGAGCGCAACAGGCGTTGTGAGTCGGCAATTACGCGTGAGTAACCGTCAATAACGGTAATTGTGCTGCCGAAAATACAGAAGAA
>NZ_JAWPOL010000379.1:0-1065 GCF_033391095.1 Vibrio sp. Vb0667 | reverse complement strand
AGGCAGTTTCCCATAAGATCCATGATGAGTGCTGTTTGATTGTCAGTGTTAACTGGTCTACTTCGATGGTGTAAGCGCCATTTTCTCCGGCAATAAAAGGCCCTATCCCTAGCGTTTCCGCTAGAGATTTCATCATTTTATCTAACATATACTGCCCTATTTAAATCTGGCTGAGATGGTTACAAGCCTGACCGCATTGGCCACTTTGAATATCAAAATAGTAGTGATCAACATCGCCAACGATCTGCATGTCTTTAAACCATTGCCACACTTTAGCAACGGCATTGAGGTCGTTATAAACCACGTCACATGCATCCCAGACTTCATTGAGATCCGGTGCTTGTAAACGAGCCTCAGAGCACCACGTTTTCCAATCAGAGATGAACATATCCGTCGTTGAAGTGTAGTCCGCCAGTTCTTTCAAGCTGCTTAACGACGGTTGCCACTTATCGACCAACGCTTTATGAGATTCAATTACTTGTGACTGCTGCTCGTTCAGTGTATTTAGCTGCGCTTTTAACTGCGTTTGCTGGCTCTCAATCAACGCAAGTTGTTGTTCAACAAAAATCGCGCTGGTGTCTTCACCCGATAACTTAGACCAGTACTCTTTTTGAATATCCAGCTGATTCATCAGTTGTTCCACTTTGACCGAGGCGTGCAACGCACTTTGGTCGGTTTGTCGATGAATCCACTCGGTCAACGCCAAGTAACAACAAAGGATCAGCGTTTTTGGCGTGGCCAAATTAAAGCGAAAACCCAATCGAGAGTTGATGTATTCGAGCCTCTGCTCAAAGGTCGCCACTCGTTGACTGTCACTTAACTGAGCGCCAATTTCTAAAAACAGACGCATGGCAAAACGGTCAATCGATGTACCCAATCTCAAATACGTTTTCACCAATTGACTGGCGCACAAACTGTCCACCACACTTCTGTCCAACAAGCGTTGCAACAACGATAACTGGTCGTCATTCAGCACACCTTCACTCAACAGCTGTCGGTGATTCACGTGGACAACATTGAGATCCTGTAATGGCTGAGACGCACTCTCATATCGTGCTCCTCTTT
>NZ_JAWPOL010000378.1:0-1065 GCF_033391095.1 Vibrio sp. Vb0667 | reverse complement strand
AGGAGTACAAAATGATGTCTTCTGGTTTGACGACGTCATTCGCGAAGCGATTCAATCGGCTTGCGACTTGAGCCATGTCTGTCCAAATGGTTGCGTAGTATTTTTCATCTAAGGTTTGGCGGAACATACGCAGCCCAAAGTGGCCTTCCTTAAAGGGAGGAAGCGTGAATAGCTCACGTTCGTATGTGTCGCGAATCAGCTGTGCTGATTGAGAGTAATTAAGTGCAGGCACCTCTTCTTGAGATGCCTGTACATTCAAGATGAGTGAGCAAGAGAGCAAGACCGCCAAGCTGATAGGTTTGATACGCATAAATCCATTCCCTGATATAACCTGGATGTAAACTTATCATCAATGTTTGTTAAGAATGTAAAACCTGAGTCAATAGTTCAAAATATGTCTAAAAGTCAGGTTGATACGTTCTCCTTTTGGTTTGGCTGTTTTGGGAACGCAGTGTCTCCAATGGTGCTGAAGCTCCCCAGCCATGATCAATAATGCGCCGTGGCCGAGCTCATATCCTATTTGAGTTTTACAATGTAAATTTCGTAGCACAAATCGGCGCGTATCACCTAAGTTCAACGAGGCGATCACCGGGTTTCTGCCCAGCTCTGGTTCATTATCTTGGTGCCACCCCATCGAATCCTGACCGTCGCGATACAGATTCGCCAATACAGAGTTGAACGGGGTGTTGGCAAGGCTTTCACAGCGAGCCTTGAGTGATAAAAGCTCAGACGTCCAAGGGTGAGGTGCCATGGTTAAACCCGAATAGGTGTAAGGCGCATCGCCATGCCAAGTCTGCAAACGAGGTTGAAGTACCGATTTCCCGAAAATGGTTATGCGTTCTTGTTGCCAAGGCAAGGTACTCATAAGCGTTGAAAAGTACGTATCCGCTTCTTGCTGAGAAAGAAAGTTTGGTTGATAAAAGAGCTTACCTTGGCGTACCTCTTGCCAATCCGTACTTTCAAATAAATCGCCTTGTCCTTGCATCCCGTTGCCTATTTAAACCACAAAAATTTCAGATAATTATTACCTTTGCAAAGGCTATTGGTTATTCTTGTAGATAATAA
>NZ_JAWPOL010000037.1:0-36703 GCF_033391095.1 Vibrio sp. Vb0667 | reverse complement strand
GGAATGATCAAGTTTAAACCCGGCTTTAATGTGTGGGTGTAGCGTCCGAAGCGTTCAACTGTCCAGTTGTTTCCTTGCGGAACCGTTTTAATGGCTGAAGATAAGATAACGACAGCAAGAACGACGAAAATACCGATGGTGATCAGTGAATCAATTGGCATGAGTTATTCCCTTAAGTGCATAATGTTCGATCCATTTTTACCTATTTATAGACAATAGACAATTGAAGTTCTGAGACCTTTGAGAGGTTATTGGTTTTTTATATGACAAAGGCCGGAAACACCGGCCTTTGTCATTGCATGGTTTTACTCTCGCTATTTCGCGGGGTATTCAATCCAACTTGAACCATCAAGAGAAACATAATACTTCCCTTGTACTTCAATCACAGTAGAGCCTGAGTTCTGCGCGACAACTCGTGTTTCTGGTAGGTTCTCTGTCAATATTGAAGGGCTAAACGTCTTACTTTGATAAATGTTTTTATCCAGGATATTCGAAACGAGCTGCGACAATGCCAGATAGCTAGATGGCTCGCTTACGTGTTCGGTGTCGCCCTGACGCTGAATTCCTTCTCCGAAGATTTTAATTCCTACCGGTGTATGAATGATTGTCGGTGCAGGAATTTCTCGCATACCTGAAATTTGCATGCGGTCTCCTCGCATACCACCACCATGTTCTGGTACCAAAGCGACAACGATGTTGCGTTTTGAGGACTCTAAGGTTTTAAAGAACGCGTGGAGGTCATCAAGCAAATTCTTAAGGCGCATTTTGTAGCTAGCAATAGATGTGCTTGAGTTCGCATTGATGATCCTGTTGCCATCATGTAGTGAAATTGAGTTGTAGAGTGCCACGACTTTGTCGTCACTACTGTTAAGTCTTTGCTGCCACCAGTTATCCAATACTTGCTTATCGCGGAAGATCGAAGAGCCATCAAAAGATTTTTGGTAAGGAGTTAAGTCTTCTTGAGACATAAGAGCCGCTTGTAAGTCGCCGTCTTTTTTGATCAATTCAAGGAAGCTATCAAAGACACCATTGTGGTTCATCAGTAAATTTTCTGTGAAGCCTAGTTCTTTCAAACTTTCGAACAAGTAGCACTGCTTTGATGGTGCTGGCTGGAACAGTTGACTGTGTTCCTGTTGACCACAATTGGCTCGTAACAGACGAATGACCGCAGGCCCGCTGTATGACGTTGCAGAGCTAAAGTTGTCGAACATGATGTCAAATTCTTTGAATAGAGGATGATCGGCCAGTCCTGCAATTTCGATGTCATCCCACGCGACCGAGCAAATACTCAAGAACAACAAATCGAAAGGAGCATCCATTGCGCTGTTGGTATCGAATGCCACACGTCGAGAAGCTTCTTTAGAAAAGAAATCTGCAGTTAACGTGTTGAGACTGGCATCATTAATTTCCGTTATTTGAGGTTGTTTGCTAGCAGTAACCTCGGTTGTCGGCTGTTGTTGAGCTACTTCTGCAGCCACTGTTGTCTGAGGTTCAGTCGTCATAGGAATACTTATATAGACCATCGCAATAACCACAAAGACTGAAACTCTAACGAACTTGCTCAAAATAAAGTACGCACCACACAAAGCGAGCAATCCGAGTATTGCTTGGAATGATAAAAATCGTCCCAAAAGCTCGACCAGATAACTCAATTCAAACTGCATTAACTGTCCCGCTTGAGCCCAAAGACGGTCTAGAGGAGGTAGGTAAGAATCGTAATGCAAGAGCCAGGCTGCGGCGACAAACACAACGATATGACGTACCGCATTTAGGCTTTTCATCGAGATAGGAAGCAGGATGAAGATCAACAGCGCAAAGTTTTCCATTGGATGGAAATCGATGATTCCTTGAAAATAGAGCGCTGTTTTTGCGATAAAGTAAATGTTCCACCAGCCCAATCCTATAGTAGAGGGGGTAGAGTCATGAGAATGCGATATCATTACTTAAGCTTCTTAGTGTTAGTGGCTGATGTATCTAGCTCAAAATAGCGCGAGCGTTTTAAGTGCTTGTGGTAAAAGCGTCGGGTAGCGTTTACTAGGTCACGGATAAAGTATCCTAGGAGTAGGCCAATACCTGAGCTGATAATCACGGTCAGTAAAAAATCGTTAATATTCATGAACGCTCCTTGAGCTCGATGGTTTTTTTCACAGCAAACAAAGGAGGAACATCAGTAATGGAGTTAGTGGCGGTATGGAATATTTTCCTCTCTGTCGCCAGAGCTGAAACGTCGTCGGATATGACAGCGGCATCTTGAACGATGAATTTTAACTCTGTTTCGATATCTAATTGGGTATCAAACGTGTGGGTCGAGTGAAATAGGTCTCTCACTGGGAACTCAAATATATTGTTTAGCGCAATATCAATATCGCTTTGTCGAATAGCACTGAACACGACATATAGAGCTTTGTTGCAGGCTGTCACAACGTCGCCATCTCTTCGAATATGACAAAGACGTAAACATTCCTCTGCAGTCATACCTGGCAATAAGTTCAGCTTTATAAGTGCAAAGTTCACACTTGAGTGTGTTGAGTGGGAAATGACGTCAATACAGTATTGACTAAAGTCCTGGTTTTGTAAGTAGCCTTTGCTACCAAACTCAAAGTCATATTTTAAGAGCGCCTCTAAACTTTCAGGAATTGGGCGTGTAAGCATTTGGCCTTGAATTGCCTCAACCTGAGTCATAAAGCGCATGTGGGGGATTTGCGCGTGAGAAATGAAGTTTGCCCCCGCGCGAAGCAAGAACTTTTCATCTGCATATCTCAGACATTGTTGGGTCTCCCTGACAATAATCTTTAGTCGACGGCCATATGCGGACCTTAAACGGTAGCAATCTAACGCGATCTGTTGAACTTCGCTTTGGTTATCGCAGCTGAAAATAATCGTTGAAGAGCGAGGGTTGTCTAGCATCTCTATGAGTCCTTGATTGCTCTCTGCCACACGCATCCCTTTTGGGGCTTTCACGCTTTCTCTGAAAGCTCTTCTGCTGACATAGATTCTATCGCTATCCGATTTGTCTTCTGGCATGACATGAGATTGATGCGTTTCGTAAGACGTTGCTTTTAGTGTTTTATCTTTAGTTTTAGTGAGAATGTATTCGTGTTGGGTAATTACACCGTGTTTATTGGACCAAAAATCCACAAGATAGCAGTAGCGAACGTCATCTAATGATGTCATGGTCGCCAAACCTGCAATGTGTCTATTGTGAGAAATAAGAATGGGCTTTAATAGTGAAGTCGTCAGATGCCCATATATACAAACACTAATAGTGATTTTTTTATTATTTGCCAGCTCATTTAAGCTTTGTAGAAAGACACTTATAAAATCATCATTAGTTGATGATAGTAGCGAGTCTGGAACAACTAATAGACATGTAGAAAACTTCTTTATGTTCGTTTTGTGAATGTCTTTAGCAAGATTTATAGCTTTGGGCGTTTTTTTTGTGAATTTATGACTAAGAAAAAAACACTGTTCAAGGTACGTTTTAGATAAGTCATTGAATTTCATTAAGGCTTCATCATTCAATGTGGACAAAAAAGTTTCTTTGTCTGTAAAGCTTGTAAGTGAAGTGTTGTCATTTTCCGGTAGTGTACTGAACAAATAATCAATAAGCATCTGTTTATGAGTAAATAAGTTTACATAAACAGAGTTTATCTCTCGTTCGTTTTTAATAGCAGATGATTCAGAGAGTGATGACATAAAGAGCCTTAAATCAATAACTTAATGTGTTTTGTGAAGCTCACAATCCGTTGTATGCTAATCGTTACAATTTTGATTTTCTTAGTGACAAGAAAATGACGCTAAGATATTAAACGAAATTGATCAGAAATTAAAATAGTTATAGCATGTGCTTCACATGATGTTTATGAGTTTAAAATCAATAGTCTCTAAGTCTATGATTCTCATTTAAAATATTTAAATTTCTTATATGTATTAAATGGATGGTAACAATTCATTATTGTAATCCTTTTTTCTGAAGTTAAATATTATTTAGGCCTTTGTTATTTATATAGGCTATAAATAAACTTATTCACATTCATCATCGTTCTATAAATATGAGACGCATAGGTCGATGCGTCAATTTTTTAACAATGGAATTTATACTGAAAATGATAGTGGCGGGATTGCTGTTATCTCAGTTTAAGCTCCGTTACATTGTGAAAAATTCTATGACTGAGTCTGCAAAAGATATTAATTCGATCTACTCTTCTTATAACTTAACTCAATACACGTATATTGAAACAACAGAAAACGAGTCTTACGTACAAGTTAAAAATAAGTGGCAAGTCTTCAAAGCCAACGGTGCTCGTAATGTTCTATCTTTGGTACGTAATACGCAGAAAAATTCAGAAACGGAAGCGATATGAAGCGCCTTCTATTTGTTAGTTTAAAAGGCGGCTGTGGCTCAACGACCGTCGCTGCGAATTTGGCACAAGCGTTAGTTAAGATAAATAAACAGGTACTGGCCATTGAGGTGGTGCCTAATAGTTTACTGCAAGCTCATCTTGGCTTGCCGAGGGAAGAGCAAGGAGGCTGGGCGAAACAACTTCTTTTAGATAAGCCTTGGACCCAGGCTGGTTATGAAAGCCCACAAGGTGCACTTTTTTTACCGTTTGGCCATCTGAATTCTGAGCAGTTAAAAGCGTTTTTTAATGAGCGTTCTCACTATCTATCAATGCTAGGTGAAATGACGTTGCAAGTGAGCGAAAACCGTGGTGAGCAGTGGCTGCTTTTTCACGCCGACTTAGCAGAGCTTACTGATCCTGAAGTGCGATCTTTTGTCGACTCAATGGATATGATTGTGGTGGTGGTAACGGCAGACGCCCTGAGTTATCTCACTCTTCAATCTTGGCTACAACATGAAGAGCTATCGAGATTGCTTCGCTCTGACAAATTACGTTTTTTGGTGAATAAGTATCAGCCAGAAACCGAAATTGGTCGTGATTTCATGTTGGTGCTGAAAAAGGAACTTAGCGAATCCTTGATTCCTGTTTCGATTCATCGAGATACGGCATTGCTTGAATGTGTGGCAAACCTGACGACCGTTCAACACTATTCGCCATCGAGCCAAGCCGCAAAAGATTTTCAGTCTTTTGCTTTTTGGTGTGTATCAGCGTTATCAAGCGCTCAGGACCAAAGCTAATTTATGCGAAGTCTTAATCTGATTTTCCAACGTTGGGTAGTGGATCAATTCAGACTGCAGAAGAACGCTTACGAGCAAGCCTGGAATTGTAAAACAAACTGGGTTGGTGAGTGTGCTTTGTCTTTTTGGTTTTCATTGAGTTTTGTATTTTTAAAGCCGGTTATTTCGGGTGTTCCCTCATGGAAACTGCCTTTGGTTTACTATCCAAACGTTAATTTTGCTGCGCCAAGATGGTTTGATCCTGTACGTTTTATTATCCAAAGCGTGTGGTTGCTTTGCTTCAGGCAAAACGTAAATACAGCATGGTCCAAAAAAACCAGCAGCTTAGCGATGACTTTAGCCGAGCAAATTCGCAATGCGTTCTACTTGCCATTTGAATTGGTTGCAAAAGGCGTCCGCTGGTTAGAACAGACAGCGAACAACATCAAAGATCCACAAGTTCGAGAGCGTATTAAAGCAAGTAAGTCAGCGATGGCGTTGAACTACACCTTGTTGTTTTTCGTGGTGTTAATCGCTTTGCTTTGTTTTACGGTGCCATTTGGTTATCAGGCTCAGACTGTCTTTGTGCTGTTACTCTGGGCATTAGCGATGATGGTCCGTCGCATGCCGGGTCGTTTTCCTACCATGCTTTTGATCATCTTGTCGGTTACGGCCTCATGTCGATACTTGTGGTGGCGTTATTCGTCTACCCTGAACTGGGACGATCCTGTTGCTTTGTTTCTAGGGGGCGTTTTACTTCTAGCTGAGACGTATTCTTGGATTGTGCTGATGCTTGGCTACTTCCAAAATATCTGGCCATTGAATCGCAAACCAGTATCGATGCCACCGGATCAGTCAACTTGGCCAACCATTGACTTGATGATCCCTACTTACAACGAAGATCTCGATGTTGTGAAAGCGACGGTTTATGCCTCGTTAGGTGTCGATTGGCCGAAAGACAAACTTAACATCCACATTCTGGATGACGGCAAGCGTGATAGCTTCCGAGATTTCGCCAAAAGTGTAGGGGTGAACTACATCCGCCGCCCAACGAATGAACATGCGAAAGCCGGTAACATTAACTATGCGTTGAAGCAGACCAGCGGTGAGTTTGTTGCGATTTTTGACTGTGACCATATTCCTACACGAGCATTTTTTCAGCTCACAATGGGGATGTTCCTGAAAGATCCAAAGTTGGCGCTTATTCAGACGCCGCACCATTTTTTCTCACCGGATCCTTTTGAGCGTAACTTATCGAACTTTCGTAACGTGCCAAACGAAGGCAACTTGTTTTACGGCCTGATTCAAGATGGTAACGACTTATGGGATGCGACTTTCTTCTGTGGCTCGTGCGCTATTTTACGTCGAGAGCCTTTAGAGGAAGTCGGTGGTATTGCAGTCGAAACCGTGACGGAAGATGCGCACACGTCTCTGCGCATGCACCGTTTAGGCTATCGTTCTGCATATCTTAAGCAGCCGATTTCTGCTGGTTTGGCGACAGAAACATTGTCTGCACATGTTGGGCAACGCATTCGTTGGGCTCGCGGGATGGCGCAGATATTTAGGGTAGATAATCCATTGACTGGAAAGGGGCTTAAGCTCTCTCAACGGCTTTGTTACGTCAATGCCATGCTGCACTTTCTATCTGGTATCCCGAGGATTGTATTCCTGATCGCACCCTTGGCTTATTTGTTGCTGCATTCCTACGTGATTTATGCACCAGCGCTGGCGATCATTTTGTACGTATTACCCCACATGATTCACGCCAGCATGACCAACTCTCGTATGCAGGGTGACTACCGTTATTCGTTTTGGGGTGAGGTATACGAAACCGTGCTTGCTTGGTATATCGCAAGGCCAACAACGGTGGCTTTGTTTGCGCCCCATAAAGGGACATTCAACGTAACGGCAAAAGGCGGTTTGGTTGAAAAGTCTCACTACGATTGGGTGATCTCTCGACCATATTTGGTTTTGGTTGCACTCAACATTTTGGGCTTCGCTGTAGGGATTTACCGAATGGGGTGGGGGCCTCAAAATGAAATCGGTACAGTTATCGTGAATCTCGTATGGACGATGTACAACCTGTTGATTTTAGGTGCTGCCGTTGCGGTTGCAGTAGAAGCTAAACAAGTGCGAAAAGATCACCGAGTAGAGGTGGCGATTCCTGTCGCGGTTAGGCTTAATTCTGGGCATTTAATACAAGCGCAGATGAAGGATTTCTCTTTGGGGGGCGCGCGCATAGAAATTGACGGGGTCGATGAACCAACCTGTGCTTACTTACTCGGTCAAACCTTAGAAGTGATCCTCAATCGAGGTGGCCAAGAATTCGTGTTCCCTATGACGGTTGCCTATGCTCATAAGGGGATATTTGGTTTACAACTCAACGAATTGTCTCATCAACAACGAATCCAATACGTCCAATGTACATTTGCACGTGCAGATACATGGGCGAAATGGCAACAAGGTTATCAATCAGATAAACCTCTATCGAGTATGCAGGCTGTACTGCAAGTCGGCTTTAATGGATACAAACGCTTGCTGCAACATTGTCCTAAGTTTGTTCAGGTCAGTGTGGATGCACTTTTATTTTGTATCGAATTTATTTGGTCACTAAGACCTCGTTATGTCCCAATCAGGACCTCAAGTCATGCTAAATAATAAAAAACTAACAGCGTTGACAACGGCTATCACTCTCATGTGTATGTCGTGCAGTCTCGCGGCACAAGAAGTAAGTCAGCAACAAGCAACGCCTTTGGCACAGCAAGATGCTGAAGATTCGACCGTGTTTAAGCGCGTCATCCCATTTAATCAATTAGGTTACAGTGGTTCAATTGCTATCCAAGGTAGTGAGGCCAGTGCTTATATTGGTTTCGGTTCGCGACTCGATGAGGTGGTATCTAAAGCAACGTTGCACTTTGATATCACACCTTCGCCAGCGTTGCTCTCTTTGGTTTCTCACGTCAAAGTGTATTTGAACAACGAACTTATGGGAGTAGCGTCAATCGTCGATGGCCAGCAAGGCAAAAAGTTGAGCTTATCTATGCCGCTGGACACTCGTTACTTTAGTAATTACAACCAAATTCGCTTTGAGTTAATAGGGAATACTCAGAAAGACTGTGCTAACCCCAATGACTCGAGCATTTGGGCTGAGATTAGCCAAAGTAGTCGAATTGAGATGCTTGCTCAAAAGACAGTGCTGGAAAGTGACTTGAGTTTGTTACCGGCTCCTTTTTTTGATGTCCGTGATTTCAGCCAGTTAAATCTGCCTGTCGTGATGGGTAGCAAATACGATTTAGATGATGTCAAGGCTGCCGGTGTCTTGAGCTCTTACTTTGGTGCTCTTGCGGGTTGGCGTGGTGCTCAATTCCCTTTTAGTGTCGACACGTTACCTAAGCGCAACGCCATTGTCTTTGTTACCAATGACAACAAACCTGAGTTTCTGAGAGATTTTCCAGACACGGATGGCCCTCGTCTTCAAGTCATCACTCATCCAACAGACCCGTACGTGAAGCTTCTTCTGGTGACAGGCCGTGACAGTAAGGATCTTAACATTGCGGTGCAAGGTTTGGCGTTGGGAAACCAACTTCTTACTGGACCAATCGCGAAGATTAATGAAGTCAAACAAATCAAACCACGAGTCCCGTACGATGCGCCAAACTGGGTGAGTACGGCTCGTCCTGTTGCATTGTCTGAGTTAGTCGAACAAAAAAGCATGCTGCAAGTGGAAGGCCGAACGCCTCCACCAATCAATGTGAGTTTGCGTTTACCACCCGATCTCTTTACTTGGCAAAGCCGTGGTATACCGATGGATCTTAACTATCGTTATTCACCGCCTGCTGCGGATCATTCCGGCTCTCGTCTGACTTTGAGTATTAATGACCAATTCATTGAGGCGTTCAACCTAACCACAAAAGGTCAAGGTGGAGAATCTAACCGTATACGTGTTCCTTTGTTAGATGATGGCATTCTAAGTGGTGATACGTTTGTTCGCATTCCGGCTTTTAAGGTGGGTAGTCAAAACCGAATCGAGTTCGAATTTGGCTTTGCTTCGGTGACCGATGGGCAGTGCCAGGTAACGCAGCCAAGTAAGCAATACGCGGTTATTGATGGTGATTCTACTATTGATTTTAGTGGTTTCCCCCACTACATCGAAATGCCGAACATGCGCGCTTTTGCTACATCCGGTTTTCCTTACACTCGCATGGCTGATTTGTCAGAAACTGCTATTGTTGTTCCAGAGAGTGCTCCAAAAGAAGTGTTGCAAACCTTCTTAAACGTCATGGGGTCATTGGGACGTGACTCTGGGTACCCAGGTATTCAGGTGCTTTTGACAGATAAATGGAATGCTGAGCAACTAAAAAATAAAGATATCCTGACGATTGGTGTTGTGGATGCATTAGAAGAAGCCGCTAATAATCCTGACCAAGTTAACTTAGTGGTTAAAGAGGGTCAGAGACAAATTCGCCTACCAAGCAAAAATGAAAAGCAGCTCGGAATGAACTGGATGAGTCCAAGTGATGCTCGTCAAGCCGCCGCAGATTATGTTTCTGTCGAGGCAGAAGGCTCTTTTGCTGCTATTTATGGTGCAGAATCGCCATTTACGAAAAAACGCAGCGTCATTTCTATTATGGCGGCTCACCCGTCAGATTTTTCGTCGGTTGATCGCGCGTTGGCTGACTCCGGTAAAGTGGAGCACATGTTTGGCTCGGTGGTGACGTTGAGAAATAACGAAGTAGCAAGCTACAACGTGGGTTCGCACTACTATGTCGGTAAGCTTCCTGTGTGGCAGCTCGTTTGGTATCACTTCTCTAATCACCCAGTCATCGTTGCGTGCTTTGCCGCCTTGCTAGTGGTGATCGTAACCATTGTGCTTTGGCGCGTATTACGTCAAGTCGCGTCTAGACGTTTAGAAAAAACTGAGGAAGAGGAACAATGAAAAAACTCATCTCGTTCCTTATGTTGTTCGTGTCTCCTTACTTGTGGGCTAACACCTGCGAGTGGCCACAATGGGAAACATTTAAGTCGGTATACATGGAGCAAGGCCGAGTCGTTGATGGCAGTGACGAGCGTATGATTACAACCTCGGAAGGCCAATCTTACGCATTGTTCTTTGCCTTGGTTGCCAATGACCCTAAAACCTTCGATCAGGTTTTAAAATGGACTCAATCACATTTGGCTGGTGGGGATTTGACAGCAAGGCTTCCTGCTTGGTTGTGGGGAAGAAAAGAAAATGGTCAGTTCGGAGTCTTGGATTCTAACCCAGCGTCAGATTCTGATTTGTGGATAGCTTACTCCCTTGTTGAGGCGGGGAGATTATGGAATAACTACTACTATCAGACCCTTGGACATCTGATCGCGAGTCGTATTTTACGTGAAGAAACCGTCAACATAGCGGGAGTTGGAACGGTATTGTTGCCAGCTCCAACGGGCTTTGATGCCGACGGCCAGTACCGTGTGAATCCGAGTTATGTTCCGTTACAACTGATTGCTCGTATGCAGTCGCTGTACCCGCAATACAACTGGGACTCAATGTATAAGGCAAGTGTTCACATGCTAGAGAAAACGATGCCAGCTGGCTTTAGCCCAGACTGGGCAGTATTGAGAAATGGTCGTTATAGCTCAGATGTGGTTACAGGGCCGATGGGCAGTTACAACGCGATCCGCACTTATCTTTGGGCGGGTATGCTAAATGACCAAGTTTCAGAAAAAGCAGTATTAGTACAAAAAATGCAGCCGTTTGTCGCGGCAACCAAAGCCCTTGGTGCGCCAGCGAGAGAAGTAAATACTGAAACGGGTAAATATACCCAAGCAGGAAGCGCAGGTTTTTCTGCTGCGGCTCTTCCGTTACTCGCGGCTTCTGGTGAATCTGCGCTGTTGGAGACGCAGTTTCGTCGTGCTCAAAATGAACTTGTGGTGGACAAAAACGATCATTATTACGACAACGTATTAAGTCTATTTGGGCTTGGTTGGCATGAAGAACGTTACCGTTTTGGTGTGCAAGGTGAATTGCTTCCTGTATGGAGCGAGAGATGTCAGTAACAGGATACGTGTTATGGTGGATTCCACTGGTTGCTTTGGCGGCTGGTGGCGTCGGCACTGTGCATGCAGAAAGCTTTAGCTCAAAACCTCTGACAAAGTCGCAGCTCGCACAGGTCTACAAGCCTATCGAGCTGGTTCAATTTTCCACATCATTAGCACGAGTTGACTCGGTTGAGTGGTTGGTTGAGCAGCTAAAACTGGCGGATGCGATTGGCCGAGATGATATTGTCGAGAGTACTCTGGAGAGGCTGTTCGCGATTGAAGAAAGCAATCCAACGGGGCTTTTCTATAAAGCGAATATGTATCTGAAACGTAAGCAGCCAGAATTAGCAAAACCGGTATTTGAGCGCTTAATCAGACAGGCGCCTCATTCGACTCAAGCGAAAAACTTGTCATCGATTATGGCTATTCAGGGAGAGAAAAGAGCGGATTATCAGCGCGCTCAGTTGCTTGCAAAATCTGGTCGTTACGATGAAGCGATTCAAGCTTACAAAGCCCTTTTCCCAAATGGAATGCCATCACCAGCGTTACAACTGGAATTCCTACAGTTGCAAAGTAATTTGCCAGGCAGTTGGAGCTCGGTAAAACAGGGACTGGAACGTTTAAATGCAAATTATCCTAGTGTTCCGTCTTTTCAACTCGCGTTAGCCAACCACATTCGCAAAGAGAATCCTGCTGATCCATGGATTCTCGATACCTATAAAAAGTTAGCGCTTGCTCCTTCGGTTGGAACAAATGCGGCAACGTCGTGGTTGCGTGCATTGGATCAATTGCCTATTTCAGATCAAGTTGTTCAGCAATATGCCATCTTAGCTAGCTACTACCCGTCTGACATGGAGATACAAAGAGCGAATCAAAGCGCGAAAGATCGCTGGAAAAAGGAAAAGGAACTACGCAAAGACCCCACTTATCTCGCCAAGCTCAAAGGGTTAGCGTTGCTCGAGGAAGATAAAACCGACCAAGCAGAAGCTCAGCTGCGTTATGCGTTGACGACTCGTCCGCAAGATCCTGAATTGCTTGGTGCTATGGGTAAGGTTTATCTACGTAGAGGGCAGCAACAAAAAGCGCTCGGATACTTTAAACAGGCTCAGCACTTAGATCATAATCCTGACTCGGCCTCAAAATGGGCAGCGCTAATCGAGACTTCTCAATATTGGGCGTATCTTGATCAAGGTGATGCCTTGGTCGAAAAAGGCCAGTTTAAGCAAGCAGAAAGCGCTTATCAAAAAGCGATTCAAGTAGATAAATCCCAACCTTATGCTTATTCATCATTAGGCTCTTTGTATCTGGTACAAGAAAATTATGCCGCGGCAGAGAAGGTTTTCAAACAAGCTTTGCAACTGGATAGCAGCAATAGCTCTGCATTGCGTGGTCGCTTAGATGTTCATATTCAGCAGCAAGATTGGTCTGGCGCGGAAGCGCTCGCGCGCAGTTACTCAGCCCCACAGCAGAAAGTGGTCGCTGAAAAAATAGCGAGCATCAAGTCGGAAGTTATTTTGACTCGTCTGCGGATCGCAATCGCTCAAAATGATCAGGTAACGATGAAAGCGTCCGTAGAGGAATTGATTGCGCTACAGCCAACCTCCCCATGGTTAAGGCTTGATATTGCTGACGTGGTTCATTCAATGGGCGACAAAGTACGCGCGGATACGCTGATGTCCGATTGGGCTACATCTAGTAATGACCCTGAAATGAAATTTGCTTACGCGCTTTATCTCGCGCAGGACTTCAACGTGAATGAGGCCATCGCTGAGCTAGAGAGTATCGCACAACATGACATGACAGACGCAATGCAGCGCAATTTAACCCGCTTGAAGCTTGATGCTCAGTTGAGAGACATTCAAACGCGTTACTTAGCTTCTCCCGAATCAGTAATGGCGACATTACGTGCGCTAGAGTCGGATTATCAAGGTCAAATTCAACCGCTCGCTCGTCTAGTGAGTGCGTGGTTAGACATTGATGAAGTTAAGGAAGCTGAGAGGATTTTCCAAAACATTTCGCTTTCAGAAGATTGGTCAACCGATGACAAACTGGCTTACGGCAGCATGATGGTAAGCTTGAATCACTTTGAAGATTTTGACCGTTGGTACGCGGACTTAGCATTAAATTCCGCAACACAAGATTTAAGTGCTTCGGAAGCATTACAGCTTGATGAACTCAAAACCCGTCGACTGTTGAGTCAAGCGGATCTGATGCTGGTTAATCAACAGCCTAAGCTTGCGTTGGATTTGTATGAACAAGTTTCTTTAAAGCCTGAGCCATTTAAAACTCAAGCAGAAATTGGCATGTTGCAAGCTAGTGCTTTGACTGGGTATGAAGCGACGTATCACGACATGCACCTCATTTTGAATAAAAAGCGCGATAGCTTAACTGCGGCACAGTTGATGACAGTGGCCGCGGTGTTTAATCAACAAGGCTATCGAAATGACGCTAATGCGCTAAATCAGTTGTTGGATGCGATGCCTGATGCTGACGCATTAGCATTTCGCAATAGCATGTCTATAGCAATGGAAAATCAACAGTGGGCGTTAGCTGAAACACGCGCCTATCAAGCCTTAAATCGTGAACCTGAAGAGGCGAAAAAAGAACCCCTAAGCTTACGCGAGCTATATGATACTGCTGACGACTACTGGTTGACTCGTAACGTCAAATCGGACATCGATAAACTGCATGATCGGAGTGATGGGCATGTCATGATTGGCTGGGATTACAGTGCACGAGATGGCCGTAATACTTCGAATCAAGTGCCCATAGAAGCCCGAATCCCGATAGAGAGCTGGGATGGGCACCTGTTGCTAAAAGCCGATTATGTTTCTATCGATTCAGGTCAGTTGGACTATTATGAAAAAACCACCGATTCTGACAGCACTTCGTTCCAAAATGACGCATCAGGTATGGCATTTGGAGTGGGCTGGCAGGCTGAAGATTGGTTGGTCGATATCGGCACGACACCAATTGGTTTCGACCATACCACATGGGTTGGTGGTGTGCGCATCAATGGGGACCTGGGTGAGTTCGGTTGGACGGCAGAAGCTTCGCGTCGCCCTGAGACCAGTAGCGCGCTTTCTTATGCTGGAATGTCTGTCCCTAGCGGCACGACTGACCCTCAAGGGACTAAATGGGGCGGAGTTGCTCGTACTGGTGTGAAGTTGAGCTCAAGTTGGGACATTGGTGGCCCTTACGGTTTTTGGAGTAGCTTGCAGTATCATGTTTTGACTGGTGAAAAGGTTGAGGACAACACTCGTTTAGGCGTGCTAGGTGGAGCGTACTACAAGTTAATTGCAACGGATGACCAGCGTTTAAGTATAGGTACGAACTTAATGTACCTTGATTACGACAAAAATCTGGGTGAGTACACGCTAGGTCACGGTGGCTACTACAGCCCGCAAAGTTACTTCTCGGTGTCTTTACCTATCAACTTTTATGGCCGATACAACAGTTCTTGGTCATATCAATTGAGTGCATCCGTCTCTAACTCTTGGACTAAGGAAGACGCGCCATACTTATCGACAGTAGCGGAGTCAGACAAAGGTGGTGGTTTTGGTACGTCGTTGCAAGCGGCGGTGGAAAAGCGAGTCAGCAAACGTTGGTACCTTGGGGCGTTAGTCGATGTACAACGTTCTGAGTTTTATACACCAAACCATTTCATGCTTTATGCCAAGTACACCTTTAATGATCGTTGGCAACCAATAGAGTATCCGCCAGCAGCACCAACGCTGTATAGCGACTTCTAACAAAAAACAAAGGCCGGAAGTCCCGGCCTTTGTTGTCTTATTCCTAGAAGAATGCGACGCTTAGTACAAAATTGAGTAAAGCTGGCGACGATATTTGCTTGCTAATGCGTTACCTTGACCTAGCGCACTGAGAATATCCATAAAAGTCTTCTTCACGTCACCGTCTTGGGCGCCCAAGTCTTTTTTAAGAATATTCCACAGCAGTTCCAACGCTTCTTCATCCCGAGCAACTTGGTTGTATTGTACCGCCAATTCACAAGCGAGTTCGAAGTTTGCCATGTCTGCTGCGTATGCTTGTTCTAGTCGCTGTAACTCAGGGCTATCTGCAGCCTGCAAATGCAGCTCGAGCTTGGCTATTAGGCTCTTGTAGTAGTTATCTTGATACTCGAGAGGGATAGCGTTCAGTAGTTCTTGGGCAATATCAAATTGTTTGGTTTCTAGCAAACAATCAGCCATCGCGAGTTTCACATCACCACGCTCTTGCAGCTCTGGCGGCAAAGTGTGGATGATGCTCAAAGCCTGAGCATGCTCACCTTGCTGAAGAAGTTCACTGACTTGTTTTAATAGTTGTTCATCTGGGCTTGGCAAATGCTTTTGTAGCATGGTAGCAATGGCATCAATTGGCTGGGGGCCTCCCAGACCATCGACGGCTTGACCATTTATAAACAGCGCGATAGTTGGCAATACTTGCACGCCAAATTGAGACGCTAAAGCGGGCTGATCTTCACAATTTAGTAGAGCAAGCGTAAATGCACCGTTGTACTGTTGAGCAAGAGATTGCAACTCAGGGAGTATCTGTGCGCTTTCTGGCTGAGCGTTGGCCCAAAAGTGGATCAAAACGGGCGTGTTCATTGATCCTTCAAGCGTTTCGCGAAAGTTCTGTTCTGTTATCTCAACGATAAATGGGGATTGCATCAGAGTATCCTTGCCTTGTGTCTTGTCGTTGATATTAGATATGGAGTTGATTTAGGTGAAATTCAAGCGACATTCACCATCAATAATGAATCATTCTATTTTGAGAAAACGTGGGATAATAGAGTGAGGTTATTGCTGCTCAGGTGTTAGATAAAAAGAAAACGCTGCCGAAGCAGCGCAATTCTAATGCTATTTGTTAGTGCGGTATCAAAATAGGATGAACATGGTCAACACTACACCCACACTAAGCCAGTTAAGCTGATTTAATGTCATTGTTGCCTCGCAGTAGTATAAACATTGCTACAAAACGGAATGGGTGGCGATACCAAATCTAAGCAACTCAATCACTTTGGGCGAAAGAATCCCCGCTGAATTGCGTAGAAATTGATTCGTTTAGTTGAGGTTTTTTTAACCTACATGTTCATAATGACATCACATTGTTACGATGAAATTACATTTCGACAAAACTTTTTTATGCAGCCTGTCGCAAAATTTTATCAAGTGCACGGGTTGGTAATAGTCTTTTCAAGACTGCGAATAATTTAGTCGGTGTAGTAATTCGATAACGAATTTTCGGTGAAACGCTAGTTAATGCATGAAGAACTGGTGCGATGCAAGACTCTGCAGGTAAAACAAATCGATTATTAGACTTGTCGTTGTTGAGTCGCTCTCTTTGTCCTTCATAAGCATGACGATGGGGGCTAGATTCAATATCAACCCACTTCTCAAAGGCTCGTAATGCATTGTTTCTAAATTGAGTTTCGATCGGTCCTGGTTCTATCAATACCACTTTGATATTCGTATCCGCAAGCTCTAGCCTGAGCGTATCTGTCCAGCCTTCTAAGGCAAATTTTGATGCATTATAGGCACCACGGTATTTCATTGCGGCAAAACCAAGAACAGAGCTGTTTTGTATGATGCGTCCTTCGCCTTGCTGGCGCATATGAGGAAGTACCTCTCTGACCAACTGGTGCCAACCAAAAAAGTTGGTCTGAAATTGATCTTGAAGAGCCTCGGTGGGTAAGTCTTCCAGTGCTCCGGGCTGACCATAGGCACCATTATTGAACACTGCGTAAAGCTTACCTTCTGCTAACTCTAGCGCTTGCTTCACGCCCGAAGAAATGCTTTCTGGGCTATTTAGGTCTAGATTGATGCAGGTTAGCCCTTCATTAATTAGGCGCTGGACATCTTGTTCTTTCCTACAAGATGCAATGACATTAAATCCCTTGTTTTGTAGGGCGTGAGCGCACACGTAACCGATGCCGGTTGAACAACCCGTAATAAGAATCGACTTTTTCATAATTTAATTTAAGACTCAGAAACCTTGATTAGAGCCATCATTCATCAGCTCCGGTCATGAAGCAAGTGCTTGAGTGCTGGCTCTATTCTGGAGTAGCTAAATTTAAAGCCCAGTTCGGTGAGTTTTTTGGGTTTGGCTCTCATGCTATCAAACAATAAGCAGGAAGATTCTCCCATTAGGAGTTCCATCGCCCATTTAGGCGTGAACAAGATATGCGGACGTTTTAGCGTTTTAGCTAGTGTGCCGCTGAATATACGATTAGTCACAGGATGGGGGGCGCACATATTGAATGCACCGTGGGCATGTGGTGTTTCAAGCAAGTACATGATGGCGCGGACCATATCTAGGATGTGAATCCAAGGCATGTACTGATTACCGTTCCCAAGTGGGCCGCCTACGCCAAGCTTGTAAGGTAATAGCATTTTTGCCAACGCACCACCATTAAGGCCGAGTACCACGCCAGTTCTCAGTAGACAAACCCGTGTTTGTTCCGACTCTGCGCGCTTGGCTATTTGCTCCCACTTTGCACAAACCTCGTGAGGAAAGTCGTCGCTATTAACATGTAAGCACTCATCAAACGGATGGTCTTGTTGATCACCATAGTAGCCAACTGCCGAGCCACTAATAAAAACAGAGGGAGGTTCGGTACTTGCGTGGATCAGCTCAACAATTTGCTCGGTAATTTTCCAACGACTTTTGCAGATTTTTTCTTTTTGCTCGCTGGTCCACCTTTTATCCGCAATTGGCTCACCTGCAAGATTAATGACGGCATCAACGTGATTGAGATCGGCGAACGACTCGAGCGAGTCAAGGTATTCGATATTACCCAGATCAGCATGCTGTAGGCGTTGTTTTGCTCGCTCTGGAGAGCGTGTAAGTAGCATAACCTGGTGAGTTGATAGCAGCTTGAGCAACTCCGAGCCAATAAACCCAGTGCCACCTGTGAGTAATATCTTCATGTTATCTCTTTGAATGTACACGTATTAGAACATTATAGTCGTTTTGTGCTTAGCTTGATCATCTCAACACCATTATTTCTGGGATAGTGACAAGCTGGCAGAGATACTATTAACTTCACATATTAGAAAATATGTAACTAAATGTTATAGATGGCGCTAGTGCATTCACGGTAGAAGAGTGAAATCTATGCCAGACTAGAAGTTATCGCTCATTGGAACGAGCGTAATCAGTTTGCACAATCAAGGAGGATAGGCATGGAAGCATTTGTTGCGCTTTTTCGAGCGCTCCTCAATAGTGCTCGTGACTTATTACCCATCATCATTGTTATCACTTTTTTCCAATTAGTCGTTTTGCAAGAGCCGCTGCCCAACCTGGTCTCCATTCTTTTTGGCTTGTTGCTTGTCGTTTTAGGATTAACCTTTTTTATCTTTGGCCTAGAACTTGGTCTTTTTCCTATCGGAGAGAGTATGGCTCAAGCCTTTGCAAAAAAAGGCAGCGTGTTTTGGTTATTAGTCTTTGCGTTTTGTTTGGGGTTTGGCACCACGATAGCTGAACCTGCATTAACCGCGGTAGCGGAAGAAGCCTCAGAAGTTGCGGCTGAGGGCGGAATGATCGCTAACTCAGAGCAGTCCATGCAGGATTACGGAGAAGGACTTCGAGTAACAGTAGCTCTCTCTGTGGGGATAGCCATCGTTATCGGTGTTTTGCGTATCTTAAAAGGGTGGCCGATTCATTACATGATCATTGGTGGCTATGTAGGCGTTGTAATACTGACGTGGTTTGCACCTGAAGCCATTATTGGCGTCGCTTACGATTCCGGAGGTGTAACCACGTCCACCATAACAGTACCTTTGGTCACTGCTCTGGGCGTCGGTTTAGCGTCTTCTATTAAAGGGCGTAACCCTATGGTGGATGGCTTTGGTTTAATCGCTTTTGCCTCGCTGTTACCGATGATGTTTGTGATGGTTTACGGAATGGTCGTAACATGATTTCAATTGATCATTTTCTAGACACTTTGTTATCGACCGTTCGAGACGTCGTTCCCATCGCCAGCATTATTTTTGGTTTTCAGTTAGCGGTGTTAAGGCGTCCTGTTAGCAACCTTAAGAAAGTTTTGCTTGGGTTCGTTTATGTGATTTTCGGGTTAGCTCTTTTTTTACTTGGATTAGAAATGGCGTTGTTTCCACTTGGGGAGACGATGGCTGTGCAATTAACGGCGCCGGAGTTTTTACAAGAGTTCAAAGTATCGGTAGGGAAAGCCTTAATGTGGGTCGACTATTATTGGGTTTACACCTTCGCCTTTTTTATAGGCTTTAGTACCACGATTGCAGAGCCTTCTTTAATCGCTGTAGCGATAAAAGCAAACCAAGTCTCTGGAGGCAGTATCAGTATTAACGGCTTGCGCGTAGCCGTTGCGTTTGGGGTGGCAATTGGTATTGCATTAGGGAGTTACCGGATTGTCGTGGGCGATCCCATTCATTATTACATCATCGCGGGTTACATCGTCGTTGTGATTCAAACGTTTTACGCTCCTAAGCTTATTGTTCCACTCGCCTACGATTCTGGAGGCGTAACAACTTCTACCGTCACTGTCCCACTTGTAACTGCATTAGGGTTAGGGCTTGCTTCGACCGTCCCTGGAAGAAACCCAATGATTGATGGCTTTGGCTTGATCGCGTTTGCCAGTCTATTTCCTATGATCTCTGTGATGGGCTATGCGCAAATAACCCAGTGGCTGAATAAAAACGTCTCGGAGGAAGAAGAAAATGCGCTTTAAATTGATACTTGCGTTTGTTGAAGACAGCAAAACAGACAAGGTGTTGGACGCTGCACGCGATGCTGGTGCGACCGGTGCTACGGTGATTAACAATGCTCGCGGACAAGGTTTAAATCAAAAGCGAACGTTTTTTGGTTTAACGCTAGAAGTGCAAAAAGATGTGCTGCTGTTTGTGGTCGAGGAACATCTCTCTCGACACATATTAGAAACCATTAATGAGGTTGGTGAATTCGACAGAGAGTCGGGGCAGGGCATTGCTATTCAGATCGATATTGAAGATGCAGTCGGTGTCGCGCATCAAGTAGAAACGTTGACCAAAGTGGTTGAGGATGAATTATGAGTGATCAAACGATAATTAGAGTTCGAGATGTAATGGCGGCTACTTATGTCATGGTTGATGGGCTAATGACAGTTTATGAAGGCATAACGCTAGCGAAAAAATACCAAGTCAAAGCACTGGTGGTGAAAAAGCGAGATGATAATGATGAATATGGCATCGTGTTGATGAATGATATCGCCAAAAAGGTGCTGGCGAATAATCGTTCTCCTCAGCGCACAAATATTTATGAAATCATGACCAAGCCCGCTTTGTGTGTCGAACCAGATATGAACGTAAAATATTGTGCACGTTTGTTTGAGCGATTTGGCATAAGCAGAGCGCCGGTCATTGAAAGTGGCGAGGTCATTGGGATGGTGAGTTATAACAATATTGTCATCAATGGTATGGTGCGAGAAGAAGTGTAATAGTTTGATATAAATGAAAAATCAACGAATTTTTTCTCAAGTCAGCGACTGTTACAAAGAACTAAAATATTTAATATATGTTAGGTTGCATATGTGTTGATTCACCATTATTCTTTGCGCCCTAAGCCTAATGTCGAGGAATCTGTATCATGCCTTTAGTCTCTTGCCCCGTGTGTGAGAAACAAATCTCAAAACGCGCTCATGCATGTCCAGGATGCGGAGAGCCCGATCCGCTGCACCATCTAGCCAAATCAAAATTTATGTCGATGGTGTTTTGGATACTGGTGTTGGTTGGAACAGCGTATGCAGCATGGTTCTATGTTTTGCCTATGGTCATTGAATCATTGCGCTATCAGTAGTATTCAAACCGTCGTAGGTTGAGCTGCTAAAAAAATGCCGTAGAATGACCTCATACTTTTTGAGGAGACGATGTCGTGAAACTATTTTTTGCCTCAGACCTGCATGGCTCTTTGCCAGCAACTAAAGAAACCATTGATCTATTTTTGGCTTCTGGTGCGCACCACCTGATTTTGCTAGGAGATACGCTAAACCATGGGCCGCGAAACCCTATTCCGGAAGGCTACAACCCTCCACAGGTAGCAGACTTATTGAACCAATACAGTGATCAAATTATTTCTGTACGTGGCAACTGTGATAGTGAAGTAGACCAAATGCTATTGAAGTTTCCAATGATGATGGATTACTCATGGGTGCTACTTGAATCTGGCAAGAGAATCTTTTTGACTCATGGTCACTTGTACAACTCTGAAAAACGGCCGCCACTGCGCGAAGGTTATATCATCGCCCACGGTCATACACATGTTCCCGTCGCAGAGATGCAAGATGGAGCCATTATATTCAACCCAGGCTCGATGACATTCCCACGTAATGGCTTACCGAGAAGCTTTGGTACTCTAGAAGGCAATAAGCTAACGGTAAAAACGCCAGAAGGCGAAGTATTAGCACAAACCATGATTTAACGGTTTTACTAAGTAAAAAAATAGGGAGCGAATTGCTCCCTATTTTGTGTCTGAATGTCCTAAATCGCGTTCTGGGTCGATAATGTCTCTAACGCGCTGTTTTAGCACCTTGGCTTCAGGAAAGCCGCTGTCTTTTTTCCGTTCCCAAATTTGCTGGCCATTACAGAAAATTTCGAAGCGACCACCTGTGTCCGGGTGTAAGCTGATTGTTTCTATTTCTTCGCTAAAAGTATGCAGTAATTCTTGCGATAGCCAAGTTGAACGCAACATCCAGTTGCACTGGCGGCAGTAATAAATATCAATGATTGCTTTATCCATGAAACTTTCCTTTTAATCTTTTTAAACCAGCAACTTGATGCCCACCGCAAACGTGAGAATTTCGAATGCAACTTTAATCACTCTGTTACTGTATCGAGTCGCGGCCCATGCGCCTAAACTGCCGCCTAGAAAAGAGCTAAACAATAAAACAGGTAACCAAGCCCAGTGAATAGGCGCCCCTGCCTGTACGACGGCAATGCCTCCAATGCCATTCCAAAACAGGCCGACACAAATCATGGTGTAAGCAACGGCTTGTTTGTAGTCGTAACCAAACCAGCGCACCAAAAATAGTGTCACGAGCAAACCAGAACCTGCGGTAAGAGATCCGTTAATGATGCCGATAAACAGTAAGCCAATTCCACCAATAACCCAACCGATAGGATGACGGTTACGTATTACTTCAGCTTGGCCTAGCGATGTCTTAAATCGCGAGTAGATACCTAGCGCTAGGATCATCGTGCCGAGCATCTTTTCCGCGATACCATCAGGGATCTGTACAATTAAGTTAGCCCCTAAAATCACGCCAATACTACCGGACAAGATAAGGTAGAGCGCGACTTTCCATTTAATAGTGCCTGATCTTAAATGCGTGCTTGCTGCGCCTAAGCCTAAAGCAACCGAAGCCACCTTATGTGTGCCTAGCGCAACGGAGAACGGTAAGCCGAGAAAGATGAGTAAAGGGAATTGAAGCAAGCCTGCTCCGCCACCAGAAAGTGAAGCCAGCGTGTTGGCGATTAGTGAACCGAAAAAAAGGGTAAGGGTATCTAGCCAATCCATAAGCAAAACAAAGGGGGCGTCTTGCCCCCTTATCATCCAATCAAAATTAGTTTTTAAACAGTACCGAAGAACCGTGGTTCAAGCTAGTGAGCAATAGTGTTTTTTCGTTCACGACGTCAATACGACGACTTTGCTCCGCATCTAGCTTAAAAATTTGAGTAATCAAACGTAGCTGTGCTTCGGAAAAGTCTTTTGATTGAGAAGATGAAATATCTTTAAACTCCGAAGGCGAGACCAACAAATAGTTGTCACTTACTTCCCAGCGGCCTTTTTCCGAGATATTTATCGTTGATTCTGCGGTTGAACCTTGAGCGAATAGTTTTATATTTGCTACGCGAATATAGTCACCATTAGGGAGATATTTCACGTTTGATTCAACATTAACTCGGCGTAGTGGGCCGACAGTATCGTCAGGCAAGCTGTCTGTAATGACTGTCACCATGGTCGACTGCCATTCGTTTGCTGTGAGGAGCTGTTCCACTTTTAGGTCACTTCCCCAATACAACCAACTACTGAAAAGAACGGATACGGCCAAAACCGCAGATGCTAATTTAATCTTCATATTGGCCTCCTTTATTTGCAGATGTCTGTTGGATCGTTTTGACCTGCGAAAATACGCAGTGTTACGTTCTCGTAAGAGTGGTTACTGTCATGAATGTAGTTCAGAATCAGCTGGTTATTTTGTCCGCCAGTGGCAATCACTTCCACTGGCAACGAGTCTTCTGCATGGTGCTTCACGTAGCGCTCAATGCATTGCTCTATTGAGGGCAACCAGTTGTTGATTTGAGGGTGATTTACAGGTGTCATCACCGGCACATTTTGATACTCACCAATCTGACGGAATTGGGATTCCGCTGGGTTCGTGAATAACAATACGCAAACAGGAAGCAGCAGAGATAAAAAGATAATGACACGCGGTAGCCAGTTAATCGTGTTAGATGCTGGCTTCGGCTGAGTTTTAGTCGGCTCTACTTGAGGCTCAAGATCAGCAGTAGTATCGGTCACTATCTCTGTTGGTGGTGTATCGCTCGCTTCTAACTCCACTGCTGGCGCTTCGTGTTCAGAAGCGCTTTCTTCAACGTCAGTGTTAGAGTCAGTAGAAAATGGGCTCAAGCGTTCCACTGAACAAATGAGTTGGTAGCCACGTTTAGGTACCGTTTTAACAAACTCTGGAGATTTTGTTGAATCCTTCAACATCTTACGCAGAGTAGAAATCGCTTGAGTCAGGCTTGAGTCATCCACCTCAAAACCTTGCTCACGCCAAACAAACTCGTGAAGCTCGTTACGGGTTAAAACTTCGTTTGGTCTCTCTGCCAACATCAGAAGTATACGGCTTTCGTTGCTTCCTAATCGTACAACGTCGTTGCCGTTTTGTTGGTCAGCGAGCGAATTACTATTTGGATCAAAGGTGAACCTTTGAGCAAGTAGAAATTTGGTGCCAATGTTAGTCATTTAGTTCTTCTTAGATGGATGATGTTGTAATTATGGTGATTTATGTCACAAAATTACCGGGGCGCTTGGAGTGCGCACGACATTTTAGATGCTTTTAGACGGGTAGGATAATTAAAATTTTCTAAAAAAACACCGTTTTTAGCAATATTGACCTTGAATTTACATTTGTCAGCCACATGTTAAATGACATCTCGGTAAGGTGATTTCAAGGGGAAAGTCACAAACTTGTCCCTATGAAAAAGCCAATTAGTTTAGATGTTATGGAGCACACATGAGCGAAACCGTATCTCAAAATAAAGAAACTCGTGGTTTTCAATCAGAAGTAAAACAACTACTGCATTTAATGATCCATTCTCTTTATTCAAATAAAGAGATCTTTTTGCGCGAGCTGATCTCTAACGCATCAGATGCATCAGACAAACTGCGCTTTCAGGCGTTATCTAACCCAGATCTATACGAAGGTAATGCAGATCTTTGCGTGAAACTGTCGTTTGATGAAAGCGCAAATACCTTAACCATTTCTGATAACGGTATCGGTATGAGCCGTGATGATGTGATTGAGCACTTAGGAACAATCGCAAAATCTGGAACAGCCGAGTTTTTCTCAAAGCTATCTGAAGAGCAGAGCAAAGACTCTCAGCTTATTGGTCAGTTTGGTGTTGGTTTCTACTCGGCATTTATCGTTGCTGACGCCGTTACCGTGCGCACTCGCGCTGCGGGTCTAGCCGCTGATGAAGCGGTACAATGGCACTCAGCGGGTGAAGGTGAGTACACCATCGAAAACATTACCAAAGAGTCACGTGGTACCGACATCATTCTTCATATGCGTGAAGAGGGTAAAGAGTTTTTGAATGAGTGGCGTCTACGTGACGTTATCAGTAAGTACTCTGATCACATCGGCATTCCTGTTTCAATCCAAACTGTCGTTCGTGATGACGAAGGCAAGGAAACAGATGAGAAAAAGTGGGAGCAAATCAACAAAGCCCAAGCACTGTGGACGCGTAACAAATCTGATATTTCAGAAGAAGAGTATCAAGAGTTCTACAAGCACGTATCACATGACTTTGCCGATCCCTTGGTCTGGAGTCATAACCGTGTAGAAGGTAAAAACGACTACACGAGCTTACTATACATCCCATCGAAAGCACCTTGGGATATGATGAACCGCGACCACAAATCAGGCTTGAAACTGTACGTACAGCGCGTATTCATTATGGACGATGCAGAGCAATTTATGCCGTCATACTTACGCTTCGTACGTGGTTTAATAGACTCAAACGATTTACCGCTAAACGTATCGCGTGAGATCTTACAAGACAATAAAGTGACTCAGTCTCTACGTAATGCTTGTACTAAGCGCGTGCTAACGATGCTCGAGCGTATGGCCAAGAATGACGAAGAGAAATACCAATCATTCTGGAAAGAGTTTGGTCTTGTGATGAAAGAGGGCCCTGCGGAGGACTTTGCAAACAAAGAGAAAGTTGCAGGTTTATTGCGCTTTGCTTCAACTGAAGTGGACTCTTCTGAGCAAACTGTGGGCTTGGCGTCTTACGTTGAGCGCATGAAAGAAGGTCAAGATAAGATCTACTACTTGACGGCAGACAGCTATGCAGCTGCGAAAAACAGCCCTCACTTAGAACAGTTCAAAGCGAAAGGCATTGAAGTTATCTTGATGTACGACCGCATTGATGAGTGGCTGATGAACTACTTAACTGAGTTTGATGGTAAACAGTTCCAGTCAATCACTAAAGCTGGGCTTGATCTAAGTCAGTTTGAAGATGAAGCAGAAAAAGAGAAGCAAAAAGAAACCGAAGAAGAGTTCAAGTCGGTTGTAGAGCGCACGAAGTCTTACCTAGGCGATCGTGTGAAAGAAGTTCGTACGACCTTCAAACTCGCATCTACGCCTGCTGTTGTGGTAACGGACGATTACGAAATGGGCACTCAAATGGCGAAGCTTCTTGCGGCAGCTGGTCAAGCTGTGCCGGAAGTGAAATACATCTTTGAGCTAAACCCTGAGCACAAATTGGTTAAGCGTATGGCTGACGAAGCCGATGAAGAAGCGTTTGGTCGCTGGGTTGAAGTTCTGCTTGGTCAGGCAATGCTAGCGGAGCGAGGCTCTATTGAGGATCCAACAGAGTTCTTAGGAGCCGTTAATCAACTTTTGACTAAGGTGTAATAACCTCTGCAAATCAAAAAGCTCGCATTTCGCGAGCTTTTTGTTTGTTGTCGCAAAATTTTGCATCTCAAGTGCTGAGTTAATAATCAATAGGGCGTGAAAGAGGGTACTGTTAACATTCTTTAGTCTTAATACACTCTTTGCTCAGAGAACCTGTGATAGAATCTGCGACTTGAATGTGAGTAATAAGGCGTGTATTTTTGCTCGCCTATATACGTTATACCGAAACTTATCGTTGCAGGTGCTTCTCAGGTTTGATGTCTAAGAGGTCAGCTATTGTGAGCTTCGGTATAAATCTTAAATATTAAAGAGGATAAATCATGCGCATCATTCTTCTAGGTGCTCCAGGTGCAGGTAAAGGCACACAAGCAAACTTCATCATGGAAAAATACGGTATTCCACAAATCTCTACTGGTGATATGCTTCGTGCTGCTATCAAAGCAGGTACAGAGCTTGGTAAACAAGCTAAAGCTGTTATTGACGCTGGTCAGCTAGTTTCTGATGAAATCATCCTTGGTCTTATCAAAGAGCGTATCGCTCAAGAAGACTGTGCAAACGGTTTCCTACTAGATGGTTTCCCACGTACTATCCCTCAAGCTGACGGCCTAAAAGAAATGGGCGTAGACGTAGACTACGTTATCGAATTTGACGTTGCAGACGATGTGATTGTTGAGCGTATGGCTGGTCGTCGTGCTCACCTTCCTTCTGGTCGTACTTACCACGTGGTTTACAACCCGCCTAAAGTGGAAGGTAAAGATGATGTAACTGGTGAAGATCTTGTTGTTCGTGATGACGACAAAGAAGAAACAGTACGTGCTCGTCTAGGTGTTTACCACGAGCAAACTGCACCGCTAATCAACTACTACGGCAAAGAAGCTGAAGCAGGCAAGACTAAGTACCTTAAGTTTGATGGTACTAAGCAAGTAGCTGAAGTTAGTGCGGATATCGAGAAAGCACTATCTTAATTTGCTGAAGTCAAAAATTTAATATTTTGATATATTGAAAGCGGCCCAAGTGGTCGCTTTTTTAGTTTACTCGTAAACATATATCTAATTAACCTCAGCTCGGCTATTCGTTACTTCGAGGTTACTTAAATATATGAACCAAGCCGTTTACCATGAATAGGATGTTATGAAAGAGAATAATAAACAGGGTGTACTCCTAGTTAACCTGGGAACTCCTGACGCACCAACCGCTCCTGCCGTAAAGCGCTTTTTAAGTCAGTTTCTTCATGATCACCGAGTGGTAGACATGACTCGATGGCTTTGGTGTCCACTATTGCACGGCGTTATCCTTCCTATCCGAGCTCCTAAAGTTGCCAAACTCTATCAATCAGTATGGATGGAAGAGGGCTCGCCGTTGATGGTGTACTCTAAACGCCAAACGGAAAAGTTGGCACAAAAGCTTGATATACCTGTAGAGCTTGGTATGACGTATGGTAACCCAGGTTTACAATCAGGCTTTGAAGCCCTATTGGCGCAAGGCGTTGATGAAGTCATTGTTTTACCTTTGTATCCGCAATACTCGGGCACAACAACGGCAGCGGTTTCTGACGGAATCACTAAAGCATTTAAAAACCTGCCTGTGATGCCAAGCTTTAGCTTTATTCGTGATTATTACAATCACTCGAAATATATTGAAGCGTTAGCGCATTCAGTTCGTGAACATTGGCAAAAGAATGGTCAGGGAGATTACCTGCTGTGTTCTTATCATGGTATTCCAAAACGCTATGCTGACAATGGTGATGTTTACCCACAGCATTGTGAAGAGACGACTCGCTTGCTTGGGGAAGCGTTAGGTTTAAGCGAACAACAAATTGGCATGACGTATCAGTCCCGATTTGGGAGAGAAGAGTGGCTTCAACCTTATACCGATAAGACCCTAGAGGCACTTCCTGCAAAGGGTGTGAAAAATATTAATGTTGTGACCCCCGCATTTTCGTCAGATTGTTTAGAGACGTTGGAAGAGATCTCGGAAGAGTGTAAAGAGATTTTCCTTGAAGCTGGTGGCGAAAACTTTACCTACATCCCTTGTTTGAACGATAGTGAACTTCATATCGAGATGATGGTTGAGTTAGTTCAATCTAAACTTTAGATACAAAAAAGGGTCGCAATAGCGACCCTTTCTACGTTTAGTTGAGCGATCAAGCAACTTGTACTTGCTGCTCTTCTACTTGCTCTGCCGTGCTGTGCGTATTTTCAGCGCCATGCATCCAGCGAACGAGTGTATTAGAGAATAGGAGCAAAATTACGCCACTTACGGTTGCGCTGACCGCAATACCACTAAAGATAGCCATAGCGCCTAACTCGCCTACGTGAGAGCCCACATAGCCCGCAACATAGTTAGCAATCGCATTACAGCCAAACCATGCACCCATCATAAGTGAAGCTAAGCGAAGCGGTGCTAATTTAGTCACCAATGAAAGACCAATTGGTGATAAACACAGCTCGCCTAATGTGTGGAAGAAGAAAGCGCCGACCAACCATAACATCGATGTTTTTACTGTTGTATCTCCACCTTGTTCTAGCACTGCGCCAACCATACAAAGGAAACCAATCGCCAAGAAAAATAGTGCCATCGCAAATTTCACTGGCGAAGTAGGTTCACGTTTACCCAATTTTACCCAAAGGACAGCCAGAACTGGCGCTAGAGTAATAATGAAAAATGGGTTTAGTGATTGGAACCACGCAGCAGGAACTTCGAAACCACCAATCATGCGATCAGTATATTGTTGAGTGTAGATGTTCATCAGACCACCAGCTTGTTCAAAGCCTGCCCAGAAGACAATAGTGAATAAGCTCATGACCAGAATTACTTTTAGTCGATTCACTTCTTCTTTGGTGAGTGGCTGCTTCGTGGTGGCGTTTTTGTTGTTTAGATCTCGTTTCGCCGCTGGTTCGCGACCAATATCACCAAGCCATGATTGAGCCAGTACCATTTGCATCACTAGGCTAACCAGCATACCCACACCAGCGGCAACAAAGCCAGCTTTCCAACCGTAAGAGGTTGTCACAGAGCCAGAAACGACGCCGGCAAGTAATGCACCTAAGTTGATACCCATATAAAAGATAGTGAATGCGCCGTCACGACGGTTGTCACCTTCTTGATAAAGGTCGCCAACCATGGTTGAGATATTTGGCTTAAAGAGACCGTTACCAGTGATAAGTAGGCCAAGACCTAAATAGAAACTGTGTAGCGAACCAATACCTAAAGCATCAGCAGGAAGTGCAAGAGTAAACTGGCCGATGGCCATTAACGCGCCACCAAGCAAAATTGAGCGACGTTGACCTAAATAGTTATCTGCTAGGTAACCACCGATAAGAGGCGTGATATACACAAGCCCTGTGTATATGCCGTATAGGTCTAATGCGTCTTTGGTTGACCAGCCAAGGCCGCCATTCATTGTTGTATCAGTAAGGTAAAGCACGAGAATGGCACGCATTGCGTAGTAAGAAAAGCGTTCCCACAGTTCTGTACCGAACAATAAGAACAGGCCACGTGGATGACCAAAATATTGATGTTGGTTTGACATAAGCTCTTCTAATAATAGTTATTACATTTTTTAACGACTTCTACGTATACAATGCAATTCAACGAGTGACAAATAATAAAATTTTGCCATTCAACTATTTTTGTTTGTTAAGTGGCTGTTTTTGATTGGATTTGCAGATTATATGATGGTGTATTGGTTGTGTTACAAACTTAATTTCCATTTTTGCCTATGGACTTCTTTATCGTAAGTTGCTGAAAAATGTCGTTAATGCGAGCGATGTATAATCATACTTTTATAGATAAACTGAATATCAATGACTCAACTTTGGCTTAATGCTAGGATAAAAACAAAATAGAATTGGCTAGTAAAAAGATGAAACGTTGGTATCTACTTTATTGTAAACGTGGGGAGCAGGTTAGGGCGAAACAACACCTTGAAAATCAAGGTGTAGAGTGCTTTTATCCAACTGTAGAAGTTGAGAAGATTTTGCGCGGTAAAAGACAAAAAGTCGAGGAACCGCTGTTTCCTTGTTACGTATTCGCTTACTTTGATTATGAGCAAGGGCCAAACTTCACCTCAGTCCGCTCTACTCGAGGTGTTGTTGACTTTGTGCGTTTTGGTGCTCAACCGAAAGAAGTTCAAGGTGACTTGGTCTTCGAATTGATGCAGCTAGAAAAGTGTTGTAATGACAATACCGTTTCTGAATGTATGCCAAAACCAGGCGATCAAATTAGAGTTAAAAGCGGTCAATTTGCGGGCATAGATGCCATCTTCCAAGAACAAGATGGTGAGAAACGCTCAATTATGCTAGTTCAGATGATCACCAAGCGTGTGCCTGTCAGCATAGACAATAGTGATTTAGATTTAAAATAGCCTAATTCCATCAAACATAAAAAGAGGTGCAAAAGCACCTCTTTTTGATCGTATCTAATTTTCTGTCTGTTTTAAAAGGATTGGACGAACCGACCCTTATCTTTATCGTAGAGAATTAGTATGAGTCGTTGTGAACGGTCTGTACTGCACGACCTGATGGGTCAACACAGTTTTGGAACGATTCATCCCATTCAATCGCCTTCGCTGAAGAACACGCTACTGAAGGGCCTCCTGGTACACACTCTGCTGCTGATGGAAGTGGGAATAACTCTTCAAAGATTTCACGGTACACGTAGCCTTCTTTTGTCGTTGGCGTGTTGTATGGGAATCGATATTGAGCTGTTTCCATCTGCTGGTCTGTCACTTTCTGTTCTGCTACTTCTTTCAGCGTATCGATCCAGCTGTAGCCAACGCCATCAGAGAACTGCTCTTTTTGACGCCATGCGATCGATTCTGGCAGGTAGTGCTCGAAGCACTCACGAAGGATGTGTTTCTCCATTTTACCGTTGCCACACATCTTGTCTGCTGGGTTCAAGCGCATTGCTACATCAATGAACTCTTTATCTAGGAAAGGTACGCGTCCTTCAACTCCCCATGCTGCCAGCGACTTGTTAGCACGAGCACAGTCGAACATGTTCAGAGCAAGCAGTTTACGCACTGTCTCCTCGTGGAACTCTTTCGCGTTTGGCGCTTTGTGGAAGTAAAGGTAGCCACCAAAGATTTCGTCAGCGCCCTCACCAGACAATACCATCTTGATACCCATCGCTTTGATCTTACGACCCATTAAGAACATAGGTGTTGATGCGCGGATAGTCGTCACGTCATACGTTTCAATGTGGTAAATCACGTCACGAATCGCGTCCAAACCTTCTTGAATCGTGTACGTCATTTCGTGGTGAACGGTACCAATTTGGTCGGCAACTTCGCGAGCTGCTTTCAGGTCAGGCGCGCCTTCTAGGCCAACAGCAAAAGAGTGCAGTTGAGGCCACCAAGCTTCAGACTTTTCATCATCTTCAATACGCATCGCTGCAAAGCGTTTTGCTACCGCAGATGTAATAGAAGAATCTAGACCGCCTGAAAGAAGTACACCGTAAGGCACGTCAGTCATTAGTTGGCGTTTAACAGCCGCTTCTAGCGCTTCAGTCAATTCTTCTTTGCTAGTGCTGTTACCTTGTACTGCTGCGTACTCGTTCCAGTCACGAACATAGTAACGTGTTGGCTCAGTATCTTTAGAGCTGTAGTAGCTACCAGGAGGGAATTCACTTACTGTTTTACATACTGGAACAAGAGCCTTCATCTCTGATGCCACATAGTAGTTACCATGCTCATCGTGACCTTGATAAAGAGGGATAATACCAATATGGTCACGGCCGACTAAATACTCATCTTTTTCTTCGTCGTAGAGCACAAAAGCGAAAATACCGTTTAGTTCTTCAAGGAGATCTGCACCCATATCTTGGTAAAGTGCAAGAATGACTTCACAGTCTGAATCGGTTTGAAATTCGTACTTTCCTTCGTAACGAGCACGAATTTCTTTATGGTTGTAGATTTCACCATTGACGGCAAGGATGAGCTTCTTATCAGGGCTGTATAGCGGCTGTGCACCACTATTTAGACCAACAATCGCCAAGCGCTCGTGCGCTAAAATAGCACGCTCTGAAGAGTAAATCCCAGACCAGTCTGGGCCACGGTGACGAAGTTTTTTCGACATCTCTAATGCGATAGGGCGCAATGCGGCTGCATCGCTTTTAATGTCTAAAATGCCAAATACTGAACACATACTACATCCTTACTAAACTAAACAATTTCTAATCGGTATGGTTTAAATTTGCCATTACTAATAAAAAAAGCAACGTTTTGTGATTAAAAAAATGATAAAAGGCCTTGTTGTATGGAAAATATTTAACTCAACCGTTGTTTTGGTGAATGAGATCAAGGTTTGGTATAAAAACTATACAAAAAAGGCTTTCTATCAATAGAAAGCCTTCCGAAAAATATCAGTGCTGTTGCTTATTTAATTGGTGTGAATTTAGGTTGAAGTTGTTTACAGACGTGTCGAGCAAAACCGCTACCAGCTTCACTATAAATATTGAATGCTGCGTCAACGCCATTTTCAAGTAAGCCTTCCAATTGATCTGGGTATTCGGCGATAGCGGCAATTTGCCCCTTATATTTTCTGCGTTTAAGCTGCTCAAGTGCTGTTTGGTTACCTTGATGATGTGGCATTGCAAGCAGAACCAGTTTTACATGACCTGTATCTAAAATTCGCTCCCAGAAATCCGGGTCGGTGGCATCACCAGAAATCACATTTCTTCCTTCTGAACGATGATGATGTGCAGCGTCTTCACGAATTTCTATACCCAATGAAATTTTGCCATAGCGTGAACGTAGCTCATCATAAGCGCCCGTTCCAATACGCCCCATACCTAAGATCAATACTTGGGCATGACCTGGGTTGATGAGTTGGTCGCGTTGATTGAGCTTTTCTACCGCTGTCTCTTGCAGCCACTTACCTGAATGTTGATAAATTTTATGGCTAAGGCGGTTAAGTGGCGCGGAAATTACAAAGGATACCGACACCGCAACCGCAATCGCAGCAAGCATATCACTTGGCATCCAGCCCATTTTATAGGCCAACCCAGCAACAATAAGACCAAACTCACTGTAGTTAAATAGTGATAAAGAGGCGAGCAAAGAGGTACGTACTCGAAACTTAAAATGATTAATAGTGACGAAGTACAAGAGTCCTTTGATTGGTAGCAGTAAGATAAATAGCAGGGCGAGAACGACGCCATTCACGCTCAATGAGGCGGATAAACCAATGTTCAAAAAGAAGCAGACTAAAAAGAGCTCCTTCATATTGAATAATGACTTGGATAGTTCTGAGGCTTTTGGGTGACCTGCGAGTAGCATGCCTAAAATTAGCGCGCCCAAGTCTGGTTTCATCCCGACCAACTCGAATAGCCCAGCACCGACAACAAGCGCGAAGAAAATACCGAATAGCACCAGCATTTCGCCGTGGCCAACTTTATCGAGCAGCTTATAGAATAGGGGACGAAGGAAAGGCAGTGCGAACAAACCGATGGCATACCATTCTGGGACTTTTCCGGTTGAAGCAGTCAGGAATACTACGGCAAAAATATCTTGCATAACCAAGATACCGATCGCGAGTGTGCCGTAGGTCGCGTTCATTTCGCCTTTTTCTTGCAATGCTTTTACGGCAAAAACGGTACTAGAGAACGATAGTGCAAAAGCTAAAAGCAGGATTTGGCTGCCGTCCATACTGGCTAGCGAAGTCAAGCCCAGTAGTTTTAAGCCGGATAACGCTAGGGCAAAAAAAGCGGTAGAGAGTATGTTGTGGGCGGTTGCCCCTCCCCATATTTCTTTGGACAGCAGGGTTTTTACATCGAGTTTGAGTCCAATAGTAAACAGAAGAAGAGTAACACCAAGATCTGCGAGAGTGACAATAACGTCATTGCTTTGGTAACCAAATGCATGCAAGCCAAATCCAGCTAGTAGAAAACCAACGAGGGGAGGGAGGCTGCATTTAAGCGCAATAAAACCAGCTAAAAAAGCGGCTGTAATTAGAATAATTTCCATACTGTTGAGCTGTATTCCTGATATACAAAAACGGGCTGTGAAAACACAGCCCGAGATTGTAACTCAATTGGTTGTATAAACTTAGTCTTCCAGTAACTTTTGTAACAAAACTCCGTTTAGCATAGCGCGTTTAATCATCGCAAATGCGCCCATCGTTGGCTGCTTATCAATGTGAGAAGCCACGATAGGGAGGTCGTTATGGAAAGTTTTAAGAGATTGATTCTCTACGTTGCGTTGAATTGCAGGGAAAACAATATCTTGTGCTGCAGTAATATCGCCAGCAATTACAATTTTCTGTGGATTAAATAAGTTAACCGTAATCGCAATCGCTTTACCTAGCTGGTTGCCCACTCGCACTAAACTCTGTTTCGCAAGTTCATCACCATTCATTGCGTGCTGACATACCGATTCAATTGTGATGTTTTCAAGGTCGGTTAAGCTTGATTCGTATCCTTGAGTAATCAGTTGCTTCACTCGTTGAATAATCGCTGGGTTTGCAGCTACGGTTTCTAAACAGCCAAAGTTTCCACATTGGCATTGCTCACCAAGCGGGTCGATTTGGATATGACCAATTTCACCGACGTTGCGGTTAAAACCAAGAAAAACCTGGCCGTTAACGATAATACCTGCGCCAGTACCGCGGTGGACGCTAACCAAAATAGAATCCTGGCAGTCTTGGCTTGCTCCAAAGTAGTGCTCAGCCAACGCCATGCCACGTACGTCGTTGCCAACAAAGCATGCTGTATTAAACTTCTCTCCAACAATTTCACCGAGAGCAAGATTATCGATATCGGTATTAGGCATGTATTCGACCACGCCAGTTGTTGGGTTAACAAGGCCCGGTAAAGTGATGCCGATAGCGATGAGTTGATCAATTTTGTCTTCGCAACGGCTTACGAAATCTTTTAATAAATCGATAAGTCCTGCGATTAAGTCTGCTTGGTTAGTGTAGTGCAGTTCATGCTGATCTTCTGCCAGCGCGGTACCACCTAAATCGTATAAACTGAACTGTACGTAATCTCGACCTAAGCGAACGGCAATCGAATGAAAAGGTTTGACTTCAGTAGTCAAAGAGATCGCACGACGACCACCAGTTGAAGCTTGTTGGGCGACCTCCTTAATAAGGCCGCGCTCTAAAAGTTGGCGGGTTATTTTGGTAACACTAGCAGGCGCGAGCTGACTCACGTCCGCGACTTGAATACGGGAGATAGGACCTTGCTGATCAATCAGCCTATATACCGCAGCGCTGTTAAGCTGTTTTACTAAATCTACATTACCAATCTGTCCGCCATTCATGCTTAATTTTGCTCGTATTGTCCGTTAACAACCGTCGCTTTTACTTTAAAGTCACGATCGAAAATAGTCAGGTTTGCAACCATCCCTTTTCGAACTCGGCCAAGGCGATCCTCAACACCAATTGCTGTTGCTGGGTATAACGTGGCCATTCGTAGAGCTTCGTCTAAAGCGATCCCCGCGTGCTCAACTGAATTCTGAACTGCTTCAATCATTGTCAAAGCTGAGCCGCCTAGCGTGCCATTTTCATCAACACACTTACCATCTCGGTAATATACTTTCTTACCGACAAAAATAAAGTGATCAATGTTAGCACCTGCTGGAGCTGTGGCATCCGTCACCAAAACAAGCTTTTCACCTTTGATTTTATGAGCAATTCGGATGTTTGCGTAGTCGACGTGAAAACCATCAGCAATAATGCCAGCATATACGTCAGGAGTATCGTAAATTGCACCAACAACTCCTGGTTCACGACCAACCATTGGTGTCATTGCATTAAAGAGGTGTGTAGCAAAAGTAATGCCTGCTTCAAAGCTTTTACGTGCTTCGGCGTAGGTTGCATTTGTGTGGCCAATTGAAACCACGATGCCAGCAGCCTTTAATCGCGCAATATGCTCTGGGTCGTTATGCTCAGGTGCTAGTGTTACTTTCGCTACGATTTCGGCGTTTGCGCAGATAAGGTCGATCATGCTTTCGTCTGATGGGCGAATAAAATCGACGTTATGGATGCCTTTTTTCGCGACGTTAAGGTAAGGACCTTCGAGGTGTAAACCAAGCGATTGATTTTGATACTTGTTGTGGTACTCACGAGCTGCGGTAATTGCAGTTCGCATATCTTCATCAGATGACGTAATGAGTGTTGGCAGGAAGCTAGTACAGCCAGATTTGAGGTTTGCCTGGTGCATGATTTGCATGGTTTCAGGGGTAATTGCATCGTTTAGCATTACACCGCCACAACCGTTCAACTGCAGATCGATAAAGCCTGGACTTAGATTAGCGCCTGCAAGGTCTTTTACTTCGATGCTTTGAGGTAGCTCAGAAACCGGCACAATAGATTGAATAAGATCGTTTTCGATGATGACCGCATGATCGGTAAGAACATCACTACCGGTATAAATTTTACAGTTACTTAGCGCGTACATAGTCAGCTAGT
>NZ_JAWPOL010000377.1:0-1067 GCF_033391095.1 Vibrio sp. Vb0667 | reverse complement strand
AACGATATAGAGAGACGGTGAACACTAGCATTAACAAAATGATATCTATGATTTAGGAGTGAATTATGAATGTTGCCTTGATTTTTGCTGGTGGTGTCGGAACCCGAATGCAAAACAGCACTAAACCGAAGCAGTTTTTAGAGCTATATAACAAGCCAGTAATTATATACACACTTGAGAAGTTTGAAGAGAACAAAAACATTGATGCCATTGTTGTAGTTTGCGTTGAACCGTGGATCGATTATTTACGCAAACTGTTGTTCAAATTTGATATTCAGAAAGTGAAGTTTGTTATTCCCGGTGGTGAAACTGGCCAGGAGTCTATATTTAACGGCTTATGTAAGATAGAAGAAGAATTTGATCATAACTCTGTTGTTTTGATTCATGATGGCGTTCGACCTTTAATCAATGACGAAATTATCAACCGAAATATCGAAGCGGTCAAAAGTCACGGTAGTGCGATCACTACTTGTCCTCCAGTAGAGACCTTTGTCCTTGTCGACAATGAAGACGTCGTGAAAGACGTTCACGATCGTTCGTTATCTCGATTAGCGAAAGCGCCACAAAGCTTTTATTTGCGCGATATTCTTAAAGTACATCGTCAAGCGCGTGAGGACTGTTACACCGAAGCGATCGATTCATGTTCGTTGATGACAAAGTACGGATACGATGTTCGCCTAGTCTCTGGTATTTCTGAAAACATTAAAATCACGTCACCCATCGATTTCTTTATTTTTAAGGCAATAATCGATACGCAGGAAAATCTACAGGTTTTTGGTTAATTATATGAAAAATAATCGGATTAACATCATCAGTGATGATAACGAGCAATTGTACTTGAGCCAAAAGTCATGGGGTTCGTTGCGAAATAAAACTGTACTTGTTACGGGTGCGACAGGAATGCTTGCAGCTTGTATGGTTCGCTTTTTTGTTTATCTCAATAGAAAAGATCAACTGAACATCAGAGTTTTGCTGTTAGCCCGTAGCGAACAGAAAGTTCAAGACTTATTTGGTGAGCTGACCGGTGAATTTGAATGTTTTTACCAAGATGTTTGCCAGCCGATTGA
>NZ_JAWPOL010000376.1:0-1068 GCF_033391095.1 Vibrio sp. Vb0667 | reverse complement strand
TTGCCATCGCGTCGCGTAGCGATGAAAGGCGTTGGTTAACCGAGTTTGTTGTATTCATGAAAACGTCCTAAATCATGTTTGAACAGTAAATATGATGTTGCTCAGTGCCTGTTTTGACTGGGCTTTGCTGCCCACATAGTTCCGTAGCTTCTGGGCATCGGGTTCTAAAAACACAACCGCTGGGTGGGTTGAGCGGAGAAGGGAGGTCTCCGGGCAACAATTGGATGTCGCGGTTGCGTGCAAGTTGCGGATTGGCAATCGGTACCGCAGAAAGCAATGCTTTTGTGTAGGGATGCTGAGCATCGTCGAACACTTGGTCGTAGCGTCCCACTTCCATTGGTTTGCCAAGGTACATCACCATTACTCGGTCGCTGATATGACGCACAACGCTTAGGTCATGAGCGATCATCACCAGTGTCAGTCCCATTTCTTGTTTAAGGTCGTCGAGCAAATTAATGACCTGCGCTTGAATCGATACATCCAATGCGCTGACGGGTTCATCACACACCACTAAGTCCGGATTGAGGATTAAGGCGCGCGCGATGCCAACACGTTGGCACTGACCGCCAGAAAACTCATGCGGATATCGGTTACGTTGGCTTGCCAACAGACCCACTTTGTCCATCATCGCAATGACGCGTTTTTCGACTTCGGCGCGTTTGAGTTGAGGTTGGTGTGTGAGTAACGGCTCTGCGATACATTCTGAAATCGTCAATCTCGGATTGAGGCTCGCCGATGGGTCTTGGAATATCATCTGAAATTCTTGGCGACGACGCGCTAACTTGTTTTTGCTGAAGCCACGCATGTCTTCACCTTTCCAAGTGAGCTTACCGTGCGTGGGTTCAACTAAGCGCAGCAGAGCACGCGCTAAGGTGGATTTTCCGCAGCCTGATTCGCCAACAATGCCGAGCGTTTCGCCTCGATAAACATCCAAATCGATGCCGTTGACGGCTTGTACGATCTTTCTTCGGCTCGGAATGAGGTGTCGCGAAACAGGAAAATGCACTTGCAGATCGCGAGCGGACAATAACACTTCTTTCTGATTCATAACGTTTCCTTAAGCCGACT
>NZ_JAWPOL010000375.1:0-1069 GCF_033391095.1 Vibrio sp. Vb0667 | reverse complement strand
TCACTTTGCTTGCTTACTATGGTTTGACAAATGGTAGAGGCGTTACTAAAAGATATACCAGTAGGATATGCCTTTTGTTGACTATCCATATCACTTAAGCAGGAGCGCGAATATGGTTGATCAGATCCTTTTCTACGAGCCCGATGAGCCGCACGGCTTCCTCTCCAACTTCTGTCATGCCCCCGTCGAAATATCTTCCCAATCTTGGCCCACCAGCGAACACTACTATCAAGCTCAGAAATTTGTTGATGCCCAACTGCAAACCAAAATTCAGAAAGCCCAATCGCCGGATGAAGCGTTCGCGTTAAGCCGTCAGTACGAGCATCTCGTTCGCAGCGATTGGGACAACATGAAGCTCTCAGTTATGGCGTTCATTGTGCGAGAAAAATTCCTCCAAAACCCGAAACTTGCTCAGAAACTGATGCGCACGGGCAATGCTTGCCTTACCGAGCATTCGCACAAGGACGCATTTTGGGGAGATGGGGGAGACGGTAAAGGTTTGAACCACCTAGGAGAAATTCTGATGAACGTACGCGCAGAACTGCGACATGTCGAGCCTTACAATTTGGTTAAGTTCATCGACAAAGCCAAGCTGCCAACTCAGTGGGGCACATTCATGATGCACGGCTTCATCGAGACGGCTACAGGGAAGGAGCATCTCGCGCTGGTGTATGGCGACCCGACGTCTCAGCCTGCGCCATTGATTCGGCTCCATTCTGAATGTCTCACTGGAGACGCACTATTTAGCACACGCTGCGATTGCGGTTTTCAGTTAAATCGTGCGTTGCAAAACATCGTCGAAGAGGGCTGCGGCGTGCTGCTCTATTTGCGTCAGGAGGGACGTGGCATCGGTTTAATCAACAAAATTCGCGCCTATCACTTGCAGGATGATGGTGCGGATACCGTTGAGGCGAATGAGCGTTTAGGGTTTGCTGCTGATATGCGAGACTATGCGTTTTGCAAAGGGATGTTAGAGCATTTAGGGATTGACGAAGTGCGTCTGATGACCAACAACCCCCGTAAGCTTGCGGCTTTGAAGATCGCGAACGCAAACGTCGTTGCGCGTGTC
>NZ_JAWPOL010000374.1:0-1070 GCF_033391095.1 Vibrio sp. Vb0667 | reverse complement strand
CTTAAATCACTCTGTCTTGTGAGTCAGGGTACAATACCTCACTGTCTGCAGTGTTAAACGGCAGGCCCGCCAGTTCTTCCTGATATGCAGACCAACCTGTACCAGCTGTTGTCCACGTTTTAGAGTCAGCTTGTGCTTCTTCCGCCAAACGAGCTGGTGGAATCACACATTCTTCATCAACACCCATCCATTCGCCGTTTTCTTGGCGAGAATAACGTGCCCAGTAAACTTCGCTCATGCGCGCATCAATCGCTACAGCGACATCAGTTGCACCATGCAGGCGATAGCTTGCTTGTGCCATCGCAGCCAATGTTGAAACACCAATCATCGGCAGTTCTGCACCAAATGCTAGGCCTTGAGCGATGCCAATGCCGATACGAACACCAGTAAAGCTACCAGGGCCACGGCCAAACGCTAGTGCATCCAAGTCTTGTAGAGTTAGACCCGCTTCTTTCAGCACTTCGTCAACCATTGGCAGCACTTTTTTCGTGTGGTCACGAGGTGCCACTTCGCTGCGTGAAATCACTTGGTCATTAACCAGTAGTGCAACTGAACAGTTTTCAGTTGCGGTATCGATAGCAAGAATTTTTGCGCTCATTTAACTCTCTAAAACTCTATTTTATTTGGTTACATCACAGCATAGGCTGCGACTAATTATTCTGCTTTAAGAAACGCTTTGATACGTTCTAAATCTCGTGTTCTTGGGATCGGAGGCAAGCTTCCAAGGAACGTGCCGCCATAGTCACGGGTGACAAGGCGATTGTCACAAATGATCAATGCACCATGATCTTTCTGATCTCGAATCAAACGCCCTACGCCCTGCTTTAAAGTGATCACCGCATCGGGGATTTGCACTTCAGCAAACGGCTCACCACCACGCAATCGACAATCTTCAATTCGGGCTTTTAGCAGCGGATCATCCGGGGCAGTAAACGGCAATTTGTCGATGATAACACAGCTCAGTGCGTCACCTCTAACATCGATCCCTTCCCAAAACGCCCCCGTCGCCACAAGCAAAGCGTTACCCAGCTCCATAAACTCTGCAAGAGTCTTTTGCTTGCTCATTTCAC
>NZ_JAWPOL010000373.1:0-1072 GCF_033391095.1 Vibrio sp. Vb0667 | reverse complement strand
AACGCGCCTCCTATCGAACCGCTTGCGCTCGTTGGCATGTTGCCTTTGTTAGGTAAATTGTGATTACTTGGCGCATTGCTATCAGAGTTTGCGCTGAGAACTTCGATGCTCACACGACGGTTGGTTAGGCGCACGGCTGGCGTTTGTCCCTCATACAAAGGCAATGTGTCGCCAACAGATTTGGTTTGCACACGGTCTGACGCTACACCGAACACACTTAAGTATCGTTTAACTTGCTCGGCTCGTTCCTGTGCTAGTTTTTTATTGTGCTCAGGCGTACCCGTGACGTCCGCATGGCCAGTGACAACCAGAGACAGAGCAGGGTGGTCGCGCAGAATATAAGCGGCTTCTGCCAAGTGTCCCATGTACTTCGGATTGATCTCCGCAGAATCAATGGCAAACTGATTATCGACGTTGAGCAGCGCATAAATATCGGAGACGATGTTTAAGTCATTCCTTAGCGCTTCGATGTCGTCCGGCGGCGTGCAAGTGGTTTGCGTAAGTACGTAGTCGAGTTGCTGCTCAAGCTGGTTTAATCGACGACGCTGGATGACCAGGTCATTGGCGGCATCAAGCAGTAAACCGCCTTCTAGTTCGCGAGCAATGCGATTTTGTTTTTCGAGTGCTTGCACCACTGCAGCAGGGAAGCACCAACGAGCGCCTTCTTGAATCAAAGCGTCGAGATGAAGCTTGGTCAACTGCCAATCGAATCGCAATCCATGCTCTGGGCCCAATGGTTCATCTGGCATAACAGGCGAGAACTGATAGTTCTCAATCGAAATATCTTGATAGCTTTCCGCCAATCCACCCTGACCATGATCGGGATAATCAAATGACGAACAACCAAACATGCCGACAACGAGACCGCTAACTACACTTCGTCGTATTAGATTTACCATGCCAACCTCCGTTTAAACCGGTATTTTTAGTGTCCTTTTGAATTGACGGGAATGGCATGGTTGATACGAAGCAAGCTCATGATTTCTAATGGCTGACCTGATACGTTTTCAATACTCATGCTTCTTTCACGTTCAACTAGACGCTTATATAAGTAAACAATGGCACCAATCCC
>NZ_JAWPOL010000372.1:0-1072 GCF_033391095.1 Vibrio sp. Vb0667 | reverse complement strand
CCGAAAGTAGCAAGCGCCACATCTCAAAGAAATGACGAATCTGCACAAAGCGTGTCATGATCGAATAGAACAAACCCGCCCCAAGACACAGGTAGATCAGTACTGGGCTCCAGATAATTCCATTCAGAAAATCAACTAATGACTGCATGAGTATTTTCCCTGTTAGTTGTGTTTGTGGTTATTTTTCAAACAACACATTACCCTTTATGTAATGCAATTGTTAACTTTTTTGTCTATAAATCGTTTATAGCGTGATGGTGGGCACAGAATGGCTTGATGTTGTTAAAATTTGGTTCTAGTTGATTATTGTGCGCAATTAGATGGGGAATTTATTGGTTTGATTAAATATGCAGCACGTTGTCATTTTAATGTGCTGCATATTCGATGAGTTAAAAATGCTAACTACTATGCAGTATGTGGAATAAAGGTCTGTTTGATTTTTGTGCGATTATTTACGCGTAACGAAGTAAGTTGAGCTCTGAGTTCTCCATGATTTTGGCTTTTTCACCTGTCATGATATTGGCCAATAAGTGCCCTGAACCACATGCCATTGTCCACCCTAACGTCCCATGCCCGGTATTAGTAAAGAGGTTGTCGTATGGCGTTGCACCTATGATTGGTGTGCCATCTGGCGTCATTGGGCGAAATCCGGTCCAGAATTCTGCTTGGCTGAAATCACCGCCGCGAGGGAACAAATCGCGAACCACCATCTCAATCGTGTTTTTGCGCTTTTGTGGCAAGGCTGGGTCGAAACCTGCAAGTTCAGCGGTGCCAGCCACTCGTATGCGGTCATCAAATCGAGTCATAGCGACTTTGTAAGTCTCATCCATGACGGTAGAGCGCGGTGCGTATTCTTCATTTTCTATCGGTAGCGTCAGTGAATATCCTTTAACCGGATACACTGGAATATCAATATCGAGCTGCTTTAAAAGCGCAGTGGAAAAGCTACCAGAAGCAACGACAAATTGGTCTGCCTTAAACAAACCGTGGTTCGTTTGGACACCTATGATCTTTTTGCCTACAGTAACCCAATTACTCACTTCGGTATTGAATTTAGACGTTACACCATGCG
>NZ_JAWPOL010000371.1:0-1073 GCF_033391095.1 Vibrio sp. Vb0667 | reverse complement strand
CAGTTCTCCCTTTTCCAAACTGGTTTGCACCAAAGACGCCCGCGCCATTGCGATTCCCATGCTGTTTTTGGCGGCAATCATTGCCATATCGGCATGGTTAAAAAGGTAGGTTTTCTCCATCACATTAAGCGATTTCAGCTCAGGGTTGCTTTGGCTTGCTAACCAGCTCTGCCATTCATGATTTGGCTCGTTTGCTTCTAACGATTCTGTGCAATGGATAAAGGTCACGGCCTCAAATTGGCTGGCACTACTCACACCATCGGAGAAATGTATTTGGCTGTATTCAGGGCTACAAACCGGCATCAACTCTTCATCAAACAGCCTTTGATGATGGAAACCCGGATGCTCGCTATCACTGTAGTAAATCGCAATATCAACGGGCTCATGTAAGAAATCTAATCGGCTTGCCTTTACTCGAAGCTTGATATTGAGAGAAGGATACAAACGCTGAAATTCCACCATACGCGGCAGTAACCAACTCTGTGCAAACGTGGGGGCCACGCCGATGTAAAGCTCGCCACGCAGCTCGTTGAATTTGATGTCTTCAAGTTCAGAGAAAATCACCTCAAACGATTGGTTAAGCGCGTGCAGTAATCGCTCACCTTCCTTGGTCAGCTCTAACCGCCGAGTCATACGCACAAACAAGCTGAAACCCAGTTGTTCTTCTAGTGACTTAATGCGTTGGCTCACTGCCCCTTGGGTTATAAACAACTCTTCAGCGGCTTTGGTAAAACTGAGACACTTACCAGCAACGGCGAAAGTGTACATGTTAGAGAGCATCTGCTGTTTTCTGTCCATCTTGGCACTCAACATAAATTAGAAAGGCTAATGCATAGCAAGTTTAAATTGGTTTGTATAGCGAATCACGATGCTTTTAAATCAAACTGTCTTATCCATAACGAGAAACAGCACGATGAAAAAGAATCTAAAAATTACCATTATTGGTGCAGGGTCCAGTTACACGCCAGAGCTTATCGAAGGTCTCATCAAGCGCAATCATGAACTGCCTATCGGCGAGTTGTGGTTGGTCGATATTGAAGATGGCAAAGAGAAAGTCAGCATCATTGGCGACT
>NZ_JAWPOL010000370.1:0-1074 GCF_033391095.1 Vibrio sp. Vb0667 | reverse complement strand
GGAGTTCTTTGGTAAAGAGTTGTTTACTGAGCTTAGACGCGTAAAAGCTGCATTCGACCCACACAATAAAATGAACCCAGGTAAAATCTGTACGCCACTTGATAGCGATGCAGAGTTGGTAAAAGTAACCGACACCAAACGTGGTTACTATGATCGCCAAATTGACGTACAAGTACGTGACAGCTTTAAGCAAGCGATGAAATGTAACGGTAACGATTTGTGCTTTAACTACGAGACCAGCTCGCCGATGTGTCCATCGATGAAAGTGACGGCTGATCGTAGTCATTCGCCAAAAGGGCGCGCTGGATTGGTTCGTGAATGGTTGCGTCAGCTTACTGAGCAAGGTATTGATATTCTTGACCTAGAAAAGCAAACGTTAGAAAACAAAACATCGATCAAAACCATGATTGATCGTGTGCGTCATTCCATTAATCGTCGTCACGAATACGATTTCTCTCATGAAGTTTATGAAGCAATGAACGGCTGCTTAGCGTGTAAAGCGTGTGCGAGCCAATGTCCGATCAAAGTGGATGTTCCAAGTTTCCGTTCCCGCTTTTTAAACATTTATCACTCGCGCTATCAGCGTCCGGCAAAAGATTATTTGGTTGCCAACATTGAAACCATGCTGCCAATGATGGCAAAGGCACCAGCAGTCGTGAACGGCGTATTGAAACAGTCGTGGGTGAAGAGTTTAACGGCTTCAACAGTAGGGTATGTGGATGCGCCGTTGTTGTCTGTTCCTACGTTGAAACAGCGCGTAGAGTCGCTGACAACGCCGTATGATCTGCAAGCGTTGAGTGGTTTGTCTTCGACTGAAAAGAGCAAGCACGTATTAATCGTTCAAGACCCATTTACCAGTTATTACGATGCGGACGTTGTTGAAGACTTCGTCAAGTTGGTTAAAAAGCTAGGTATGTATCCAGTGCTTTTGCCATTTAAGCCAAATGGTAAAGCGCAACACATCAAAGGTTTCCTACGCCAGTTTAAAGAGACCGCGGCTGATACGGCGAAGTTCTTGGCTATGGTGGCGGACTTAGACATTCCGTTGGTCGGCGTTGATCCGGCATTGGTGCT
>NZ_JAWPOL010000369.1:0-1075 GCF_033391095.1 Vibrio sp. Vb0667 | reverse complement strand
TACGTGTGGATAATCACCTAGGCTATCTGCCAATGGGTAACCTTCGGTGACTTTGGAGCGAACTGCAGCGATCATGGTGCGAATTCGTGGCTTTTCTGCTTGTTCAGAAACCGCACGAAGACACTCTTCAAGAGGCATACCTGATTGAACAAGTGTGGATAATTGACGCGTAATCAGAGCCAGTTCAGCCGTTTTGATACCACGTTTGAAGCCCACTGAGCCTGAAGACTTAGCCGCCTTTGCTTTGGCTTCCACGACCTCAACAGGGATCATCCCTTGTTCTTTCAGTCGTTGGCGCACTTGACGAGCGTTATCCCCTTCAATCGTGCCTTTTTTTTGTTTGCCTTTTGCGTCCAGCGCTTTGTATTCAAATGCTGCCATTACGCTTCCTTCGTCACTCGCATCACTTCTTCAAGTGACGTAATACCACGACGTACTTTGCTTAGACCATCACTACGAATACTTGGCGTATGATTACGAACGGCTTTTTCCACTTCTTGCTCACCCGCTTCGCGGTGAATCAGCTCTTGAACCGTTTCATCGACAAGCACTAATTCATGAATGCCGGTACGTCCGCGATAACCTTTTTGGTTACACGCTTCACAGCCTTTCGCGCGATGTAGAATGAGCGATTCACTTTCTGCCATGCCAAACAATTTTTTCTGTTCGCTGTCCGCTTCGTAAGGTTCTTTACAGTCAGAACAGAGCGTACGAACCAGACGCTGCGCTAGCACACCTAGCAGTGAAGAGGAGATCAAAAATGGTTCAATACCCATATCACGCAGACGCGTGATCGCACCAACAGCGGTGTTGGTATGCAGCGTCGACATTACCAGGTGACCAGTCAAAGACGCTTGCACCGCAATTTGCGCGGTTTCTAAGTCACGGATCTCACCGACCATCACCACATCCGGGTCCTGACGTAAGATCGCACGTAGACCACGCGCAAATGTCATGTCGACTTTCGGGTTAACTTGAGTCTGGCCAATGCCATCGATATCAAATTCGATTGGGTCTTCCACCGTCAGAATGTTGCGCTCGTTGCTGTTGATTTCTTGCAAGCCGGCGTACAAAG
>NZ_JAWPOL010000368.1:0-1077 GCF_033391095.1 Vibrio sp. Vb0667 | reverse complement strand
ACCGTCTTAAACAGTATCCTCACCAGTTTTCTGGTGGTATGCGTCAGCGTGTGGTTATCGCGATCGCTTTGGCTGGTGAGCCAGATCTGATCATCGCCGATGAGCCAACCACGGCACTGGACGTATCAATCCAAGACCAAATCCTGAATCTTATCCGTGAGTTGTGTATCCAAAACAATGTTGGTTGTATGTTGGTTACGCACGACATGGGTGTGGTTTCAAACGTTACAGACCGCGTGGCGGTGATGTACCGTGGCGATCTTGTTGAGTTTGGGCCAACGGCAAAAGTGTTGGGTAACCCAGATCACCCATACACGCGCAGCTTGATTTCGGCGGTTCCTCGCTCAGACAGAAAGCTCGATCGTTTCCCTCTGGTGAGTTACATCGAAGAAGCGACAGAAATGAAGTCGCTAGACATTAAGAATCACTGGCTGGGTCAAAGCCAAGATCAGCGTGAGTACACTGGCCCGTTGTTGGATGTGAAAAACGTCAACCTAAGGTTTGTGACTAAGGACTCTTTGTTTGAAAGCCGCCGTGAGTACGTGCAGGCATCGAACAATGTGAGTTTTGAGGTGCACGAAGGTGAGACGTTTGGTCTGGTGGGTGAGTCAGGTTCGGGTAAGTCGACCATCGCGCGCGTGATTGCTGGCTTGTATGAGCCAAACTCTGGCCAAGTGAAATTTGAAGGCATCGATCTCACGGCGATGAAGTCGGAAAAAGAGCGTCGTCCGATGCGACGTCAAATGCAGATGGTGTTCCAAAATCCATACACGTCTATGAACCCTCGTATGAAGGTGGCAGACATTATTGCCGAGCCAATTCGTTTCCATAAACTCACCAAGAATGAAGCAGAAACACGTCAAATCGTAAATGATTTGCTTGATCATGTTGGTTTGGGCCGCATGGCTGGCGTGAAATATCCTCATGAATTCTCTGGTGGTCAGCGTCAGCGTATTTCGATTGCGCGCGCCCTGGCAACTCGTCCTCGACTTTTGATTTGTGATGAACCGACATCAGCGTTGGATGTGTCGGTACAGGCACAAATTCTGAACTTGCTAAAAGATCTGCAAAGTGAGC
>NZ_JAWPOL010000036.1:0-38439 GCF_033391095.1 Vibrio sp. Vb0667 | reverse complement strand
TGGTAGTTCAGTTGGTTAGAATACCGGCCTGTCACGCCGGGGGTCGCGGGTTCGAGTCCCGTCCACTCCGCCACTTAATATCGACAACCTCGCTTATGCGAGGTTTTGTCAAATCTAGAATATGAAAATTCTATAGGGGTGTAGCTCCAATTGGCAGAGCAGCGGATTCCAAATCCGCGTGTTGGGAGTTCGAATCTCTCCACCCCTGCCATATATCAGGCTCTGACTTAGGTCAGAGCCTTTTTTGTATCTGGTTTCTTCTCATTATTATAGCTTATTTCTACTCTTATCCCGTAAGTATGGCTTTCTGCTGTACTTTGGCTGCATTTAATCTACTGAACGAACGAAACTACAGTTAGCTGTAATGATCAGTGGCCCGAAATTTTAATAATAAAGGGGAATCACTATTTATATTTAGTTACACTCAACCGATCTGGATTAATGAGTAACTATGTATGGATATATCTCGTCGACGCTTTCTTCAATCATCCTTAGCAATCTCCGCGCTTGCCGTTCTACCTGCATGTTCTCTATCTAGGAGCACTAATAAGCAGGGGCAATATATATACGATATCACTGCAGAACCTTCTACTGCAGAATTGGTCCCTGGGTTTAACACAGACGTACTCGCATTTAATGGTTCGATTCCAGCGCCTGTGATTCGTTGTCGCCAAGGCGAGAAAGTTATAATTCGGTTTACTAACAAGCTTTCAGAGCCGACTACAATCCACTGGCATGGCTTGCGAATCCCTATTGAAATGGATGGTGTCCCTTTCTTGAGCCAGCAGCCTATCATGCCAGGTGAAACATTCGTTTATGAATTTACACCACCAGATGCGGGCACATTTTGGTATCACCCACATATGAATAGTGTGAAGCAGCTTGGTATGGGCTTAGTCGGGCTAATTGTCGTTGAAGAGGCAGAGCCGGTTCAGTTTGATGAAGAGCATGAAGTCGTTCTAAAGCATTGGCATTTAGACAAACAAGGTCAGTGGAAGAACCTTATGGTACCGCGCTTGAGCGCTCGTATGGGGACTCCCGGAGAGTGGAGTAGCGTCAATGGTGTGCATGAACCTGTTTATGCGCTGAAGCAGAATGCTACCACGCGATTAAGAATTGCTAATGTCGATAATACCATTACTTACCCGATCGCTATTGAAGGTGCAGAGGCTTGGGTTATTGCTATTGATGGTAATCCTGTTAAAGCGCCTTATAAGCTCACTCAGCACAAAATTGGTCCAGGAATGAGGTTGGATGTCGGATTGATTGCTCCGAAGGCTGGAACACGTGTTTATGTGCGTCAAATGAAAGGACGCTTCCCATTCCCTTTGTGCGAGTTTGACGTTGTTGAGTCTGACTTGCCGAGCAACCAGAAACTGCCTTTGTTACCTCTCAACCCTGTGCCAGCTCTCGATTTGAAAAATGCAGAGCAAATCGATTATGTGTTTGAGTGGGAGGGGGCGATCACTCCTGCTGATAAATCGGGCAAAGCGATACCTAAGTTCTGGCTGATGAACAAACGGGCTTGGGAGGGAATGAGCAAAGATAATATTCCAGCGCCGCTTTCAACATTGGAGATGGGAAAAACCTATATCTTCAACCTAAAGAACGTCACCCAATATCATCATCCTATTCATCTTCATGGACACACATTTACGGTTCTTGAGTTAGATGGCAAAAAACTCGACGAACCGTTTCATACCGATACGGTCTTACTTGGAAAAAGCGGCAGTGCGAAAGCGGCATTTGTTGCAGATAACCCAGGGCGTTGGATGTACCATTGTCATGTAATTGAACACATGAAGACGGGTTTGATGGGTTACATCGAAGTAAAGTGACTCCTGTAACTTTTAAAATCTTGATAAGTTTTAAGCGCTATACTTTGCTGAATTCTAAGATTGTATAATCACTATTGCCGTAAATTTGATTACAATGTCGCCATTAACTTTTCTGGGGGAATTATGGGACAACTATCCGTTTTGGGTTTTATTGCATTGGGTGGTGCATTTGGTGCATGTTCTCGTTACTTAATTTCTGAACTTTGTGTCATTTTATTGGGGCGTGGTTTTCCATATGGTACGTTAACCGTTAACGTTGTTGGCTCATTTATGATGGGCTTATTGATAGCAGCTTTCGATAATGAACTTTTGGCAACGGAACCTTGGCGACAAGTGATTGGCTTGGGTTTTTTAGGGGCACTAACGACGTTTTCCACCTTCTCGATGGATAATGTGTTGCTTATGCAGCAGGGCGCTTTCTTTAAGATGGGGTTGAACGTATTGTTGAATGTCGTGTTAAGTATTTCAGCTGCGTGGATAGGCTTTCAATTATTGATGCGCAGCTAGCAAAGTAGTTAAAAATTGAACAGGTCGGCTTGGTTTCACCAAGCCGTTTTTATATACTGACATCACTTGTCGGAGTGCCATAAGGCTGAGACCGTTAATTCGGGATCCGTTGAACCTGATCAGATTAGAATCTGCGAAGGGAACAAGAGAAGATATTCACACCGGAGTTCTTTCTGGTTGATCTATCAAAAGTCGAATGTTGTTACAGGCAAATATCGTAAGCTTTAACTAGCCTTAATTTGACTCCTCTTGTCGCATCTATCCGCCAAGCATTTTTATCCAATTACTTTTTATCTAGTATAACAAAGCAAGGAAAAATGCTATGTCGAGTCGCAAACAAGCGAGACTGGAAGCAAAACAGTTCATTGATACACTCTCGGTACAACCGTACCCCAATTCAAGCAAAGTCTACGTAGAAGGCTCACGTCCAGATATTCGTGTGCCAATGCGTGAAATATCACTCGCTGATAGCCTTATTGGAGGCACAAAAGAAGCGCCTATTTTCGAGCCTAATGAGCCAGTACGCGTTTACGATACCTCGGGTGTATACACAGATCCAGAGCACACCATAGACCTCTATAGCGGCTTACCTAAGCTGAGAGAAGGGTGGATTGAAGAGCGTGCCGATACTGAGCTACTTGATGAAGTAAGCTCGGTGTACACCAAAGAACGCTTAGAAGACGAAACACTAGACGATCTTCGTTACGGTAATCTACCACGTATTCGACGTGCCAAAGATGGCCATTGTGTGACCCAATTGCACTATGCTCGCAAAGGTATTATTACCCCAGAAATGGAATATATCGCGCTGCGTGAAAACATGGGGCGTGCCAAGTATCGCGATGAAGTGCTGAATCAACAGCATCCGGGTCAAAGCTTTGGTGCGAACCTACCAAAGGACATTACTGCAGAGTTTGTGCGTAAAGAAGTCGCCGAAGGTCGCGCTATTATCCCTTCTAATATCAACCACCCAGAATCCGAACCAATGATCATTGGGCGTAACTTTTTGGTCAAAGTGAACGCCAACATCGGTAACTCATCGGTCACTTCTTCGATTGAAGAAGAAGTAGAGAAACTAGTTTGGGCGACACGTTGGGGTGGAGATACCGTTATGGATCTCTCTACTGGACGTAACATCCACGAAACTCGCGAGTGGATTCTACGTAACAGTCCGGTTCCGATCGGTACCGTACCAATGTATCAAGCGCTTGAGAAAGTGAATGGTGTTGCGGAAAACCTTAACTGGGAAGTGATGCGCGATACCCTGATTGAGCAAGCAGAGCAGGGCGTTGACTACTTTACTATCCATGCCGGTTTACTACTTCGTTATGTGCCAATGACTGCAAAACGCGTTACTGGCATCGTCTCTCGTGGTGGTTCTATCATCGCGAAATGGTGTTTAGCGCACCACCAAGAAAGCTTCTTATACACCCATTTCCGAGAGATCTGTGAAATCTGTGCTAAGTACGATGTCGCACTATCTCTTGGTGATGGTCTGCGTCCTGGCTCGGTTGCTGATGCTAACGATGAAGCGCAATTTGCAGAGCTTCGTACTCTTGGCGAATTGACCAAGGTTGCGTGGGAATACGACGTACAGGTGATTATTGAAGGCCCTGGTCATGTTCCAATGCATATGATCAAAGAGAACATGGAAGAACAGTTAGAGCACTGCCATGAAGCTCCTTTCTATACCCTTGGCCCATTGACGACAGACGTTGCTCCAGGTTACGACCATATTACTTCAGGTATTGGCGCTGCCATGATTGGCTGGTATGGCTGTGCGATGCTTTGCTACGTCACTCCTAAAGAGCACCTTGGCTTACCAAACAAAGAAGATGTGAAAGTAGGCATGATCACTTATAAGCTTGCTGCGCACGCCGCGGATTTGGCGAAGGGACATCCTGGTGCACAAGTTCGTGATAACGCGCTTTCTAAAGCTCGCTTCGAGTTCCGCTGGGAAGACCAATTCAACTTGTCACTCGATCCAGATACCGCGCGCGCTTTCCATGACGAAACCTTGCCTCAAGAGTCTGGAAAAGTTGCTCACTTCTGTTCGATGTGCGGGCCAAAGTTCTGCTCGATGAAGATCTCGCAAGAGGTTCGAGAATATGCGAAAGACACAGAGCAAGTTGCTGCGGACCAAGCTATCTCAATCAAAATGCTGGATGACCCTCTTGAGGGTATGCGTCAGAAATCGCAAGAATTTAGAGAGTCAGGTTCTGAGCTATACCACCCAGCAGCACATGCCGAGGTAAGTGACTAATGAGCAAAATCCTTATTCCGTCATCGTTGATTGAACTGACAGGTTTAGTTCAGCAATGTTTGTTGTTGGCGAAAGAACAGGGTTTTAGCATCGAAGACATTGAGTTGGGTGTGAGTCCAACTCAATCTATTCAGCTTGTTCGCGGCCAACAGACCACACACATAACGACTGATCTCATTGATGATTATGACTCTGAGCATGAGAGTTCATTTGTGCTCTATTACCGTTCTGCTTTGTCGGTAGAAGCGTGTGCTAAGCAACCGTCGAAAGCGATTTATATTGGTATTGCTGATACTCAGGTATCCAATGAAAAGGAGAAAGTGCTTCAGCTTGATATCTGGCGTCACCCAATTAACAACGAAGTGAGAGCGCTTTCCGTTAAGTCCAAATTCAACGCAATGTTCGATCCTGAACATCACCTTGCTTGGATAGTAACGCTGACAGTACTCGATTTTCCTATCGAAGATGCGTTAACACTTGCTCGAGGAATCCTAACTCAACAAGCGAATGTTTCACGTGAAACACTGTTGAATGACAACCTTGATGAGGGACGATCTACTCAGTGGGCTGACCAATTTGATGATTTCCCCACACCTGTACTGGAGGATAACCGACTCGATATTCAAGTTGGTTGGTCTGCACAAGGTGAGAGCGTTAGCTTTCCAACTCTAACTAAGCAAAGTCTAGGGCTCTATCCAGTCGTTGATGATGTTGCTTGGATTGAGCGTCTACTGCCACTAGGCATCAACACTATTCAACTGCGAATAAAGAACCCACAACAAGCCGATTTAGAACAACAGATCATTCGAGCAATTGAGCTAGGTCGTCAGTATCAAGCACAAGTGTTTATAAATGACTACTGGCAGTTGGCAATCAAGCATGGCGCTTATGGCGTTCACCTGGGACAAGAAGACATAGAAGAATCGAATTTGGCTCAGCTAACTAAAGCCGGCATTCGTCTTGGTCTTTCTACTCATGGTTATTATGAGCTACTGCGCATCGTACAAATTCATCCTAGTTACATCGCGCTAGGGCATATTTTTCCAACCACCACTAAACAGATGCCATCGAAACCACAAGGTTTGGTGCGCTTGGCTCTGTATCAAAAGCTGATTGATAGCATTCCTTATACAAACACAGAGTCGGTTTTCCGTCCTGCAAAAGACAAAGCAGGTAGTGACTATGTGCTTGGCTTTCCGACGGTCGCGATTGGTGGCATTGACCAATCTAATGCAGACCAAGTTTGGCAAACAGGTGTTTCTAGTTTGGCAGTTGTGCGAGCGATTACGTTGGCAGAATCACCTCAGTCGGTCATCGAGTTCTTCGTACAACTGATGAAGGAAAGACAGCTAACGTTTACTGATCAGAATAGTAAATTGGTGGATACCAAGAGAGGCGAGCATGCTGACGGATAAGCAGTTCCTTCGCTATCAACGTCAAGTCGCTCTGCCAGAAATTGCCGAAGTTGGGCAAGAGCGGTTGAGTAAATCGAATGTGCTGATCATCGGTTGTGGTGGGTTAGGAAGTGCTGCGAGTTTGTACTTGGCATCAGCGGGTGTTGGTAAATTGGTTGTTGTTGATGACGATGAAGTTGATAGCAGTAACCTACAACGTCAGATCATTTATCGTGAACAAGACCTCCAAGTTGCGAAAACAAAAGCGACTGTAAAGCAACTCACTGAACTTAATTCTATGGTCCAAGTTCGTGCTCTCAATAAGCGATTAGACAAAGCACAGCTGCAGCTTGAAGTGATGCTAGCAGATGTGGTGCTCGACTGCACCGATAACATGCCAACGCGTCAGCTCATTAACCAAGTTTGTTTCGAGCAAAATACGCCACTTATCTCAGCGGCGGCAATTGGTTGGCAAGGACAATTTGCTGTCTTTGATTACCAAATACCAAGTGAACAAGAAGCGCAGAGTAAAGCCTGTTACCGCTGTTTGTATCCGTTCGACGAATTACCGCAAACGCAAAAGTGTAGTGAGAGTGGTGTCGTTGGTCCGGTGGTGGGCACACTTGGTAACTACCAAGCGATAGCGGCAATTCAAAAACTGGCGACGGGAAAGTTTCATGTCGAGACTGCCAAGTTGCATCTGTTTGATGGGTTGAAACTGCAATGGCAAACCATGGCGATAAGCAAAGACAAACAGTGCCAAGTGTGTGCTCAGATTTAGCTTACGAGTAATTGGCAGAATTAAGAGAGTTGGAAGCAATGACGTTATCAGAACAACAAACAATACAAATGACCGCTGCTGACTTAGATGTGATCACTATTGTCATCAATGACCAGTCACATCAAGTTGCCAGTGAGTCAAATCTACAGCAAATCATTAGTCAATTTGCGCTGCCTGAAATGGGCTGTGTTTTTGCAATTAATAACAATGTTGTGCCGCGCAGTGAGTGGGCTAGCACAGTTCTTTCACAGGGAGATAGCATCTCTTTGTTTCAAGCGATCGCAGGGGGTTAAAGTCGATGCTTAAAATTGGTGATAAACAATTCGAATCAAGACTGTTCACGGGAACAGGGAAGTTTGCCAACAGCCGATTAATGGCAGAAGCGATTCAAGTGTCGGGATCTCAACTTGCGACCATGGCGTTGAAGCGTGTCGATGTGAACGACCGACAAGACGATATTTTGCTTCCGTTAGTACAAGCGGGTGTGAACTTATTGCCGAACACCTCGGGTGCAAAGAATGCTAAAGATGCAGTGTTTGCCGCGCAACTGGCGCGAGAAGCGTTGGGCACTAACTGGTTAAAACTAGAAATTCATCCAGACCCGAAGTACTTGATGCCTGATCCAATTGAGACACTTGCTGCCGCTGAGCAACTGGTTCGTGAAGGCTTCATTATCCTTCCTTACTGTCATGCTGACCCGGTTCTGTGTAAACGATTGGAAGAAGTGGGTTGTGCAGCGGTCATGCCATTAGGTGCGCCGATCGGTTCTAACAAAGGGATAGTTTCTCACGACTTCCTAGAGATCATTATCGACCAAGCTAATGTTCCTGTGGTTGTGGATGCGGGTATCGGTGCTCCTTCACATGCTGCGCGTGCGATGGAAATGGGCGCGGATGCCGTGCTCGTCAATACTGCGATTGCAGCTTCGAGCGATCCCGTTGCGATGGCGAAGGCATTTAAGTTGGCGGTAGAGTCGGGGCGTATGGCTTATGAAGCCGGACTTGCTGGTAAGGTTTCTCATGCGGTTGCGTCGAGTCCACTGACGTCATTCCTAGATGAGCTTTAGTCCTAGATTGGTTTAGCTATTAAGCGAGGAAAACATGAGCTTCGTTGAACAATTTAAGCAGCTGAATTGGGACGACATCTCGATGTCGATCTACGCGAAAACGGCACAAGATGTCGAGCGAGCATTGAATAAACCCAAGCGTGATTTGGAAGACTTTAAAGCGCTTATTTCACCAGCGGCTGAAGCGTACTTAGAGCAAATGGCGCAGCTGTCATACTCGGCAACTCGCAAGCGTTTTGGTAATACCATGTCGCTTTACATTCCACTGTACCTTTCTAACTTGTGCGCCAATGCTTGTACTTATTGTGGCTTCTCAATGGAGAATAGAATCAAGCGTCGTACCTTGAATAGGGACGAAGTGGTTGCAGAAGTTGAAGCTATTAAACGCATGAAGTTCGATAGCGTATTGCTGGTGACTGGTGAACACGAAACCAAAGTGGGCATGAAATACTTTCGCGAAATGGTGCCGATGATTAAGCAACGCTTTAATTATTTGGCGATGGAAGTGCAGCCGCTAGGTCAAGACGAATACGCCGAGCTCAAGACATTGGGTTTGGATGCGGTGATGGTCTATCAAGAAACGTATCATCCTTCGACTTACGCCGAGCACCATCTGCGTGGCAATAAGATGGATTTCGAATACCGATTGGATACACCCGATCGTCTTGCAAAAGCAGGCATCGATAAGATCGGTATTGGCGCTTTGATAGGGTTGGAAGAGTGGCGAACAGATTGCTTTTATGTGGCAGCGCACTTGGACTATCTTGAGCGCACGTATTGGCAGACTCGTTACTCCATTTCATTTCCGCGTTTACGTCCTTGTGAGGGCGCGCTCCAACCAAAATCAGTCATGACGGATAAGCAGCTTGTGCAGTTGATTTGCGCTTATCGTTTGCTAAATCCAGAAGTTGAGTTGTCATTATCGACTCGTGAATCACCGAAATTCAGAGACAATGCATTACCGTTAGGCATCACCAGCATGTCTGCTGCATCGAAAACTCAGCCGGGTGGGTATGCGATGGATGATGTTGAACTCGAGCAGTTTGAGATCAGTGATGAGCGAAGCGCGGGTTCTGTGGAAGATATGATTCGAGCCAAAGGCTTTGACCCAGTATGGCGAGATTGGCACTCGGCGTATTCTGGTTAAGTAGCAAAGAAAGCCACTGGTCATCGTTATGTTTCACGTGAAACATAGGCAAAAAAAGAGGGTTGATGCAAAACATCAACCCTCTACTTTTTTCTAGCTTCTAGCTTCTAGCTTCTAGCTTCTAGCTTCTAGCTTCTAGCTTCTAGCTGTGTGCTACTGGTAGCGTTGCTTGACGAAGCCACTCTTTCACATCACCTTCAACTAGCGGGCTGATCTCATCCCATACTTTCTGATGGTAATCATTCAGCCAAGCAAGTTCTGGACGAGTTAGCATATCAACGTTGATGTTGCGCTTGTCGATTGGGCAGCGTGTTAGCGACTCAAATGATAGAACAGGGAAGTCACCGTTAGTCGGGGTTTCAACAACAAGCTCTAGGTTCTCGATACGGATACCAAACGCATCTGCACGGTAGTAACCTGGCTCGTTGGATAGCACCATACCTTCTGTCAGAGGCACATCGATTTGCTTCTTCGAAATGCTCGCTGGACCTTCATGAACACTTAGGAAGTGACCAACACCGTGACCAGTACCGTGATCGTAATCGTAGCCTTCCGCCCATAGGTGCTGACGAGCTAGCGTATCGATTTGGTAACCACGTGTGCCTTTCGGGAAACGTGCACGTGCAACACCGATGTGACCTTTTAGCGCAAGAGTGAATTGTTTAATCATCTCTTGTGAAGGCTGACCTATGGCAATGGTACGCGTGATGTCTGTCGTACCATCTAGGTACTGACCGCCTGAATCCACGAGGTAAAGTGTGTTCAGTTCTAGCTTGCCAGGTTCAGGTTGGTTTTCGTGGTTGTAGTGACACATTGCCGCGTTACCGCCGGCAGCTGAAATGGTATCGAAGCTAAGATCCATCAGTGTTGGGTCTTCGCTACGGAACGCTTCAAGTTTGTCAGCCAGTGTTGCTTCATCATGCAGGTTACCCGCAACGACTTCTGCATCTAACCAAGATAGGAACTTGCTCATCGCAACGCCATCGCGGATATGACAGGCTTTCATGCCTGCGATTTCAACGGCGTTCTTCGCTGCTTTTGGCATTAGACATGGATCTGCTTTGCTTACCACGGTTGCGCCGGCGTTTTGCAGAACCAACTTAAACCATGCGTTACTTGTCGCAGGGTCAACCAATACATTCTTGCCAGTCAGGGTTTCTAGTCGTGTTTGCAATGCTTCAGGGTGATGAACGGTCACGCCTGAACCAACGTGAGCGTCAAACTCAGCCGGTAGACGAGCTGGATCTAGGAAGTATTCCACGCTTGAATCTGAGTGCAGAATCGCGTGAGAAAGCAGAACCGGAAGACGTGAGACATCTAGACCACGAACGTTGAGCAACCAACAGATAGAATCAAGTGCTGTGATCACTGCGCTGTCTGCACCGGCTTTTTTCACGAGCTCTGCGATTTCTTGGCGTTTGCTTTCACTTGACTGACCAACTGCTTCTGTTGCCATTAGGCGAACATCAGAAACCACAGGAGCAGGGCGGTCGTGCCACAGTTCATCAATTGGGTTGCTATCGAGAATCTTAAGCTCAAGTGCGCCTGCAAGTTTTGCTTGTGCCATGTCTAGCCAAGCAGCGTTGTGCATGCGAGGGTCGATTGCCACAGACGCGCCATTTGCAAGATGGTCTTTAATCCAATCTAGTGCAGGCTCTTCAATCAAGTGACGGTATTCGAATAGATCAGCAGGAACCTGCTTTGTTACTTGTACTGTGTAGCGACCATCAACAAAGATAGCGGCTTTGTCTTTGGTGATTACCGCAGCACCAGCAGAACCAGTAAAGCCAGTTAGCCAATGTAAACGCTCGTTGTGCGCTGGTACGTATTCACCCAAGTACTCGTCTTCATGAGGGACAAGTAGGGCATCAATATTATGTTGTGCTAGCCATTCGCGAATTGCATTCACGCGGCTTTGGGTATCGTTGTGCATCTGTGTTATTCCTTCAAATTACCGCTCCTTCATGCTCAGGTGTGGGAGCTGTTTCCATCTGCTTCATGCAGTTTACGATTCCATTGAGGTTCGCAATCACTTCAATAGAGTCGGAGTACAACTAGGCCATAGATGAGCCAAAAAGGACTACGACAGTTAAGCTACTCATTTTAGCCGCTAAGCGCAAATTGAGCGCGGTGTTTTTATCTAAGGTGATCGGTTTTTTGTGTGATCATCGTACGTAGCCAGCCTAATGCAGGGTCGTTTTCTCTGTCTCGGTGCCAGAATAAAGTGTAAGCCATAGGTGGGAATTCTAACGGTAGTGGCAGCACGACCAAATCAAGCTGTTTGGCCGCAAGTTGCACAAAATGACTTGGCGCAGTAAAGATAAAGTCGGTGTATGAACATAAACTTGCGGCACTGTTAAAGTCGGGCACAGTGACGGCAATATCGCGGTCGGTGCCAATATCTGCAAGGCGATAATCCAGCAACCAACGGTCGTTGCCATCACAACGTACTTGTACATGGCGTAGGGCGAGATAGGCTTCCAGATTCCAAGGTTGTTTTAGCGCAGGGTGGTTTTTGCGAATGATGCACATTTGGTAATCACGATAAATTTCCAACTCGCAAATGTCATCGGGTGGTTGAAGAGTCAGCTTGGCATCGTTTATATCGATATCTTTTCCAGTTAAGCCTAAATCCAGTTCGCCGCGTTGAAGCATTTTAAATGTATTATCCGACCACGGGTGTGTGCTAATTGTCACGCCAGGTGCTTGTTGAAAAATCGCCGGTAAGAAATGGGGTAGAATGAGAGGGTAGACACTCTCTACCGCTGCTATTTGAAAACGGTATTCACTGCTTTGGGGAGAAAACTCTTCGGGTTGAGTCAGCACTTCTAACTGATTTATCAACAGATCCAGTTTCGGTTTAAGAAACAATGCGCGCGGCGTAGGTGTTAATCCATGTGAGTTTCGAGTGAAAAGCGGGTCATCAAATTGAATGCGCAGTTTAGCCAGTGATTTACTTACGGCAGATTGGCTTAAGCACAATCGGTGGGCCGCACGAGTAACGTTTAACTCTTCAATCAGCACTTTAAAGCAGACCAATAGATTTAAATCGATACGAGCCAGTTTTTCGACGTTCACAGTGAATTTCCTCTGAGGAATAATGCTCATGATTATACATCATTTCCATTCATATCATCAGATGATTAAGCTTTACCCAAAGTTCTTTATCCAATTCGGAGTGTTGTGTGTCTAGCCAGTTTTCTAATAGTAAAAAACAGATGGCGTTATTGACCCTTTTGGTTCTTTTCAGTCCTTTAGCGATTGATATTTATCTACCTGCTTTACCTCTTATTGCTTCCACTTTTCAGGTCGATAATGCGCTAGCACAAGACACGATCACTTGGTTCTTATTTGCTATGGGTGTTGGTCAGCTATTCGCAGGTCCCCTAGCAGATAAACTCGGACGTCGAACTGTTGCATTGGGCGGTATCACCATTTACGCGATGAGCGCTTTATTGGCGTGGAGTGCTCAAAATATTGAGTGGATGTTGGTTTCCCGACTGCTACAAGGCTTAGGTGCGTGTGCGACATCGGTAGCAGCCTTTGCAACAGTTCGCGATATCTTTGGCCCGGAAAAAAGCGGCAAAATGATCAGCTACCTTAACGGTGCGATTTGTTTCATTCCGGCTTTAGCTCCAATTCTAGGTAGCTGGTTAACTCAGCAATTTGACTGGCGTGCTAACTTTAGCTTTATGGCTGGTTTTGCTGTGGTGTCTGGATCATTGATGTTTTTCATGATGAAAGAGACTAACCCGTCAACAGAAAAGCAAGCCGTGTTTAAGCTTAGTCGGTATTGGGCAGTGCTTAGCACACCATCTTTTGTTTTCCATGCGTCATTATGCTTGATGGCGATGGCGGTTATTCTTGCTTACGTTACCTCAGCACCGTCGGTATTGATGACGGGGATGGGGCTGTCGATGAATGAATTCACTTTCTGGTTTGGTGTAAATGCGGTGATAAACATTGCGGCATGTATGCTGGCGCCTAAGTTTATGGAGCGCGTTGGAACTCACAACACCTTAGTCACCGGGATCTCAACTCTGGGTCTCGCAGGTGTGATCATGCTAGTGATGAATGGTCAGAATACCGCGCTTTCTTTCATGTTACCTATCTTTATGTCTTCTGTAGGTTTTGCATTCATTCTGGGTGCAGCGGCAGGGAAAGCGTTAGAACCGTTTGGTGATAAGGCGGGCACGGCAGCTGCACTGCTTGGATTGTTCCAAATGAGTGGCTCTGGTTTGTTGGTGGGTACACTGCAACGCTTATCTCTGGATCCACAAACCTTGATCGCAATTCATATGTGGGTCCTATTACCTGCGTTGGTCGTTCTGTTTACAAAAGCAGGGAAGAACTGGCACTCGAGCTTTGCGAAAGCGTAAATCAGTGTAATTTAGTATTTTCCAATGTAAGTAAGGCGTGTATATTTGTCACTCAGACTTTTCCTGACACCATAACGGAACTCAAAAAGTAATGTCGTTAACCACGTATGAAATGGCTCGTATTCTAGAGCAAATGGAAGATTCACCAGAAAAGGTGATGTTTGGCAAGTTGCTTAATGAGCTGGGTAATCAAAGCTCCGAGCGTATTCGTAGTGCGGCTAAACAAGTACCTCTGCCAATTTTGCGTGATATCGTGTACCAATTTCAGCAAGTGATTGAGTCACGCAAAGATGAACAAGTCGAGCAGATGGCAAAAGACCTCGCTCAGCAAGGTATCTCAGCAGAAGAGCTACTGGCTTACTTGAATAAATAATAAAAAATCCCCGCATGATGCGGGGATTTTTTTAGCTCGTCATTTTCTTTTTCAGGATGTGGTCCAAAGACAGCGGTCCTGGCCCCCATACGATTACGATAAGAATCATCAATCCCCAAAGTTGGTGGTCATAAAAACCTTTCTCCCACAACAGTGGGTAAGAGATCACTGCGATGATGTTGAACACAAACAGAATTGCTGCCATCGGGCGGGTAATCAGTCCTAGTGCCAAGAACACCGGTAGAACCAACTCCGCAGCCGTACCTAAATAAGCCGCCAATTCCCATGGCAAGATTGGCACTTGGTATTCCAGCTCAAATAAGTACAACGTGCTATCCCAAGACGAGATTTTGATTAGTCCTGAATTGAAGAACACCCAAGCAACCCAAAAGCGGCAAAAGAGAAGTAGTAAAGGGACAAAGCCAGCTTGTAAGGTACTGATTAAATCGTCATACCGATTCACTAAGTTTTTAACCGTATCCTTCATAGAGTGCTCCTTAGATTGATTGCAATGTAAAGCCGTCAACAATATCGAGTGCCATGATGCGATTGAGATGAGCGAGTAAAACTTCAGGTATTTCGCTCAAACTCTGCTTCTGCTCTAAACATTGCAGCAGTTGGAACACATCAGCATCGAGTGCGTGACACAAGGCTTCTCCATTGGCTTGAATCGAGATGACACCTTGCTGTAATTGGTTGATATTAAGTTGTTCGAATTGCCCAGTTTGAATCGCGCTAAATAGATCGAATACTGCGTAGTTGGAGTCAAAGCTGCGGCAGCCCTTTTTAAGGTGTAAGACTAAAGTGGGTTGTTGCTCTTCACTCACTTCGCCAAGTAACGCAAGCGGTTTTAATTCCGCTGCATTGGATTGCTCATACTGTGCTTGACGAGCTAGGTCGATATGCCACTCGAAGCGTGCGACTTCAGGGCTGTAAGGTGCTTGTGCGATCACCTGACTGAACTGCATGATGGTGTCTTGAAAGCCTTCGCCATAATGCACCACATTTCCTTCTTCTAATGGGTAAGAAAGAACATGCTGGCGAGCTATCTGTTCAAAGCATTCTTCACCAAGCAGCGCTTCAACCATCAGGTAGGTCGCGGATAACACCTCGCTTAAGCTGACGATAAAGTTATTGCGGTAAATCTGCATGCGTTCATCAGCGGTAAACGTATCACTGGCAATATCGCAATCTTCACCGAGCGCTTGATAGTGTAGGGCTTTAGCAAACTGGCTTTGTAAGGTGGCTAGATTCATGATGCCTTCCTTGGTTCGCTTTGTTCACTTGGAAGTGTGCCTTGCAACAGTAGTTGCGATGCTTTCTGTGCTTCTTCGAGCAAGACTTCTGGCGCGGGGATATCCAAATCCCATTCAATCAACGTATGACGTGGACCGTGTTTTTTTGTCCACTGCGCGAACAGTTGCCAAACTTCATCACTAACTGGGCGGCTATGGGTATCAATCCATATCTCACCTTTGTCGAGTTGTTTGATGGTAAAACCTGCCAAGTGAATCTCATCCACTTTGTCGGCTGGAATCGCATCTAGGTATGTGTCGCAATCAAAACCGTGGTTGAACGCCGAAACATAAACATTGTTTAGATCGAGCAATAAACGACAGTCAGTGCGCTTTTGCACTTCGGTAAGAAACTCCCATTCGCTGATGGTCGAATGTTGAAACTTCACATAACTAGATGGGTTCTCTATCAAGATCTCGCGTTGCAAATATTCCTGCACTTCATTCACGTTACGAGTGAACACGTTGAGCGCTTCTTCCGTATACGGAAGTGGAAGCAGGTCATTAAAGTAGTGACCGCCGTTTTCACTCCAACTTAAATGGTCAGAAACAAGGATTGGGTCGATTGAGTTAATCAGTGCTTTAAGTTGCGCAAGATGCTTTTGACTAACACGTTCCACCGAACCTAGCGACAAACCAATACCGTGGCAGCTAATTTGATATTGCTCGCGAAGCGTTTGTAGCTGATGGCGCTCTGTTGCATTGGGTTGGAAATAGTTTTCACTGTGGATTTCTAACCAAGACAACTCGGGTTGGTTTTGGCTAAAGTAATCGAGGTGAGGGGTTCTTAATCCAACTCCAACAAGGTCGTGGAAGGTGTGGTGTTTCACGTGAAACTCCTTTTCAAATCGTGCGGGAAGAGAAGGATGCGTCTTGGCTTTGCGTTGGTTGAGCGTCAACGCATCCTCACAATAGCTAGCGATAAAAGATTATGAAGAAGAAGTGCTACCGCCAGCGAGTTTGTCACAAAGACCTTTTGGTACGACTACGAATGCGTCTTTTTGGTTATCTTCTTTAGAAGTACCAGCGCATGAGCTGCTTTTTGTTGCACAGTCGTTTTTACCTGCTTTAGAAACGCCATAGCACTTTTCTTTTTCAGCAGCGACAGCTGGAGCTGCAGTTAGCATTGTGCCACCAAGAGCTAGAAGACCAGTAACAGCAGCAGTAACAGCTAGATTCGACTTTTTCATAATAAATTCCTCTGAATGATTTCCTTTACTTTAAGTTGGCAAGATGAATCGCCTGTTTTGGCGTTTTTGTTATCAACTTGCTTAACTTAAAAGATAGGAAACTGGCTAAAAAACTTTCAGAAAAATTTCTGAAGTAAATAGGTTTGTAGGGTCAAATAGGTATAACTAATTGATGTGTTGGGCAAAAAAACATCGATTTTTTTATCAAGTTTTGTCTAAACAGCACCCGGTTGTTTAGGTTATAATCGGTTTTTATGTATAAATAACCAGTAGCTCTCATCATGATGGATCCATCTCTATTACTCGACGGTTTGAACGATAAACAACGTGAAGCCGTTGCAGCACCTCTAGAAAACTTGCTCGTTCTTGCTGGCGCAGGAAGTGGTAAGACACGCGTTCTTGTTCACCGTATCGCTTGGCTGATGTCGGTCGAGCAAGCTTCTCCGTTTTCAATTATGTCGGTAACCTTTACCAATAAGGCGGCGGCAGAGATGCGTGGACGTATCGAAGAGCTAATGATGGGCAGTGCAGGCGGTATGTGGAATGGTACTTTCCACGGCATTTGTCACCGTATTCTGCGTGCACACTATCTTGATGCGAAGCTACCGGAAGATTTCCAAATCATTGACAGTGACGACCAACAGCGTCTACTAAAGCGTTTGATTAAAGCGCAAAACCTCGATGAGAAGCAGTGGCCGGCACGTCAAGTGGCATGGTGGATTAACGGTAAGAAAGACGAAGGTCTGCGCCCGTCGCACATTGATGCGTACCATGATCCAGTAACCAAGACATATCTACAGTTGTACACCGCTTACCAAGAAGCGTGTGATCGTGCTGGTTTAGTCGATTTTGCGGAAATCTTGCTGCGCGCACATGAGCTACTGCGTGATAACAAGTTCGTCCGTGAACACTACCAAGCACGCTTTAAGCATATCTTGGTGGATGAGTTCCAAGATACCAACAACATTCAATATGCTTGGCTACGTATGATGGCGGGTCCTGAGTGTCACGTGATGATCGTAGGTGATGACGACCAGTCGATTTATGGTTGGCGTGGTGCAAAAGTCGAGAACATTGAGAAGTTTACGCTCGAATTCCCAAGCGTGAATACCATTCGTCTTGAGCAAAACTACCGTTCCACTAAGACCATTCTGGAAGCATCTAACACCCTGATTGCGAATAACACCGAGCGTATGGGTAAAGAGTTGTGGACGGATGGCGTGGTCGGTGAGCCTATCTCGGTTTACAGCGCTTACAACGAATTAGATGAAGCCCGTTTTGCGGTGAACAAAATCAAAGAGTGGCAAGACAAGGGCGGTGCTCTGAATGACGCTGCGATGCTTTACCGTAACAACGCCCAGTCGCGTGTTCTGGAAGAAGCGTTAATTCAAGCCGGTCTGCCTTATCGTATCTATGGCGGCATGCGATTCTTCGAACGTCAGGAAATCAAAGATGCCTTGAGCTACATGCGTCTGATTGCCAACCGTAACGATGATGCAGCGTTTGAACGTGTGGTGAATACGCCAACGCGTGGTTTGGGCGATAAGACGCTTGAAACCATCCGTTTTGCGGCTCGTGATCGTGGTTGCACCATGTGGGAAGCGAGTGTGGCAATGTTAGACGAGAAGGTGCTTGCTGGTCGCGCTGCTGGTGCTCTGAGCCGTTTTATCGAGCTTGTCACCGCGCTAGAAGACGACACCTTAGAGATGCCGCTGCATCACCAAACTGACCATGTAATTAAATACTCGGGCTTGTTCGCGATGTACGAGCAAGAGAAGGGCGAAAAGTCTAAGGCACGTATTGAGAACTTGGAGGAATTGGTGACCGCAACTCGCCAATTCGAGAAACCAGAAGAAGCCGAAGACATGTCACTGCTGACGGCATTCCTAACCCACGCAGCACTAGAAGCGGGCGAAGGACAAGCGGACGAATTTGAAGATGCGGTTCAGCTCATGACATTACACAGTGCGAAAGGTCTAGAGTTCCCATTGGTGTTTATGGTCGGTGTGGAAGAAGGCATGTTCCCAAGCCAAATGTCGGCAGAAGAAGCAGGGCGCTTAGAAGAAGAACGCCGTCTGTGTTACGTAGGCATGACCCGTGCGATGCAGAAACTGTACATCACTTATGCTGAAATGCGCCGTTTGTACGGTCAGGATAAGTACCATAAGCCGTCTCGTTTTATTCGTGAGCTGCCAGAAACATGCTTGGATGAAGTACGAATGAAGGCGCAAGTTAGCCGTCCTTCAAGCAGTGGTCGATTTAGCCAAACTGTTGTGAAAGAGAGCTTTAATGAAACCGGCTTTACACTAGGTTCTCGTGTGATGCATCCAAAGTTTGGTGAAGGCACCATCATCAACTTCGAAGGCAGTGGTCCACAGAGCCGTGTACAGATTGCCTTTAACGGTGAGGGCATCAAATGGTTGGTGACTGCTTACGCTCGACTAGAGAAACTGTAAGGCTTCCCCAAAACTAATCAACTCAAGAGCTGCTTCGGCGGCTCTTTTTGTTTGTGCGGTTTTGGTGTCGATAAAGCAGTAATACCAATCGTAGTAAATAACTGTTCATTCTAGCTTGTTAAAATACTCGATAACTTCGTTGCAATTTCTGATTGTAGAATAACTACTTATCGAAAAATTGCGCCTTGTTTTCAAGCATTTTTCCTACGCTATTTCTGATCACTTATCTACTGTGATTGGCATAAAAAATGGAATGATAAATGGAGTACAAAAGCGCGACTTAACGATGCCGTTTGAAGTGAAAGGTGGGCGTTGTGGGTGAATGCCTGTTTTCAGCAGATCTACTGAGAAAAACTTTAGGCAAAGAAAAACCCCGAGGGCTTGCGCCCATCGGGGTTATAGTCTTACTCGCAGCAATCCAGCTACTAAGAGTGCTCCATGCATCTAATCCATGATAGTGTGCTGAATCCGTCAGCTTAATCCTTACGTCGCCTTCCTAGCGGTGTCCTTAGTGACCTTATCCTGGTCTGCTAACTATCCTCGTTAGCTCTCATCACTTGTTCCCTGAGCGGTGTCCCTGACATCATCCTGATGTTCAAATCCTTGCCTCGTCCAGAGGTGTCCATTTCCCGTCCTTAGTAGCAACCATCCTAGTCACTATTGATTCCGTTCAATGTCCAATTTTGCAATCCATGCCCGACTATTCGTCCTGAATAACCGTTTCTTCTTCCTGAAGTTCACCAAGTCCGTGGTGTTTCCTGTTCCGTGTCAGCATCCTTCCGACAGTTTTAATATTACGTGTTTAACGATTTCCAACAACGGGCTAATCTCACATTTTTTTACTCTCTTAGCGTTCAAAAAAGATACATGAGTATTAAATTCAATGGCTTATGCGCTTTGCTGTACGGTTTTACCATTAAAAAAGAGAGGTTTGCTCAACCCTTTGTGAGAGATCTCGCACAAGGGGTCGAGCGAAAGACTCTTACTGCCCGATAGCGGCACCTTCACGTCTTGGATCCGCAGCGCCTTCAAGACCGTCTTTTGTTATGCGTATCGCATGCAGACCAGAGTTCAAATCCCGAACATCGGTTTTAAAACCCATCTTCTCCAGAGCAGGCTGTAAGCCCTCTGCGGCGGTACCTTGCTCAATATCTAAGGTGCCAAAACGGTTCAGCAATCGTGGCTGATTAATCGCGCTCTGGATGTCCATATCCCATTGCGTGTGGGCGATAATGGCTTGTGCGACGTAACCAATAATGCGGCTGCCACCCGGTGAGCCAATTGCCATGTAAGGTTTGTCATCCTTCATCATAATGGTCGGTGCCATGGAGGAGCGTGGGCGTTTTCCCGGTTCTAAGCGGTTCGCGATTGGCACACCATCTTGATGCGTGCGGAAAGAGAAATCGGTCAGTTCGTTATTGAGCAAGAAGCCACGCACCATCAAGCGTGAGCCAAAGGCGTTCTCGATGGTTGTTGTCATTGAAACCACATTGCCTTGCTTATCGACGATATTGAAATGGCTGGTGGAAGGCAACTCGATCGATTGGTCCATGCTTAAGTCCATGGCGTGCGACCAAGGAGGGTTGCCGGCTTCAACCTTACTCAACGCTTTACCGACTTGGATCAGCTCAGCACGTTGTTTGAGATAATCTTTATCAAGCAAGCCTTCGGTTGGCATTGGCACATAATCTTGGTCAGCCATGTATTTACCACGATCCGCGAACGCAAGGCGCGATGCATCAGCGATCACTTGCCATGATTTTGCGCTTTCGGCTCCCCAACCTTTAAGATCGTATTGTTCGGTGATCGCGAGAATCTGTCCAACCGTCAATGCGCCAGAGCTAGGTGGTCCCATGCCGCAGATGTCATAGCTTTGGTAAGCCGCACAAACCGGTTCACGTTGCTTGATTTGGAACGCATCAAAGTCAGGTTGTGCCAATACGCCAGGGTTGCCCGGCGCATTTTGTACTGTCTTGATGATGTCTGTGGCGATATCGCCTTGATAGAAAGCTTTTGCCCCTTGCTCTGCAATTGCCGTCAGAGTTTGCGCGTATTCAGGGTTCTTCAACAATGTGCCTTCGGCTTTTGGTGAGCCATCTGGATTGAAGAAGTAAGCCTTAGTCGCAGGGAAGCGAGATAGGCGCTTGGCATCTTTTTCAATCAGACTCGCGAGGCGAGGACTAACTTCGAAACCTTGTTCAGCCAAGGTAATTACGGGTTGGATGATCTTTTTCCATTCCAACTTGCCGTATTTCTGGTGCGTGTCCCACAGCAGTTTCACTGTACCAGGAGTGGCAACGGAGCGCCCGCCGACAACCGCATCGTAAAATTGTAGGGGTTGTCCTTTTTCGTCTAAAAAGAGTTTCGGCGTCGCGGCGAGCGGTGCGGTTTCGCGTCCATCATACGTAGTCAGTTTTTGTTTCTCACTGTCCCAATACACTAAGAAGGCACCGCCACCAATACCTGATGATTGCGGCTCTACCAAGCCCAGCATCAATTGTACGGCAACCATGGCATCAATAGCATTGCCCCCTTGTGCAAGAACATCCGCCCCGGCTTGGGTTGCAAGTGGGTTGGCTGCTGTGACCATATAACCTTTGGCTTTGACCAATTGCTTTTGCTCGAAGCCAGTACTGTGCTCCGGTGCAACCGCATCTGCTGCTTGGTTAGCAAAGGCTGAGGTGGATAAGACGAGTGGGGAAGTAAGAAAAAGACCCGTGGTCACGAGTCGGTTGAACGTCCAATGCATGATGACTCTCCATGTTGCCAGTTTTGTGCTTTGAGCTTGGCAGTTATGGAGAGTCACGTCGAGTCAGCAATCTTAGAAATGTCGATTGTGCTACGCTTTTAAATCAGTACTTTATCCGATAAAAGTATTGATAGTTTGGTATAGAATACTGCCGCCCACTAGAGTAAATACCACGCCGCATAGACCGTCGATGTAGATACCCGCTTGTTGCAATTTACGCTGTAAGCGCTGTGTCGACAGCATCCATGCAAGGCTAGAGAACCAGAATAGCGACAAGCCAAACAGGATGACCAGTGCAATACCTTTGCCAGTAATCGACATACCTGCTGGGACTAAACTCGACATCAAACTGACAAAGAACACCAGGGCTTTTGGGTTAAGAATGTTGGTCGCAAACCCTTTAGCAAACGCTTGACGCTTATTGCTGATCACTAGGTTATTTTGCTTCTTAGGTTGATCCGTCAGTGGGTTTTGGATCATCGAGATCACGGCACGCAATGCGCCAATTCCTAAGTAGAGCAGGTAACTACCACCGAGCAGTTGTACCACGGAATACAGCACTGGGTGTTGGTGGACGACAAAACTCACACCTGTCAGGCTGAACAAAGAGTGTAGCAAGATACCGACGGACAATCCCAACGCAATGTACAAGCCAGTTTGACGACCATGACGCGTCGCATTTTGTACGACCAGCGCAAAGTCCGGACCTGGACTCATTAGGGCAATAAAGTGAATGCTGGCGAGTGTCAGCAATATGGTGGATTCATTCATAACACATCTCAAATTTAACCAATGCGGCTATTGTCGTGGTAAGTCACCTGTGGCGCTTGTAAAAAACTGACAGCTTTCTCGGTAAATGAAATTAACGAGCCACTTGAGAAGGGGAAACGCCGTAGGTCTGTTTAAACGCTTTGCTGAAATGCGCTTGATCGTAGAAACCGATCTGGTGGGCGACGTCGGTACCACATTGACCAGCTTGCAGTAACTTCATGCCTTGTTCAAGGCGCAGGCGTGCGAACCACGCATAAGGCGTCATGCCGGTTTGCGCTTTAAAGTGGCGCTGGAACTGAGTTGGGCTCAGTTGGCACAGCTCTGAAAGTGAATCCAAACGCACCGCTTGGTCAAGGTTAGCCATTAGATAATCTTTTAACGTCCCAAGCGATTGGTTTCCTAGCGGCACCACTTTTTGTCGCTCAAGCGATCCGTAGCGATCAAAAAGTTGGTTAAATCCTTCAAAAGGAAGGCAATCTTTAGTGAGTTGGCTGAGGTTTTCACGACGAAGTAGCCCGTGTAAGTTACTAAGTTGTGAAAATATCTGGGGATCCGAGATGATCAGTTCGTTGAAGTGTATTATTTGACCGTTTTTCTTAAGATCGGCTAGATCGCTCAATAGGTGAGGCTCGATCGCAAACACATTTACTTCGTAGCCACTTTCGAGCTTAGATTGCCCGTCGTGCAGCTCATCCGGCGGCATAATCACAATTTGCCCGTGACCAACTTGGTGGCTGTTACCTTGGTATTGGAACTTCTGCGCGCCATGCGTGATCAGGCCGAGATGAAAATCCAGATGGTAATGCCTTTGAAAAGCAAATTTCTGGTATTTCGCCTCTATTAGACTCAAGTTGTCATGGTCGGTTGCGTAGTACTGAATATGTTCCATTAAATAAAAAAGCTTGGTCACATTATGACCAAGCTTATCTGGCAATTTCTAACTTGTCTTGTAAAAAACGATCACTGTGGCTGAACGATTCGGCGTGAGCGACGGTTATTACGTAATCCATCAAAGCTAAACACGACTAGTGCTCCCCAAATAAAGACGAAAGTGATCGCTTTATCCATGGTAAAGGGTTCGCCATACATCAATACTGCAAGTAAAAACATTAAGCTTGGGCCTATATATTGGAAAAAGCCCAAAGTCGATAATTTGAGTCTTGTTGCTGCACCCGTAAAGCACAGCAGTGGCAGGGTTGTTATAACCCCAGCTGCGATCAACAAACTATTTAACGTAAGTGGATTCGTAAGCATATTTGAGGTTGGTGTATCGGCAACAAAAAGCAAATAAACAGCGGCCACTGGCAGTAGAAGTAATGTCTCGATAAACAAGCCAGTTTTTGCATCGACACTGACTTTCTTTCTTAATAAGCCATAAAAGCCGAAGCTCATTGCTAACGCCATCGCAACAACAGGTACGGAGCCAAATACAATCAGTTGAACGAGTACGCCACAACCTGCCAATACAACCGCGAACCACTGTAATTTACGCAGTCGCTCACCAAGGAAGACCATCCCGAGTAAGACGTTGATCAGTGGGTTAATGTAATAACCTAAGCTGGCGTCGAGCATATGATTTGAGTTTACCGCCCAAATGAAAATCAACCAATTGCCGCCAATTAGCATGGAACTTGCGATCAGGTAAGCGATTTTCGTTTTGTCTTTCGCGATGTGGTAAGCCGAGCGCCAGTGACGGCCAAAATGGAGGAGTGCGGCTAGCAAAAAGAAAGACCATATCACTCGGTGGCTTAGAATTTCCAAAGGAGATACTTGTGCGATGGACTTAAAGTACATCGGCGCAATGCCCCACATGGTATACGCGCCAATCGCTAGCAAGATACCTTGCCGCGCGCGTTGTTGTTCGTCTTCTGGTGTCATGAAGTGTCACCTAATTGTGTGTTTTATAGAGCAGAAAATCAGTATACGAGTCGTGATGCGAAACACCTAACAATTTGCGGTTTTATTCACCATGAAACCCCATTACAATGTGCCCTCACTTTGTGTGCCAGTGGTATGCATAAGCACCTCTTTTTTAAGACCCAATCTGAGACTTTTCATGACCTCGACCTTGTTAGCCGAACAATCTGATTCGCCTGTAACGCCTCAACGTGTGTTGGAGGATGTGTTTGGTTACCAAGAGTTCCGTGATGGTCAGCTGTTGGTGATTGACGCCGCGATAGAAGGTCGCGACAGCTTAGTTATCCTGCCTACTGGTGGCGGTAAGTCGCTGTGTTATCAAATTCCTGCTTTGGTTCGCGCTGGCATTACTTTGGTCATTTCTCCGCTTATCTCGCTGATGAAGGACCAAGTGGACCAGCTTAAAGCCAACGGTGTAGCGGCTGAGTGCATTAACTCGACCATGCCTCGTGAAGAGCTGCTCAGCGTGTATAACCGCATGCACACTGGTCATCTTAAGTTGGTGTACGTCTCGCCAGAACGCGTATTGATGCGTGATTTCATTGAGCGCTTGGAAAACTTGCCGCTATCGATGATTGCCGTCGATGAAGCGCACTGTATTTCCCAGTGGGGACACGACTTCCGTCCAGAATATGCCGCGCTTGGTCAACTTAAGCAGCAGTTTTCCCATGTGCCATTTATGGCGCTGACGGCGACCGCAGATGACGCAACGCGCCGAGATATTCTTGAACGTCTGCAACTGAATAATCCAGAGGTTTACCTAGGCAGCTTCGACCGTCCCAACATTCGCTACAACTTAGTTGAGAAGCACAAGCCGGTTTCGCAAATCGTTCGTTATCTTGAAACCCAAAAGGGGAATTGCGGCATCATCTATTGTGGTAGCCGTAAGAAAGTTGAGATGGTGACCGAGAAGCTGTGCAACAACCACATTCGTGCTGCTGGTTATCACGCAGGTATGGATGCTGATGAGCGCGCTTACGTTCAAGAAGCTTTCCAACGTGATGACATCCAAATTGTAGTGGCGACCGTGGCATTCGGTATGGGCATCAACAAACCAAACGTGCGTTTTGTGGTTCACTTTGATATCCCGCGCAACATCGAGTCTTACTATCAGGAAACGGGTCGTGCAGGGCGTGATGGTTTACCTGCGGAAGCGATGATGTTGTATGACCCGGCGGACATCAGTTGGCTGCGTCGTATGTTGGATGAGAAAGACGATGGTCCGCAGAAGCAGGTGGAAACCCACAAGCTGAATGCGATGAGTGCCTTTGCTGAGGCGCAGACTTGTCGTCGTCAGGTGCTATTGAATTACTTTGGTGAATATCGTGAGAAGCCATGTGGCAACTGCGATATTTGCTTAGATCCACCGAAGCACTTTGATGCCACGGAAGAAGCGCGTAAGGCGTTGTCTTGTGTGTACCGTGTTAATCAGAGCTTTGGTATGGGCTACGTAGTAGAAGTGCTACGTGGCATGCAAAACATTCGTGTACGTGAAAACGGGCACGATAAAATTTCTACCTACGCGATAGGGCGTGATCACAGCCACGATTACTGGGTGAGTATCTTCCGTCAGTTAATCCACAAGGGTCTGCTGTTCCAAAACATCACGCGTAACTCAACGCTGCAACTTACCGAAGAGGCGCGTCCGCTGTTGCGTGGCGATGTGACTCTGGAGTTAGCGGTTCCGCGTTTAGACACCGCAGCACGCGCGGCGAAGTCAGATAAACTGACCAGCAAGAATTACGATAAGAAGCTGTTTGCCAAGTTACGTAAGCTGCGTAAGTCGATTGCTGATGAAGATGGTTTGCCACCATACGTGGTCTTTAGTGACGCAACTCTGATTGATATGGCGGAAATTCTGCCAACGTCTTACGGCGAAATGCTGGCAGTTAGCGGCGTTGGTCAGCGCAAACTAGAGAAGTACGCCGACCCATTCCTCGATTTGATTCAAGAACACATTACTCACCACGGATAAGGAACCAAGATGCAAAAGGAATTTGGCTTAGCGGACTACATGGCACAAGAAGGGCGCTTAATCATTACCGCGCCGAGCTTTGACCTTGATAGCTTTCCTGCTTTAGGTGAGCGTTTAGTCGGCTTGCTTTCTGCTACTGTGGTGGAAAAGCAGTGGGATGCGGACATTCACTCTTGGCTGATCGACTTTGAAGGTTGCCGACTGTTTATGAAAGCAGAGCATTACAGCGAAGCGATTTGGTTTGAAGCGTTAGCGATTGAAGAGAGCAGGGAAGAGTTGGATTATCTCGCAGGATTGTTTCAACGCGGCTTCTAAAAATAGAACTTTTCTTGAAAGGGTGTTTCACATGAAACACCCTTTTTTATGCTCAAACGTTTGCGTAAAACAGACGACTTGCGGCGAAAAGTGGTTAATGTATAATCGCCCACCGCTTCGCTCAGAAAGAGCCAAGCCAGTTTATTTTTCATTTTACATTGTTGGTAAGAGCCACTTTATTCAGTGACTCGATTTGGGTTCCCTCACCCCCAAACCAAACTAAAAAGGTATCGCATGAGTAACTTTACCCCTGCGCAGCAGCGCAACGCCCTTATCTATCTGGTTCTATTCCACCTAGTCATTATTGCATCTAGCAATTACCTAGTTCAGCTACCGTTTACTATTTTCGGTTTCCATACCACTTGGGGCGCATTCACTTTCCCATTTATATTCCTAGCGACTGACTTAACGGTGCGTATTTTCGGTGCTCAGTTGGCGCGTAAGATCATCTTCTTAGTGATGTTGCCTGCTTTGGCAGTGTCTTACTTCTTATCGGTGGTGTTCTTCGAAGGTCAATTCCAAGGTTTTGGTCACCTAGGGGAATTTAACTTATTCGTTGCTCGTATCGCGATTGCTAGCTTCATGGCGTACCTACTTGGTCAGATCATGGATGTGCACGTGTTCAACCGCCTACGTCAAATGAAGCAATGGTGGGTGGCACCAACGTGTTCAACGCTTTTCGGTAATGCACTTGATACCATCGCTTTCTTCGCCATTGCGTTCTATCAAAGCCCAGATCCATTTATGGCAGAGCATTGGACGGAAATCGCGCTGGTGGATTACGGCTTCAAACTGATTATCAGTCTTGGTTTGTTCGTTCCGATGTACGGCGTATTACTGAATTACCTAATTAAGAAGCTGACTGCGGTGAACCCTGACTTTAAGGTGACGACAAGCGTTCAGTCTTAATATCAGTGGGAACCCCGAAAGCCGCTTGCTTAAATCAAGCGGCTTTTTTGTACCTGCTTACTGGGATTTAGAGGGTTTTGTACAGCGTGGGGAGCAATTAGATCATGGGTGTCCAAAAGCTCCCTGAGCTGTACGAAGGTAAAAATGAGCAGTAAAAAAGGTCCCGAGTGAGACCTTTTAATCGAAGGTACGGCACGTAGAGGAAGCTCGCTGGTGAAATGGCTAACAGAGCATCTTCTCAATCAAAATGGCTTTTTGCGCATCGAAGGCGCCAAGTTGCAGGCCGTTATCCCAGCTGATGCTTTGATTGAACATCGCCAACATCAAACCGACACTGCGTTGATTGGCGTCCTGCCAGCAATCAGACTCGCTGTACTCTCCATCATTTATCGCGTTGCCATTAACGAGAATGGGCTCGAAACGCCATTTTTCGCCGACACGATAGTAGCCTTTGCTGGTTAAAGTCTGGTTGGATTGAATCGTTAGATTGTGCTCGATGCCCGGCTCACCTGTTAATTCAAATACAAATCTTAGCTGGTGGTCGCCACATTGCAGCTCAACGATCAGTTGGCCGTTTTTCTCAGTCAGTGTCGACTGAGAGTAGTCTCCAAAGCAGTGCAGCAACCAGGAGATAGGGTGGCTAGCTGTTTCAAGAAACCACTCTTTGAGTGTGAAGGTGCCCGGTAGGTTAACCTGGGTGACTAGATTGACCACACAAGGTTGGGTTTGCGAAGTGAGCCACTCCTCTATTGTCTTGGCGGTATTTAGCTGAGCAAAGGCGTAATTAACCAATAGGTTGGCGTTCGGTTGCTGCCAGTGAGTGATGTCGGAATTCAATCCCAACAATGGCTTTTCACAGATAAGCTTGGTTGAACCTAACGTCTTTATGATCTCTGCATGAGTATGCGCAGGTGTCGCGATGGTCACGACATCAAGTAGTTTGAGTGCGCTGATGTTCGTTTCTGCCTTTGGGATTGCTTCTTCACTGCACGCTTGCTGAAGCGGTTCTATTTGGTTGGCGCATAACGTTGTGACCGATACACCATTGTTTCGGTAGTGGGGAATGTGCGTGCGTCCCCAGTTGATTCCTATGATGCCGGCTTGCTGGATTTGCTCTGGCTTGTTGAAACGTTCACTCAATGGCGGCAAGGCAATTCGTTCATCGGTTAGACGTTGGTCATGGTGATAGTCATTGCTTGGCAGCACTTGCCATGGTTTGTTGTAATGCTGTTTGAGTGCACAAACGAGTTCGTAGAAATTCCACTTATCTTTTAAGTTGCTATCAAGGTGATATAAACCGGCTTCGTTCCGCTCAATAAGCTGCAAAAAGGCGAGTGCAGTATCGTCCATATGAGAAGTCGCAGGATACCAAGCCGTGCTAGCGGTAATAACGCCGTTCTCTTCATATTGGCGGTCGAGATGCGCCAACATGTTATTGCCTTCTGCTTGGTGATGGAGCTGCCAACCGATTCGAGCAACCATCGCATCTGGATTTGCTTGCCAGATTGCATCTTCACAACGAACTTTGTATTTGCCGTAATCATCTTGGGTGTTTCTTTCTTCAAAGATGCCATAAGGCCCGTTTTTTGTGGCATCAAATACCATTGCTGTGCTGACAAAGAGGTAAGGAATATTGTGGCGTTTGCATTGCTCACCAAGCCACGCTGCCCACTCTTCACTTCCCATCGCCATATGGCACACCGCATTGATGTGGTGTTGCTGCCAAAATTGTTCACTTTGCTGTGGATCATCTGGTGGGATTTGGTGGTGATTCCATTCCAATACGTTCCAGCCACGGAGGTGGAACTGATGAGCAACTTTAGGGGCGAGGGTGCCAGTTAAGCCAGTCATTAAAACGGTTTTCATTATGGTGCATCTTGGTTGGCTAAATCGTGCTTATCAATAAAGCATGGCTGTTTTTCGATGTAGAGCGGAGAAGCTGAGATTTTTGCTGGGCAGCACGTTTTGTAGGGGAAGTAGAAGCAAAAAAACCCAAGCGAACGCCTGGGCTTTAGTATTGTAAGGCAGTGATATTCGCTTATTTTGCTACGATATTTAATGGCCAGCCGATGTCTGTCTGACGGTTGGATTCAATTTCCAACTCAGCCGCAGTCAGTGGGTTTTTCTCTAGCCATTGCTCATCAATGTGTAACGTTAGATTGTCGCCTTCAACCGTTAGAGTCACATTTGGCTCTAGATCAGGATTGCGACGATGGCTGAGCAGAACCGCAAGACGCAACAATCTCAATACTCGTTTTGCACTCGAGCCTGATAATGCATGCTGCTCAGGTAAAGAAGTGAGTTGTTCGCGATAGCGACGAGCCACTTCACCAATAAAGAACTTCTGCGCGCGCGTGTAACCAGGCAGATCCAAATTCTGCAGCAAGTAAGCACTATGCTCTCCGCCTTTTTTGAAATCGATAGTTAAGCCAATTTCATGCAGTTTTGCGGCGGTCTCGAGTAATATCTTGCCCTGAGGCTCTGTAATCCACTCATCGCCCCCAGCTTGCTGTAAAAGCGTGTGTGCCAGACTAGCGACTTGTTCACCGTATTGGTGATCGAGCTGATAACGATTTTGTACGCTAGCGATAGTGCGGGCACGAATGTCTTCTTGACGAAGCTCTTCAACCATCTCATACACTAAGCCTTCGCGTAGTGCGCCGCCAGCCAGTGTCATAGCATCGATTTCAAGCAATTCAAAAACGGCAATCAAAATAGAGAGGCCACTAGGGAACACTAATGCACGCTCAAGTGTTAAGCCTTCAATATCGAGCTCTTCTAAATGGTCGGCCAACATGGCTTGCTTCTGTAGACGCTTGAGTTTGGAGTGAGTGATTACTTCGTCCATGCCTTGCGCCAGCATTATCTCTTGCAATGCCTGAACAGTGCCTGATGCACCAACACACACATCCCAACCAATTTCTGTATAACGTTCTAAAATCGGCTGGATGGTCTGTTTCGCTCCTTCAATTGCCGCGTCAAAGTTACGAGCATTCAATTGGCGATCTTTAAAGAAGTTTTCAAGCCAAGTCACGCAGCCCATTTTTAAGCTGGTCAGTGCTTTGGCTTCGAAACCTTCACCGATAATCAGTTCGGTACTTGCTCCACCGATATCGACTACAAGGCGACGACCACTACCGCCAGAGGTGTGAGCGACACCTTTATAGATAGTGGCAGCTTCTTCTTCACCAGTAATCACTTCGATAGGCTGGCCTAGAATTTGGTTAGCCTTTTCTAAAAACACATCTACATTGGTCGCGGTACGTAATGTTGCAGTACCGACGATGCGAATGTTTTGCTTAGGAATGTCCTGCAAGCGTTCCGCAAATAGACTTAAGCAGTCCCATCCTCGCTGCATAGCTTCCATACTAAGAGAATTATGTTCATCTAAGCCCGCTGCTAGACGAACTTTGCGCTTAATTTTAGCCATTGTTTGAACGCTGCCATCGATGTGACGCACAACGAGCATGTGAAAACTGTTCGACCCGAGGTCGATGGCGGCATATAGCGGTGATGATCCTGCTTGACTCATAAACGAACTCAGTTTCCTATTACGATTGTTTTGGTGCCGATTGACGTGGTTGGCGTGGACGACGTCCCTGCGGCTTACGGTTACCAGAACCAGAACGGGTACCGCCAGTATTCGTGCGGCGCTGTTGGTTGCGTGGTGCACGCATACGAATCGGAGCCGGTAGATCTTGAATCAGTGCCGACGAATCGTACTCTGAAACTGGGATTGTGTGCTCAATGTATTCTTCGATTGCTGGTAGGTTAACCGCGTACTCTTCACAAGCAAAACTGATCGAATGACCGCTCGCACCAGCGCGACCAGTACGGCCAATACGGTGAACATAATCTTCACAGTCGTCAGGAAGGTCGTAGTTGAAAACGTGCGTTACCTGAGGAATATGCAGGCCACGCGCTGCAACGTCAGTTGCAACTAAGATGTCGACATCACCTTTGGTGAATTGCTCAAGAATCTTCTCACGCTTCTTCTGCGGTACATCGCCAGTAAGAAGGCCTACACGGTGTCCATCGGCAGCCAAATGTCCCCAAACCGATTCACACTTATGCTTGGTATTGGCAAAAATGATAGCGCGATCTGGCCACTCTTCTTCAATTAGTGTTTGAAGCAGCGCCATTTTGTCTTCATTCGAAGGATAGAAAAGCTCTTCCTGGATACGGTGGCCAGTTTTTTGTTCTGGTTCGACAACGACATGCTCAGGAGTATTCATGTGTTCGAATGCCAGTTCTTGAACGCGGTAAGACAGCGTTGCTGAGAACAGCATGTTCAAACGCTCTTTTGGCTCAGGCATACGACGGAACAAGAAGCGAATGTCTTTAATAAAGCCAAGATCGAACATGCGGTCGGCTTCGTCCAGAACAACAGCTTGAATGTTGTTGAGGTTAAATACGCGCTGTTTGTAGAAATCGATGATACGGCCTGTTGTTCCGATCAGAATATCTACGCCGTCTTGCAGTTTCGCAAGTTGCTTGTCGTAGCTTTCACCACCGTAAGCTAGAGCGGTTTTTAGACCTGTGCTTTCAGTTAATGATTCTGCATCATTGTAAATCTGAATAGCGAGCTCACGTGTAGGCGCCATAATAATTGCGCGTGGCTGTGTAGGCTTACGACCTTCATGTTCCGGAGTCGTCAGAAGGTGGTTGAACGTAGCAGTAAGAAACGCGAGCGTTTTACCAGTACCCGTTTGGGCCTGGCCTGCGATGTCTTGGCCGGTGAGCAGGACCGGCAACGCCAAGGCTTGGATAGGGGTACAAAATTCGAACCCTTTTTTGTCCAATCCTTCAATAACTTGGGGCTTTAAGCCCAAATCGGCGAACTTTTGCTCTGTGATATGCGTCTTTTTCATGGCTATAGAATATCAGCTAAAGCTTGCAATACGAAAGTAAATACATTCCAATAGGGCATCTAATTACTGGTTATCATCCAACCAGTTTCGAAAAACACATTGGAGTGGAAGATGAGTGATAAGATTTTGCAGCTAACTGATGACGGTTTTGAAAACGATGTAATCAACGCTGCAGGCCCGGTTCTAGTGGATTTTTGGGCAGAATGGTGTGGTCCTTGTAAAATGATCGCTCCTATTTTGGACGAAATCGCAGACGAGTACGAAGGCAAACTCACTATCGGTAAACTAAACATCGACCATAACGCAGGTACACCACCTAAGTTTGGTATTCGCGGCATTCCAACGCTATTACTATTTAAAGATGGTAACGTAGCGGCAACGAAAGTAGGTGCTCTGTCTAAAACTCAACTAAAAGAGTTCCTAGACGCAAACTTATAATCACCAAGTGATTACAGATAAAACCGTGCAAAGTTACAATGCACGGTTTTGTTTTTCTAACTCTGGACTAGAATACTAATTAGTGCTAACTTATCGCGCGTTAATTGAGCAAATTTCTCTTCTTGGTCGATCCTGAGACCAAATCCATCTTAACTAGAAAACAGATCTTATTTTGACTAAACAAGAATCCACCACCATGAACCTTACCGAACTGAAGAACAGACCTGTGTCTGACCTTGTAAAACTGGGCGAAAGCTTAGGATTAGAGAACCTAGCTCGCTTAAGAAAACAAGACATCATCTTCGCGATTTTAAAAGCGCACGCTAAAGGCGGCGAAGACATCTTTGGCGATGGGGTTCTGGAAATTCTGCAAGACGGCTTTGGTTTCCTACGCAGTGCAGATAGTTCATACCTTGCGGGTCCGGACGATATCTACGTATCACCAAGTCAGATTCGTCGCTTTAACCTACGTACTGGTGACTCTATCGCTGGCAAAATTCGTCCACCAAAAGACGGTGAACGTTACTTTGCCCTTCTAAAAGTCAATACCGTTAACGACGATAAACCAGACAACGCCCGTAACAAGATCCTATTTGAAAACCTTACCCCTCTACATGCGAATGAGCGCATGGTTATGGAGCGTGGTAACGGTTCAACAGAAGACATTACAGCACGTGTTTTAGACTTGGCATCGCCAATCGGTAAAGGTCAACGTGGTCTGATTGTTGCTCCGCCTAAAGCGGGTAAAACAATGCTTCTGCAAAACATCGCGCAAAGCATCGCGTACAACCACCCAGAGTGTGAGTTGATGGTTCTTCTTATCGACGAACGTCCAGAAGAAGTAACCGAGATGCAACGCCTAGTTAAAGGTGAAGTGGTTGCGTCGACTTTCGATGAGCCAGCATCTCGTCACGTACAAGTAGCGGAAATGGTGATCGAGAAGGCAAAACGTCTTGTTGAACATAAGAAAGACGTGGTTATCTTGCTTGACTCTATCACTCGCCTAGCTCGTGCTTACAACACCGTAGTGCCTTCATCAGGTAAAGTACTAACAGGTGGTGTGGATGCAAACGCATTACATCGTCCTAAGCGTTTCTTCGGTGCTGCACGTAACGTAGAAGAAGGCGGCAGCCTAACTATCATCGCAACGGCACTAGTAGATACTGGTTCTAAAATGGATGAAGTTATCTACGAAGAGTTCAAGGGTACAGGTAACATGGAACTGCACTTGAACCGTAAGATTGCTGAGAAGCGTGTATTCCCTGCGATTGACTTTAACCGCTCAGGTACACGTCGTGAAGAGCTACTGACGAAGACTGACGAACTACAGAAGATGTGGATTCTGCGTAAGATCGTTCACCCAATGGGCGAAATCGACGCAATGGAATTCCTAATCGACAAGCTAGCGATGACGAAGACCAACGATGAGTTCTTCGATGCGATGCGTCGTCAATAGTCTCAAATAGTCATTCTGCGAAAAGCCACCGTATATCGGTGGCTTTTTTATTGCTTTCTCCCGATAGAAGTATCAGAATGAAGGAAATGTTATCGGGAGGTTAACATGCAACAAGGAATGTTGTCGTCATTACTCCTGAGCTTGTCACTTATCACTCTACCTGCGACATTATCTGCCAAGGAAATGCATGAGTCTGTAGTAGAACAGTGGCTTCAGGATACTCAAATACATACTAAAGTCTCTGAACTGCTTGATTACGCTGTCAGAGATGAAGTCGACTCGCTTAAATTTGCCCTTGATAGACTTGCTTTGCCTCAACAAGAGGTGGTGCGCTTTCAATTATTGGAAAAGCTTGAAAAGCAAGATGTGATTCTCACGCCTCGAATGGCTCTGTTTGTTGAGTCCCAGATCCGTATGACCCCGACTTATCAAGTGTTAGAGCGAGGTGATGGGTATGAATTTAGTGTACCCGCTTTTAACTTTCCCGTTATTGCGAGTCGCTTGATTAAGCGTTGGAAACAAGACCAAAGTACCTTGGACTTTGTCTTACAAGCTGAACGAAGAGAGCTTAACTTAAAGCAATGGCTTACAGGGCCATCTCAACAAGCTCAAGCGCGTGAAGCGCTTTTGATTCGAGAGTTAGACAGCTTATCACCCAATGCGCTTGCTGCATTAACGGCCCAGTTAACCAAAGCAAATGTGACCAGTTGGTTACCATCGACGGCCGTGATAGTCAGGTTGGCACAAGTTAGTCAGGATGAGGAAGTGTACAACTTACTCTGGCGGATGAAAGCTGATTACAACAGCCAGTCCGAACTTGAGCGTTTAGCTGCGGTTGGAGACGTTTTTTCCATTCAGCAATTGATGAATGCCACAGTTAACCCATCACTCAAGCCAGAAGCGATTAGTCTACTTACAAAATCTAACCCTCTATCTCCGCAAGTAAAGCAGTTTCTAGTTAGAAAAATGGCGTTATCAGAAGAAGCAACCATGGTTGCTCGAGAGCTTGCTCAACAAGGGCATCAAACCTGGTTGGAAGAGTTAGTATCTTCGAACCATCAGATAAAGACTCGGCAGATTGAACAAGTATTAAAGTAATCTGGCTCACATACCCACACAAAATAGGAGGATCTTAGCGTCCTCCTATTTGTTATACTGCGGACAGTTTAATCAGCCAGCATGAAGGCCTATGAGTTTTAAGGATTTACGCGAATTTATCGACCACCTAGAACAGAAAGGTCGACTTAAACGCATCACTCACCCTGTCGATCCCGCTTATGAAATGACAGAAATCAGCGACCGCACCTTGCGTGCTGGTGGACCTGCGCTGTTGTTTGAGAACCCAATCGGCTACGACGTACCTGTTTTGACGAACCTGTTTGGTACACCAGAGCGTGTCGCAATCGGCATGGGACGTGAAGACGTTAAAGAATTAAGAGAAGTCGGTAAGCTGCTGGCTTATTTAAAAGAACCTGAGCCACCAAAAGGCTTCAAAGACGCTTTAGAAAAACTGCCTGTGTTCAAACAAGTATTGAACATGCCGGCTAAGCGTTTACGTAAAGCACCATGCCAAGACATTGTTTGGCAAGGTGATGAAGTCGACTTGGATAAAATTCCGGTAATGAGCTGCTGGGCAGAAGATGTAGCGCCGCTGCTTACTTGGGGCTTAACCGTAACCAAAGGTCCAAATAAGAAACGTCAGAACCTAGGCATTTACCGTCAGCAGAAAATTGCCAAGAACAAAATCATCATGCGTTGGTTAGCCCATCGTGGTGGTGCGCTTGATCTGCGCGATTGGATGGAAACCAACCCAGGTAAACCTTTCCCAGTTTCGGTCGCGTTTGGTGCAGACCCAGCAACCATTCTTGGCGCAGTAACACCAGTGCCAGATACGCTATCGGAATACGCATTTGCAGGTTTGCTACGTGGAAGCAAAACGGAAGTCGTGAAGTCAGTCAGCAACGATTTGGAAGTGCCAGCGAGCGCGGAAATCGTGATGGAAGGCTATATCGACCCGAACGAGTTTGCTGATGAAGGTCCTTACGGTGACCACACTGGCTACTATAACGAAAAAGAAAAGCACCACGTATTTACTATTACGCACATTACTATGCGTAAAGACCCTATTTATCACAGCACCTACACAGGTCGTCCGCCAGATGAACCAGCTGTATTGGGTGTGGCATTAAACGAAGTGTTTGTACCTATTCTGCAAAAGCAATTCCCAGAGATTGAAGACTTCTATCTACCGCCAGAAGGTTGTTCGTACCGAATGGCCGTCGTCACCATGAAGAAGCAGTACCCAGGACATGCCAAGCGCGTAATGATGGGCGTGTGGTCTTTCTTACGTCAATTCATGTATACCAAGTTTGTTATTGTGTGCGATGAATCGGTAAACGCACGAGATTGGAATGATGTCGTGAAAGCCATGTCAGAGCATATGGATCCTGTACGTGATACCTTGATGATAGATAACACGCCAATCGACTCGCTCGACTTTGCTTCACCAGTGGTTGGGCTTGGCTCCAAAATGGGCTTGGATGCGACCATTAAATGGGATGCCGAGCTGGCGACGCGAACCGAGGTCACTGAGCGAGACAGCAAAGCGATTACCGAAGCAGAACTGAATGAGTTGAAACAGCAACGCCCTGAGATTGTTGACGTCTATCTTCCAGTTACAGCAAACAACCAATTTGCTGTCGTGACTATGAAGAAAGACCAAGCTGGTCAATCCCAAGAGTTGATGGAATATCTATGGGGCTTCTTTGCTCAGTACACGGATAACAAATTCATCATTTTGTGCGACGATGACGTTAATGCACGAGATTGGAATGACATCATTTGGGCGGTGACAACTCGAATGGACCCAGATAGAGACACGATTCAAGTGCTTGGTAAGACTGAGAGTTCATCCAAATTAGGACTGGATGCGACAAACAAGTTCGAATCTGAAGTCACGCGCGAGTGGGGCACGCCTATCAAAAAAGATCCTAAACTTGTGGCTAAAGTCGATGAGATTTGGGACCAGTTAGGTATTCTATGAGTCATCAAGTCCACCTTCTACCAATGGACGTTACATTCCAAGTAAAAGAAGGGGAGACGGTGTTGGAAGCTGCGCTCAACAACAATATTCGCTTCCCACACCGTTGCCAAGTTGGCGCTTGCGCCATGTGCATGTGTAAAAAGCTAACGGGCGAGGTGAGCTATCACCTCGAACCTATGCTAACCGAAAAAGAGCAACAGCAAGGTTGGATATTCCCTTGCCAAGCCTATACAGAAAGTAATTTAGTGCTTACTTTTGACGAGTAAGTGAGAGGAACACCATGACCATCCAATGTAAAGTAAAGTCTATTCAGCCGTTAGCTTGTAATACTTACCAAATCCTTCTTCATCCAGAATCACCAGTGCCTTTTAAAGCGGGTCAGTACCTAATGGTGGTGATGGGTGAAAAAGACAAACGTCCTTTCTCTATCGCAAGCAGCCCTTGTCGTCATGAAGGTGAACTTGAACTGCACATCGGTGCGGCGGAACACAACGCTTATGCACAAGAAGTTGTCGAAGCAATGCAAGCGGCGCTTGAAACTGATGGTCAGATTGAAATTGATGCGCCACATGGCGATGCTTGGGTTCAAGAAGAAAGCGAACGCCCATTATTATTAATTGCTGGTGGTACAGGCTTCAGTTACGTTCGCTCGATTCTGGATCACTGCGTAGCGCAGAATAAAACCAATCCTATCTATTTATATTGGGGGGCGCGCGATAACTGCCAACTTTATGCTAAAGACGAACTGGTCGAGATTGCCGACAAGTTTGCCAATGTTCACTTTGTGCCAGTAGTAGAAGAAGCTCCTGCAGACTGGCAAGGTAAAGTTGGTAACGTGCTACAAGCTGTAGCTGAAGATTTCGAAAGCTTAGAAAACTACGATATCTATATTGCAGGTCGTTTTGAAATGGCTGGCGCAGCACGTGAACAGTTCACTCAGAACAAGAAAGCGAAGAGCGAACGTATGTTCGCAGACGCGTACGCATTCATTTAAATACGGCTTTTAAGGCAGAAAAAGAGGGTTTTTTACCCTCTTTTTTGCTTTTTTGATGAAATAGTCATCGAACAGTCATTTTTTTCCATTTTTTTTCAAAAAAGGGTTGCGAACGGATCTGAGTTCCCTATAATGCGCATCCACCGACACGGCAGACGCGATAAGGCTTCAGCAGGGTCGGAGAGGTGAAAGCTTCTACGAAAAATAAATTGAAAAAGTGTTTGACACTGTCAATTAAATCGCTAGAATGCACCTCCGCTTTGAGAGAAAAACTTCTCGTAAAGCAAGCTCTTTAACAATATAGACCTATCA
>NZ_JAWPOL010000367.1:0-1077 GCF_033391095.1 Vibrio sp. Vb0667 | reverse complement strand
AGTCATAGGGTGTTCCTCATTTCCTTTCCTGAAAATATAGAACTCAAAAGCTAGATTTTTCTTTCAACTAACTTTGTCTTTTTTGCTTCCCAGTGCGTGATGAATGCAATCGACGCCACAATAATCGCAGCGCCTAGCCACAAACGACCAGGAGGCACCCATCCAAAGACCATCCATCCAGCCAGCACATTTAAAGGCAGTTTAGCGTGATCGAAGGGTTGAACGAAGGAAGCGTCCGCAACTGCGTAAGCTTTCACAATCGCCCATTGCGCTAATGCTGTTAGTGCACCAGCAAAAAGAAGGATCAGCCAAATAGTCCAGTCACTAGGCATGGTAAAGCTTGGTATCGCTAGCACAATATTGAGAGGCGTGATCAGTAACAACAAGTAAACCACCATGGTAGACGGTGGATCGTTTACCGACATCTTTTTCACCATCAAAGAATACGCCGCCCAAAAGAAGGCCGCCCCAACAGGCAATAGAGTTGCCCAAGTGAAGGAGTCTGACCACGGCTCTAAGATGATCATGGCACCGATAAAGCCAGTTAGTGTGGCAAGCCAGCGTGCGGTGCCCACTTTCTCTTTCAAGATAAGCCCTGAGCCTACGGTCGCAAACAGCGGAGAAGTCATTAGCAGCGCAATGCCTTGCCAAATCGGAACAGGGTAAGCGAGCGCCCAAAGCCACAGTTGGATACCGATAACAGAGAGAAAAATACGAAAAGCGTGCCAGCCAAAATGTTGAGTTCTCAAAGAGCGTCGGATGCCTAGCGTTCTTAGATAAGGAAGAATAACGAACAACGCGATCGCGTATTGAAACAATGCAAAAGTGGTGGAAGACACACCAAAGTGGATGCTTGCGATTTGGGCAAAGCTATTCACGATGGCGAATGCCAATCCTGCAGTTAGCATCCAAGAAGCACCTTGAACAGGATGATGATTCAATTGAATATTTCCGGTTTGAAAGAGGTAGACGGATAATACGTCCTAAAGCTTTTTGCGCAAATAAAAAAATGCCTCCCAGAGGGAGGCGACATTACCAATTCAAAGGACGTGCCTGTTATAACAGGTACAAAGAACG
>NZ_JAWPOL010000366.1:0-1078 GCF_033391095.1 Vibrio sp. Vb0667 | reverse complement strand
GTTGAGATTGGCTCATTGTTGCTCGGACGTGACCCTGAAACGGGTGAACAGAAAGCCTCTGAGCTTGAATTAATGCGCTTAACGATTCCACGTCGAGTCTATACTAACGACCACATGGACTATATTGCGGATGCGTTGATCGAGTTGAAGACCCGAGCTCATGAATTGAAAGGTTTGATGTTCGAATATGAGCCTCCGGTTTTACGTCACTTTACGGCTCGCTTCCGTGAAATTGATTAACCTGAAGTAGGTTTGACACCTAGATAATTAGGTATCTAGGTACTTTAGTAAAGAGCAGAAGGCCGCGAGTGTCGCGGCCTTTTTTGATTTTGTCTGTTCAGTTCATTCCGAGCGGATATTACGCCAGCTCTAACGTGATGCGCACGAACTGTTCGTCTTGATATTGCACTTCATAATTGAATGTGCCACTGGCATAAATACTGCCAAGGAACAATGAGCGCTGACGCATTGGGCCACGGAAAAGCATCGAAATTGGTGCAATCATGGCGTTATTGTCGTCGAAATGTTGGTTTAAGTTATTTGATAACACACACAGCAAACAGCCATGCTGGTCATGCGATAGGTCGACATCTTCAGGACGAGAAAGCAGTACCGTGGTACCGAGTTTTTTCTCAATTTCGTTAATTAGTAGCAGGTAGCTATCTAAGTGAGGTTGCGGGTTACTTGGTTTATTCGCGTCAACGCAGCGTTCAAGTAAGGCTTCAAGGTTGCCATTTTCCCCTTTCGCCTGTTGAGTCAGAGACTTTAACGGCTTTTTAATCAGTTTGTAGCGATTGCTTTTCAGTTTAGGCTTTAGCCATTTTTGCAGCAGATCGTTACGCTCTGTTGTAGGAAGAGGGCGTGAAGACGCATGGATTTTGAAGTGCAGGTGCAATAAGGCGTGCACTGCAAGCTCGCTCAGAAGTTGGTTAGCATCTGCGGATTGTCTTGCCTGCTTAGAACTTTGCATTACACTCAAACGAAATTTAAGAAGAAGGATAATGGTGCCGAGAGAGGGACTCGAACCCTCACACCTAAGGCACTAGCACCTCATGCTAGCGTGTCTACCAATTTCACC
>NZ_JAWPOL010000365.1:0-1078 GCF_033391095.1 Vibrio sp. Vb0667 | reverse complement strand
ATCATACCGTTGGGCACGGCGAATGCGCTTTGCCATGTGCTGTATGGCATCGGCGTGAAGTTAGCACCGGTGGAAAAAGCGTGTGAAGCCATTCTCGAAGGTCATTGCCAACGCATAGACACCGCAGAATGTAATCAGCGTTTGATTCTGTTGGTGCTGGGTATTGGCTTGGAACAGAAGATGATTGAACACGCGCATCGTGAAGAGAAAAATGCTTTTGGGCAACTGGCGTATTTAACGGGCTTTTTTAACGCTGTTATTTCCGAAGAGGTGCAAACTCTGCAAGTAACCCTCGAAGGGCAGGCGGCGAGTGAACAAGGATGGGAGAGTCAGGAGATGGAGGTGCACAGCTTCGTCGTTGCCAACATCGCGCCATTCAGTACTGTGTTAGCGCAAGGTGGCGGCGCGCCGCAGCCAGATGATGGGACATTGCACATTACCTACCTTGATAACACTCAGTCGCTGGGTGGACGCCTAGTGGCGTTGTCGGATCTAACATTAACCAGCGTCGGTGCGCAGGATGAGTCGAATCTGTTTCAGTACGCGAGCGCGACAGGGGTAACGATTACTGCGGATAAGCCGATTGACTACGTCATCGACGGTGAGCTCTATTCTGACCGTCGTTTAGAGATCAAGATTCGTCCTCAGTCGCTTAATGTGTTTGTTCCCAGTTAACGCCGGTGAAGACGACTGCGAATAGAGTCGAATACAAACAATGATGCAAAAAACGTATCACTTGTGATGCGTTTTTTTTATGTCGAACGTCGACTAACGGTTGATGTGGATAGATGCAGAAAGTAAGCAAAGCTCGTGTTGGTCGATGCGAAGAATAGACAAAGCAACAGATAGAAGGGCAAAAATAGAGAAGACAAACGAAGGAAAAAGGTGAGCAGAGCTACTCACCTTGGGGTAAATGTTTTTCCAGCTCGTCGTTTTCGACTTGTAACGCCGCCACCCAGTACGAGATCAGCGCTGTTAAGTTGGCATCATCCAACTCTCGGAGGAGCTGTTTTAACTCACTCAGTAATTGCGCATTCATAAAATGCATCTCTTTATAATTACCGAGAGTAGCAATTCC
>NZ_JAWPOL010000364.1:0-1079 GCF_033391095.1 Vibrio sp. Vb0667 | reverse complement strand
ACGAAAGACTCATCATTTGGCAACCTTTAAGAAAAAAACACCATATTAATTTAGTTTTCAAACTTAAAAGCAGTGTATCTAACTAGATCAAAAGAACCGTACAGTTCTTTATCTCGATCAATTAACCATACAATTTAATAACCAACAAAACAACAATCTATACAAATAAGAAACAATAGCGAATTTCACTTAAATATTGAGCAGATAAAAAACAATCATGAAGAGCGGAAAATTTCAAACTAAAGGCTTCAAGTTTAAGCAGTTTTGTATCGAAGGAGGCGAAAGTGGCATGCCGGTGAGTACCGACGGCGTGATGCTTGGCGCGTGGATGGAAAGTCCGAGCCCTGCCCATATCTTGGATATCGGGACAGGAACAGGGTTACTCGCTTTGATGTGTGCTCAACGCTTTCCTGACGCAAAAATTACCGCCGTTGACATCGAAACCACAGCGGTTGAAGCCGCAAGCCACAATTTTTCGCACTCGCCGTGGCACGACCGACTCTCAGTTCAGCATACCGATGTTTTGATTTTTTCGCCGCCGCAACGCTTTCAACGCATTGTTTGCAACCCACCCTATTTCAACACTGGTGAGCAAGCTAAACAAAGCCAGCGAGCAACCGCAAGGCATACCGACTCCCTACGCCATGATGCGTTGCTTAATTGTTGTTATCAGTTGCTAGATACAGAAGGAAAAGCCAGCTTTGTGCTGCCAATCACCGAAGGGGAGCTATTTATTGAACTAGCATTAACCCAGGGTTGGGCTCTATCTCGACTGTGCCGCGTGCAACCATCGGAAAAGAAACCCGTGCACCGTTTGCTGTTTGAACTGGCAAAGCAACCTTGCGATACTCAAGAGTCACATTTGATCATTCACTCATCAGACGGTTACAGCGATGATTTTGTCCGCTTAACCCACGAGTTTTATCTTAAGATGTGAAATAACATGTGATCCTTATCACCAATCACTTTATAATGTGCGACCTTTTTATATTCTATGCTGCTTTGGCGAACCATTAACCAAGCTTTGCTTGTGGAGAACTCATTGTGATCAGAACCTTTGCTGAACTTGATCTAGACCA
>NZ_JAWPOL010000363.1:0-1080 GCF_033391095.1 Vibrio sp. Vb0667 | reverse complement strand
GCAGAAGAAGATGGTGTTTGGTTATCAGGGCTTGGCGAGCAAGCGGACATCATTGTATTAGGACAGGGGTTTGTTCGTGATGGCGATACCGTGATTGCGAATAAAGTCGGTGATGTCGCTGCCGATGCGGCCGAAAAATAGGGAGGCAGCATGTTTAGCATAATTGACGCTGCGTTATCCCGATCAAGAACGATGTTGACCTTGTTGGTGATGATCCTCATCGCAGGGGTCATTACTTACGTCACCATCCCAAAAGAATCTAGTCCCGATATCACTATTCCTATCATTTACGTCTCTGTGGGGCATCAAGGTATTTCTCCAACTGATGCTGAGCGTTTACTGGTTCGTCCTATCGAACAAGAACTGCGCTCAATTGAAGGGGTGAAAGAGATGACATCGGTTGCCTCCGAAGGCCACGCCTCAGTCACTTTGGAGTTTAGCGTTGGCGTGGATCTCGATAAAGCGATGGCGGATGTTCGCGACGCGGTCGATCTGGCGAAACCTAAGTTACCTGCAGACAGTGATGAACCGACGGTCAATGAAGTTACTTTTGCTTCAGAGGAGCCAGTTTTAACCGTTGTGCTTTATGGCACGGTGCCAGAGAGAACCATTGTTCAAATCGCACGAACGTTGCGTGACAGATTAGAAAGCTTCCGTCAGATCTTGGAAGTCGATATTGCTGGTGATCGTGAAGACATTGTCGAGATCGTGGTCGATCCGCTTTTAATGGAAAGCTATGGATTGGATCAGGCCGATATCTATAACTTGATCGCACTAAACAACCGAGTGGTTGCGGCTGGTTTTGTCGATACTGGATATGGGCGCTTTTCGGTCAAAGTTCCGTCGGTGTTTGATTCTCTGAAAGATGTTCTCGAATTGCCTATCAAAGTGAATGGCAAAGAAGTGATCACCTTTGGTGATGTGGCCACAGTTCGCCGAGCGTTTCGTGATCCGGAAAGCTTTGCGCGCTTGGATGGTGAGCCTGCCATTGTGCTTGACGTGAAAAAGCGTGCTGGCGAGAACATTATTGAAACTGTCGCGTTAGTTAAAGAGGTGATTGCTCAAGGGCAACTGCGTGCA
>NZ_JAWPOL010000362.1:0-1080 GCF_033391095.1 Vibrio sp. Vb0667 | reverse complement strand
GGGCATTGGCAAGCACATGCTAACACTACTCGAGGAAAGTGTTGGAGAACATGTGGATTATCTATCGACAAGTTTTGGTGCGACGGAAGAGTTGATTCAGTTTTGGCAACAAGCTGGTTATCAATCCATTCGTTTAGGAACTATGCGCGATGCCGCCAGCGGTTGTTATTCATTGTTGATGGTTCGCCAACTTGCGAATAAATCACAAACTTGGATTGATGACGCACAAGCATTGTTTCATGAGTTTTTGTCTGCGAGCCTTTCCCTTGTTTATCCTAAGTTAGAGCCGAGTCTGGCTAGAAGCTTGTTGCGTCAACCGATTCAACATCAAACCTTACATCCGACTAAGCGAGTATTGCTTCAAAGCTATGCGCAGGGTGGTGCAAGCTATGAATCGATTTTTGTGTGGTTACAACAGTGGCTGCGTCAACATGGTTTGGGGCCTGTTTCTGATTTGATGATAAGTAAAGTGTTCTTAAACCATGATTGGGGCATTTGTGCCAAACAATTTGGATTATCGGGAAGAAAGCAAGTTGAGCAACAGTTAAGAAGTGAGTTAGAAAAGTTGTTGAGTCAATTTACAGTGTAAACGCAACGCCTTATGGATTTACACTGTAAATAGAGACGAGCTGAGAGGAGTGACTTTACACTGTAAATTCACTCCTTTTTTGTTTTTGATGAATGATAAAAAGCAAACTCATGACCGACTAAGTTCAATGTTGAGCTGTAAACAAAATCGCCAATAAAAGGGAAGGAGTGGCGTCGCCACTTCTATTGTATTGAAGCGCTATAACTACAAGCTACAACTTTCTCATGCTGTAGAGTGGCGCATGAAGTGAAACGTGAGTGGAATGATTTACGCGGATGAATCACCATGCCTAATACTTTATTTACTCAATAATACCAAGGCTTCGACCTTTAGTGACCTGAGCCCTATTCTTCGAAGTGCGAGGTTTGTTCAGAAAATGTTTTTGGTTAGACTGAAAGTGTTGATGGGAAGCAAAGTGGTAAGGGTATGTGGAAGCTGTGTCTTGAGTTATCTGAAGATAAAACCAAGGTGATAGCCCGTCTTCCGGGTGA
>NZ_JAWPOL010000361.1:0-1080 GCF_033391095.1 Vibrio sp. Vb0667 | reverse complement strand
ACAAGTTAATAGTTATGTCTATCAACACTACAGTATTGCTGGTTGAGTCGTTTCAGGTTTGGCCTGTTCACCCAACCGTTTAGGCAATAAAAAGCGACCTAGTGTGGCCGCTTGTTGCGTTTGTTGTCTTGCTTAAATCTTAAATAAGTTTTTTGCATTTTCCGTGGTGATAGCATCTATGGTTGCGACTTCTTCGCCACGCAAGTCTGCCACTCGCTGCGCGACGAGCGATGTGTAAGCTGGCTCATTGCGTTTACCGCGATGCGGCACTGGCGCCAAATATGGGCAGTCTGTTTCTAAGATGACCCATTGCATGTCTAAGTGTGGAATGACTTGGTCCATGCCGCCATTTTTAAATGTCGATACACCGCCTAAACCAAGGTGGAAGCCCAACTCGTTAATTGCTCGTGCCTCTTCTAAGCTGCCACCAAAACAATGGAACACGCCACGCAGGCGACCGTCTTGCTCTTGACGAAGCAGAGTCAGCGTTTCTTCGATGGAATCACGGGTGTGGATCACCACAGGTAAATCCATCTCTTTTGCCCAATTGAGTTGGGTTACGAAAGCCATCTCTTGCTCTGCTCGGTAGGTTTTATCCCAATACAGGTCGATGCCGATTTCGCCCACGGCGATAAAGTTGTGTTTTTCGAACCAGCCTCGGATGATTTCTAGCGTTTGATCAACGTTGCTATCAACGTAACATGGGTGCAAACCCATCATTGAGTGGCACACTTCCGGATACGCTGCTTCGGTCTGCAACATCGGTTCAATCGAGTCCAGATCGATATTCGGCAGCAAAATCTTAGTGATGCCTTGAGTTAAGGCGCGCTCAACCACTTCATCGCGGTCGTTATCAAATTCGCTCGCGTATATGTGCGCGTGGGTATCGATCATGGTCTTTCTCTGTACTTTGTCCGTTTGGTACGAGAAGTATACTTGAGTGTGAGTGCTGGGTCATTTTCAGTTTTTTTCATCGCCTTTTTCCAGATTGTCACTCGCAAGGTGCATCAAGAGTGATATGATTTTGTTCACCAGATGATTTGATCATCATAACCGTCCAGACAAGGAGAAAATGGTGTC
>NZ_JAWPOL010000360.1:0-1081 GCF_033391095.1 Vibrio sp. Vb0667 | reverse complement strand
GCGATATTTACGCTTTTGCCGTCATTCCATCTAAGTTTGACCAAGACATTTTGCTGCATCGCCAACCGCAGCTTTCAGTGTTTTTTAACAGCCAATATATTTTGGTGGCAAAGTTAATTAATTCAGCTGTGGCACAAGCTCAAGGGTACTTTGATGCTCAGGTGCAAGTGATGGGCAATCTCGCCAAAGGCAATACAACGACGTTGTCCGCGCTCGGCCAAGCTGTGCCAGTGTCGACCCAAATCACCGCGCTGTTTAATCGCAACACTAACTACGCGCAGTTTTTGGTCACCGCTATCGTGCCTGCGATTTGGCAAATTTGTATCGTTGTGAGTACGATTTTGATCCTTGCGGCGCACTTTCGCATTTATGGGGGCAAAAATGGCTTTGAGTTTTTGGGTAATAAACCATACACAAAACTCAGCGCAATTTTGAGCCAATACATCCCAGTGTTTATGTTGCAAGGTGCCTTGTTCCTCTACTGGTTTTATGTGTTATTGGACTGGCCGATGGAAGGCAGTCTCGTAGTCATGTTACTGGCTCAATTGGTCACCGTTGTTGCCTGTATCATTATGGGCGCACTGTTTTTCTTTTTATCGATGGACCCTGCCCGCGCAATGAGTTTTGCTGGTGCGTTTACTGCGCCAAGTTTTGCTTTTATGGGGATTACGTTTCCAGTTTCCGACATGAACACGCTCGCTCATGCTTGGCGCTCACCATTACCTATCACCCATTACATCGAAGTTCAGGTTGGTCAGGCAAGCTACGGAGCCTCAGCCGCTCAATCGTTTAGTGCTTTGTGGCCAATGATCTGGTATGTGGTGCCACTCTTACTGACAGCCGCATTCATGCATAAAAACCGAGCGGCAGCACTGTCGACTCAGCAAAGGGAGGCAGCATGACACTCTGGCAACTGATTAAAGCAGAGATTCGCTCTGTGCTGACCAACCCCGTCGTCACATTAACTGTTTTTGGTGGCGTGGTTTTTTATTCGTTTTTGTATCCGCTGCCATACGCACAACAAACCCCGAGAGAGCAGCCAATTGCGGTCGTAAACCTAGACGGAAGCCAAACAAGCCTA
>NZ_JAWPOL010000359.1:0-1081 GCF_033391095.1 Vibrio sp. Vb0667 | reverse complement strand
TAATGCGTTTCCAACTTAACGAATACTTGAGAATGGGAGTTGTCTAAACGACGGTGATGGTGCTCGGAAAATACTTTGATGATGTTGCCATCAGCATAAATAGCGTAAGGAATGAAAACCGACGTACTCATCGCATTCAAAACACGCGCAGCCACGTAACTCTTACCAGTACCAGCATGCCCGTATAGCAGCATTGCTCGACCTGAGTTAATCGCCGGGCCAAGCACTGGAATTAAATGCTCGGAGCCAAATACATCGGACAACGCACGCTCCACATCAGCGCGCATGATCGGGTTTTTACGCAGATCTTGCCCTTCCACAACCGTCCAATAATCTTCCAACGACACAGGAACTGGGCCAATGTAGGGATCTTTTCGATAAGCAATATCCGCCTCAGCCAAACCAAATTCGGTAAGGCTATATCGAACATTAGAATACGAATGACTTAGTTTGTCTGACGCAGGCTGATACACCTCAACCCAACTGCGTTTTCTCAACTGCGCGAGTGCAAGCTCAACGATGTTTGAAACCACACACAAACGTTGAGTCAGTTCAACTAAATCACATTTGGGATAAGCAGCCAGATGTTTCAGAACTAGGTTTTCAACGACTGAAGCTGGGATCCCAAGACCTTCCACTGCGGAAGGCACCTTTGGTGGATTGATTTGTGGCACTAGTTTTTCCCAATACGCAGAGCCCATCATACTTCCCCTCTTGAAGTTGCCTAGTCAACTGATGTCGTATGTTTTTCTATTTATAAGTATTAGTGCGTGTAGGAGAAATAAGCTAATCCGATTACGATTACAGGCGCGAAAGGAATCACTAGTGGCTTATTAGACCTAAAGCCTGGTGTAACTTTTTCAATGCAGTAGCCCTTGACCTGATGAGTTAGAGCAACGCTCGTTGAAGCAATGTGCAGCATCAAATAAAAGATGCCAACAATACCCCCTGCGAGAATAATTCCGATAGACGCTTCCCACAGATTACTCAGTCCCAGCCATGCCCCTATGACGGTGAGTAATTTAACGTCTCCTCCAGCCATTGCTTTAATGAGGTAGAGTACAAAGCACACTGCAAACGC
>NZ_JAWPOL010000358.1:0-1082 GCF_033391095.1 Vibrio sp. Vb0667 | reverse complement strand
TAGGCAACAGAACAGAGTCGATTTTTTCACGCAATGCTTGTTCTTGGCTGCGTTCTAACTCTTGCTCTTTACGACGCGCGGCAGACGCCGGATCTTGCGAACCAGAGCTCAACAAACGGCCATGCTGATCAGTGACGGTAATGCGCGATGTCTTCATGCCTGGAACGGCACTCGCGACCATATCGACAATCGAGTCCACTTCTTGCTGCTTGAGGTTGGCGCCTGTCGATAGCGTCAAAAATACTGAGGCGGAAGCTTCTTGGTTATGACGCACAAACACACTGTGTTTCGGCAACGCCAATAACACTCGCGCTTTGCGAACCTGCTTCATTTCTTCAATGGCTTGAGCTAGCTGACGCTCACGGCTGAGCTTAAGACGTTCCTGCTCTAGGCGCTGAGAAACACCAAAGCCCATGTCTTGCAGCAGAATGTCATCACCCGCTTCGGTCGCTTGATTGACGCCCGAACGCACCATGCCTAATTTGATTGAGTTGTACTCGCTCGACTCCACCGAAACGGTATTACCATCGAGTTTGTAATTGATTTTTTGCTGGTCAAGGTAATCCAGAACAGGGATCAGTTCTTCAGTGTCGTAAGCGCCAAGCGGGCGCATTTCTGGTTCTTTTACCCAGAAGAACAACATCACGATTAACGCAACACAGATAGAGATCGATAGCACAAGCACGACCTGTCGAAGCAAATCGAGGTCGCCCACGGCCATATCGAATTTTGATGCACTGCGCTCTTCTAAATCTGGATTTTGGCTTTCCACATCCATATCGGAGCTAGAAACCAGTGCGCCATCTGAGCCGCCATCAGTGACGGTTAAATCTGTAGACTTGTCTGCCACACTTATTACCTAAATTACACTGGCATGTTCATGAGGTCTTTGTAGGCCTCAACGAGCTTATTGCGGATTTGAACAGTGGCTTCAAAAGCAACACTGGATTTGTTACGAGCAATCATGACGTCAGATAAGGAAACATCGGCATCACCACGATCAAAACGCGTTTGTAGATCGCCAGATGATTTTTGAAGTGAGTTTACGTTATTGATGGCTTTGGTTAGGAGATCATTGAAAT
>NZ_JAWPOL010000035.1:0-38631 GCF_033391095.1 Vibrio sp. Vb0667 | reverse complement strand
CTTGCAACTTTGAGTAGCGTCTCGTTTCTACTCTCTAAGCTCTTAATTAACCATTTTGCCTCTTGCAAATTGCTGCGGATGTACTGGCTATCCGCGCTATTACCTTTGCCTAATTGAGCATATTGTTGATTTACTTTTAATTTTGGCACGCTATCCGGGTTTATAGAAACGGTCCATTTGCCATTGTCTTTAAAAACGGATACGTCTGGGATTACGTACTCGGTATCATCAGGAGTGATGCGACTACCTGGACGAGGATCTAACTGTTGGATAAGCTTTAAGACTTCACGAAGATCGGCTTCTTTCAGCTTAGTCTCTTTGATGACGAGCTTGTAGTCTCGGTTGCCTAGGTGATCAATGTGATCCGCAAGTATCATTTTGGCTTCAGCAAGCCACGGCGTGTCTTCTGGGAAGGTCGTCAATTGCAGTAACAAACATTCTTGTAAGTTACGCGATGCTACGCCAAGAGGATCGAATTGTTGAATGCGTTTACGAACGGCTTCTACTTCGTCTAACTCTATCTCTTCATTATCGAAGCTCTCATGAATCTCTTCAGGCGACAAAGTTAAATAGCCGTAGTCGTCAACAGCGTCAATAATCGCTAATGCAATCGTGCGGTCGGTTTCACTGAATGGTGTTAGGTCAAGCTGCCACATGAGGTAATCATGCAATGATTCAGTGGTTTCGCCCTGGTAGACGGGCATATCATCATCAAGAGCTAAGCCGGTGCTACCAGTATTCGCGCTGTAGACGTCATCCCAAGTCGTGTCGATTTCAAGTTCAGAGCTAATTTCTGATTTCTCTATCACATCGGAGCTATCTGGAACGTCAATTTCTGTTGGTTCGCTAGCACTGTTGCTATCAGCAGCCTCGACCGCTGACTTATCTTCACCGTTTGCTAGAGGCTCGTCTTGGCCTTCTTCAACTTCCAATAATGGGTTTGAGTCCAACGCTTCTTGGATTTCTTGTTGAAGATCGAGTGTCGACAATTGCAATAAGCGAATCGCTTGCTGCAACTGTGGCGTCATGGCTAACTGCTGACCTAGCTTGAGTTGTAATGAAGGTTTCATTCAGTGTTACTTACCTTGTAATGCTCAGAATCTTACCGTTCCTAATATAATCATAGACGGAATTGTTCGCCGAGATAAACTTGTTTCACCTGTTCATTATTGAGAACTTCTGCCGGAGTTCCCGATGCAATTAGGTGCCCTTGGCTCACGATATAGGCTTTTTCACATACGTCCAGTGTTTCACGTACATTATGGTCAGTGATTAACACTCCGAGACCACGATCGCGCAGATGCTCAATGATTTTCTTGATGTCATTAACCGAAATTGGGTCAACACCAGCGAAAGGTTCATCCAATAAAATGAACTGAGGGTTGGCCGCTAAAGCTCGAGCGATTTCCACCCTGCGTCGCTCACCCCCTGATAGTGCCATACCAGCACTGGTTCTGATGTGCTGGATGTGGAATTCTTCCAACAAATCTTCCAGTTTATCTTGGCGCTCTTCCCTCGTCATTTCTTGACGAGTTTCAAGTACGGCCATGATGTTATCTTCTACTGAAAGCTTACGGAAAATCGACGCTTCTTGCGGAAGATAGCCAATGCCAAGGCGTGAACGGCTATGCATCGGTAAAATACTGATGTCATTGTCGTCAATGGTAATGGTGCCCTCATCACGAGGTACTAAGCCGACAATCATGTAAAACGAGGTGGTTTTACCCGCACCGTTTGGACCGAGTAGCCCAACAATCTGACCAGATTCAACTTCTAAGCTAACATCAGTGACGACTTTGCGTTTTTTGTAGCTTTTCGCCAAGTTTTTCGCACTCAGTACTGCCATATTAGTTCTCTATCTGATTGGGTTGCAAAATGGTCGTAACGCGCTCTTCCTTAGAGCTATCTGCGACTAGCTTTTGTTTACCAATTTGGTAACGAATCGAAGAACCTTTGATGGTGTTGTTGTCTTGTGCCAGCTGCGCTTGACCTTTCATGGTCAGTTCGTCTGTAGAAATACGGTAATCCAACTCCGTAGCTTGACCACTAAGTGTTTTACCATCGTCCATCAGCTGAGAAAACTTCGCAGGTTTACCAAATGCTTGAATCTGTTTAATTGCTTCGGTTTTAGGATCGCGAGTTACCACGATTCTATCAGCATCGATATTGATGCTCCCTTGCTTAAGAGATACATCGCCTTCAAAAACAACCTGGTTACTCTTCATATCAACCTGTTGGGTGTCAGAGTTTATGTAAACCGGCTGTTGAGTATCCGACTTGAGTGCCAGCGCTTGAGGCGCCGCCAATACCAGTGCCAGTAGGCTAAGGTGTAACGGTTTCATATCGACCTTGAACTTCATCTGTCAGAGTCGCAGTATGCTGTTTTAAGTTGCCTTGCATTGCGCCTCCAGTAGTTTCAAATTGTGGTCCAACCAACATCACTTGTTGGTCAGCTTTAAAATCACGATTGGTTAGATTAATGACCAGTTTGTCTGTTGCCATGGTATCAAAACTCGCACCAGGCAGAAGATTTTGCATTAAGACTTTGTCATATAAAGTCAAAACTTGGTCTTCATCTAACACTGCTCTTGTGGCAGTCACCTTCCATTCAATGACGCTACCTTCACGGTAAACCATCAAAGTCGGGTTATTAAAAATAGTATCTCCACTCTTAGCATAATGGTCTAAGTTAGTGGAGCGAATGATGTAACTGCGGACACCATCTTCACCGTAGGTGATGTTTTCTAATCCAGAACCACTGAACATGGGCAGTTCAGAATCTGGTGCTACTTGAATTGCGTCGTTGCCTTTAGGGGTTAGTAGGTAATAACCGCACCACGCTACAACGAAGATCAAGAGCAAATAAATAAGGCGAGTAAAACTCATATAATGAAGGCCTATCGTTTAGCTCAGTACTTCCCTGACCATTGCCTTTATTCGTCTAATAAATGATTTAAATGTTTGTGCTGATATTACATCACGCCAGCTTTTAGTAAATCGTGCATGTTCAGTGCACCCACAATTTTTTCGTCTTTACATAAAATCAGAGCGTTAATGTTTTTATTCTGCATCAAGTTCAAACCTTCAACCGCCAGCATATCAGGGTGTGCTGTGGTTGGGTTTGTCGTCATGACCTCGCCAATTGCCGTCGTATGAATATCGATACGCTTGTCTAAGGTACGACGTAAATCACCATCGGTGAATATACCAAGCATAGCATCGTGCTCATCGACGATGGCTGTCATGCCTAACCCCTTTTCTGAAATTTCAAGCAGGGCATCGCGAATTAATGCGTCAGGAGAAACTTTAGGTAACGCTTCTCCAAAGTGCATAATATCAGACAACTTAAGTAGCAGTTTTCTCCCCAGTGCACCACCTGGGTGAGATAGGGCAAAATCTTCGGCAGAAAAACCACGAGCTTGAAGCAGAGCTACGGCTAATGCATCTCCCATCACTAATGTGGCAGTCGTACTGCTAGTTGGCGCCAGGCCTAACGGACAAGCTTCTTGAGGTACCGTAATTTGCAGGTGTAAGTCAGACAGCTTGGCCATATTTGATTCTGGCTTACCTGTCATGCTGATGATCTTAATATTTAGGCGCTTTAATACTGGAAATAGAGACAGAATTTCGTTTGATTCACCAGAGTTAGAAATTGCCAGCACGATGTCACCAGGGCTGATCATACCCAAGTCACCATGTGCGGCTTCGCCTGGATGAACGAAAAACGCCGAAGTCCCAGTGCTTGCCAGAGTGGCGGCAATCTTGTTACCAATATGGCCTGACTTGCCAATACCCATAACGACAACTTTGCCGTTGTTGGAAAGGATAAGTTCACACGCTTTTTCAAATTGATCATCAAAGTAGGTATCTAGCTCTTGCAGAGCAGCAACTTCGATATCAAGAACTTGTTTAGCAGCAGCGCGAAAATCAAATTGATTGGACATATCAGATCTCTACTTATTGATCGTGGTAATTAAGCGGTCATGTTTGCGAATAAGTACACTTGGTAACCTAAGAAGCACACAAACAAGATGGCACCTTCAATACGGTTAATACTGCGTGATTTACCCAAACACATCGCGACAAGTAACAATGAAACGCCTAACATGACCCAGAAGTCACGTCCCATCGCGTACTCACTGAGCACCGATGGATTAATGATGCCAGGAATCCCCATTACCGCCAGAATGTTAAACACATTCGAACCGATAATGTTACCGACAGCCATGTCGTCTTCACCCTTTAAAACTCCCGCAAGTGATGCGGCCAGTTCAGGCAGGCTAGTGCCAATGGCGATAATAGTTAGACCGATAACAAGGTCGCTCATACCAAAGTGTTTAGCAATAATTACCGCGTTATCAACCAGCATGCTGGCTGCCAAAGGAAGCAGTATCAAGCCAATAACCACCCACATGATTGCTTTAGGGTTACTGACGCCTTCTGGGATCTCTGACTCTTGGTCATCAAGAAAAACATCACCTGATTTTTGCTCTTTGCGGCTGATTTGCAACATAGCAAATAAAAATGCCCCAAAGAGTACAAACAATAAGACACCCTCATAAAAACCGAGATGGCTATTCCAAAGCAGAATACCAGCGAGTACGGTTACGGCTATCATGAGTGGAAGTTCTCGGCGGATGACGGCGGAGCTAATCGACAAAGGCTTGATCAGCGCTGTAATACCTAGGATTAACGCAATGTTCGCTATGTTTGAGCCTAATACGTTACCCACCGCTGTATCTGTTTTGCCATCCCAAGCGGCGGTTGCAGATACCATCATCTCAGGGGCGGATGAGCCCATCGCAAGGATTGTCATGCCGATGACAAGCGGGGAAATACCGACGTTGCGGGCTATCGCTGCAGAGCCAAAAACAAGTTTATCTGCACTCCAAACAAGCAAAACAAGACCGACTATAAGCAACGCAACGGCTTCGAGCATGAGAATTCCTAAGTATTAAATAAGTAAAATGAATAACCGCTAATTTTGACCTTTTGCGGCCTAAAATGGAAGATAAACGAAGAATAAATTAAAGGTTAGTAACGAAAATGTATGTAAATCTCACTCATTTAAATGAGCAATTCTGGTCTAGGATTTAAACACTTCGTGCTAATTAGGTCATAAACCATGAGAAATTGCAGGGATATACTCGACTTTATTTAATTGAACAGTGCTTTAAATTCAACGCCAATGTGCTTATGATTGCAGCCTAATAAATGTACCGACGTTACTTTATTAAACGTAGAATTCAACTCCGATGAGTATCTGCTTGATGATTCCGTGAGTTGCAACGCTCCTACAGTAGAAGAGATGATATGTCGAACAACGATTTAGTCACCGTGAACAACCTCACTTTTTCACGGGGAGAACGCATGATCTTTGATGATATTGATCTGCATGTTCCTGAGGGCAAAGTGACGGCCATTATGGGACCATCGGGAATTGGTAAAACAACACTGCTGCGTTTGATTGGTGGTCAGTTGTATCCCGAGCAAGGAGAGATCTGGTTTGATGGAGACAATATTCCCTCTCTCTCGCGTAAAAAACTCTACCATGCTCGAAAGAAAATGAGCATGTTGTTCCAGTCAGGGGCTTTATTCACTGATTTGAATGTTTTTGATAATGTCGCCTTTCCATTGAGAGAGCATACCGATTTATCGGAAGATTTGATTCGCACCATGGTGTTACTCAAGCTCGAAGCTGTCGGTCTACGCGGCGCGGCGCAATTAATGCCGAGTGAGCTTTCAGGTGGTATGGCAAGACGCGCTGCTTTGGCTCGTGCAATCGCACTTGACCCTGACCTGATCATGTACGATGAGCCGTTTGTGGGGCAAGACCCAATCACTATGGGCGTTTTGGTTGAGCTAATTAGCAATCTAAACCAAGCGTTAGGTTTGACCTCTATTGTGGTTTCTCACGACGTACCTGAAGTCATGAGTATTGCTGACTGGGTATACCTGATGGCCGATGGAAAAATCATCGCCTATGGTACGCCAGAAGAGCTGACTCAAAACTCTGATCCTCGTGTCCAGCAGTTCTTACAAGGTGATGCCGACGGTCCTGTACCGTTTCGTTTCCCTTCTCAAAGTATCGAAAAGGACTTATTTGATGGTCGATAACTTCATTCACTTTGTCGCCTCGCTGGGTCGACGCACGCTTTCTATTTGCGGAGCATTTGGTCGTGCGACTTTCATGTTGATTGGGGCGCTATTTTCTAAGCCACAACCGATCAGAAGCTTTCCTCTGCTTGTTAAGCAACTTTATTCTGTTGGTGTTCAGTCGCTAGCGATCATCGTCGTATCTGGTCTGTTCATTGGAATGGTTTTGAGTCTACAAGGCTATGTTGTGTTGGTGGATTACGGCGCAGAAGGCAGTTTGGGGCAAATGGTAGCGCTTTCGTTACTCCGTGAATTAGGACCCGTTGTTACTGCACTTTTGTTTGCTGGTCGTGCCGGTTCTGCGTTAACCGCAGAGATAGGTCTAATGAAAGCAACGGAACAACTGTCTAGCCTTGAAATGATGGCGGTAGACCCATTGAAACGAGTGATTGCACCACGGTTTTGGGCTGGGGTTATCTCAATGCCTTTACTGGCTATGATTTTCATGGCTGTGGGAATTTGGGGCGCTCAGCTTGTTGGTGTTGACTGGAAAGGCGTTGATCACGGCAGTTTTTGGTCAGCGATGCAGTCCTCTGTTGAGCTAGGGCAAGACATTGGTAACAGTATGATCAAATGTTTTGCGTTTGCAATTACGGTTACTTGGGTCGCTCTATTTAACGGTTATGATGCTATTCCAACATCGGAAGGGATCAGCCGAGCAACTACGCGCACTGTTGTGCATTCTTCTTTAGCAGTACTAGGATTAGACTTTGTACTGACCGCATTGATGTTTGGGAATTAATCATGCAACAAACACGTAAAACTGAATTATGGGTTGGCAGCTTTGTATTAGCGGGAATTTGCGCGATTCTTGTGATGATTTTTCAAGTTGCTGACGTAAAAAGCATTGGCTCTGGTGATACTTATACCCTCAAAGCCGAGTTCGATAATATTGGCAGTTTAAAAGTTCGTTCTCCCGTAAAAGTGGGGGGCGTTGTGATTGGTCGAGTAAGTAGTATTTCGCTTAACCCAGACAACTTATTGCCAGTTGTAACACTATCTATCAATAGCAAATACAATCAGTTCCCAGAAACGTCGAGCGTACAAATTTTGACATCTGGCCTGATTGGTGAGCAATACATTGGTTTAGTACCTGGCTTCGTTTTTGATGATGAAGTCATGCTGGTGGATGGTGATACCATCGAAGACACCAAATCGGCGCTTGTGCTTGAAGACTTAATTGGTCAAGTACTATACAGCGTAGGTGGTTCAGACGACTCAAGTAAGGAATAACTATGTTAGCGAGATTACTACTTTCAGTTTGTGCTGTGTTTAGCGTCTTTGGAGCAACAGCAGCAGAGGTGGATAAAACTGAACCTTATAAGATGATGAAGCAGGTAGCTGAAGTCACGTTCGAAAGATTGAAAGCCGAACAGCCGAAAATCAAACAAGATCCAAATTTACTTAAAGTGATCGTTGAAGAAGAGCTAATGCCTTACGTCAACTACCGCTATGCAGGGTTAAAACTTCTTGGTCCAAACTTAAAAGGTGCTAAGCGTGAAGATGTACTTGAGTTTATCGATGCATTTCGTGCTTACCTGATTGCGTCTTATGCACAAGTGTTGACGCAATACTCTGACCAAAAAATTGAGTTTGGTCCTGAGCCTAGCATTGATGACTCTAAGCGTATTACAAGCATTAAAGTTGATATCATCGATACTCCGCGTCCAAACATCAAACTTGAGTTTAAACTGCGTAAAGACAACCAGTCTGGTGAGTGGGAAGCATTCGATATGATTGCAGAGGGCATTAGTTTGCTTTCTAGTAAACAATCCGAATGGAACAGTAAAATTCGTCAAGAAGGTATTCTATCTGTTGCTAAAGACCTAGAAAAATTGGCCGCAGAACCGATCCGCTTCGAGGCGAAGAAATAATGGCCCAGACTCCCGCTCAGTGGCAATTGGATCAAAACATTCTTAAGCTAACAGGGGCACTTGATAGAGATACAGTGCCTTCATTGTGGGCGTATGCACAGCAATGGCAACCTGCTCAATCGGAGCTGGAATGCTCGCTAAAAGAGATAGAGCGCGTCGACTCTGCAGGAATGGTGATGTTAATCCACTTATTAGAGCATGCAAAAAAGCAAAACTGTCATATAATGCTCAGTTTCGTGCCGGCGCAACTGCGCACTTTGTTTCAACTGAGCAATGTTGAATCTTTAGTGGCCAAACACATACAGAATTATCAGGGGTAAATTGTGGATAGCGCAAAAGTACAACAGTTATTAGAAGAAGCACTAAACCTTCAAGAAGTGCATGTGAAAGGTGAAGGTAGCCACTATGAAGTGGTTGCTGTTGATGCTTGTTTCGATGGAATGAGCCGCGTTAAGAAGCAGCAGCTAATTTATGCTCCTCTGATGGAATACATCCAGCGTAACGACATTCACGCATTATCAATCAAAGCGTTCACACCAGAAGAGTGGGCTCGTGATAAGAAATTGATGTCGCTTTAAGGTTTATTGATGGAAAAGTTTCGAGTTATTGGGTCAGATAAACCACTAGTTGGTGAAGTGACCATTTCAGGTGCAAAAAACGCAGCACTGCCGATTTTATTTGCGTCTATCTTGGCGGAAGAGCCAGTAGAAGTGGCAAACGTACCACACCTTCGTGATATCGACACAACTATGGAATTGCTTAAGCGTTTAGGCGCGAAAGTAAGCCGCAATGGCTCTGTTCATGTTGATCCAAGCAGTATTACAGAATACTGCGCGCCTTATGATTTAGTGAAAACCATGCGTGCTTCTATTTGGGCTTTAGGTCCTTTGGTGGCGCGCTTTGGTCAAGGTCAGGTTTCTTTACCAGGCGGTTGTGCCATCGGTGCCCGTCCTGTGGATCTGCATATTTCTGGTTTAGAGCAGCTTGGCGCAACCATTACATTAGAAGATGGTTATGTGAAAGCAGAAGTGGATGGTCGTCTAAAAGGCGCGCACATCGTGATGGATAAAGTCAGCGTAGGCGCGACGATCACCATCATGTGTGCCGCAGCGCTGGCGGAAGGCACAACAACACTAGATAACGCTGCGCGTGAGCCTGAAATCGTCGATACCGCTGATTTCCTAAATAAGCTTGGCGCAAAAATCTCTGGCGCTGGCACAGATACCATTACGATTGAAGGTGTTGAGCGCTTAGGCGGTTGTAAACACAACGTGGTTGCTGACCGTATTGAGACGGGAACATTCCTTGTCGCAGCAGCAGTATCTGGCGGTAAAGTGGTATGTCGCAACACTAATGCTCATTTGCTTGAAGCGGTTCTCGCCAAGCTGGAAGAAGCTGGCGCGCTTGTCGAAACGGGTGAAGATTGGATCTCCGTTGATATGACCGACCGCGAGCTAAAAGCGGTAAGTGTACGTACTGCGCCACATCCTGGTTTCCCGACGGATATGCAAGCTCAATTTACGCTACTGAACATGATGGCGAAAGGTGGCGGCGTAATCACTGAGACTATCTTTGAAAACCGCTTTATGCACGTACCAGAACTCATGCGTATGGGCGCTAAAGCTGAGATCGAAGGCAATACGGTTATCTGTGGTGATGTTGAGTCACTCAGCGGTGCGCAAGTGATGGCAACCGATCTACGAGCTTCGGCTAGTTTGGTTATTGCAGGTTGCATTGCTAAAGGCGAAACCGTCGTTGATCGTATTTACCATATCGACCGTGGTTACGACAAAATCGAAAATAAACTGGCTGCACTTGGCGCAAATATTGAGCGAGTGAGCTAGGCAAGTTAAACTGCACCGCAGGTAACTTGGATATCAAGAGAGCCGAAACCTGAGTTTCGGCTTTTTTATATCACTCTCATGACCATATTTTCCCTTTATGGAAAGAGAGATATTAATAGCTGTATCTGGCAAAAGCCGGTTCCTGGAGAACAAGAATGATTGCACTGTTACGTGTATTTGCTGTCGCTATCTTTGCGATTGTTATGTTTATTGGTGGTTGTGGTTACTGCCTATTAAGCCCTAGAAACCCTAAGCACGTTTTCACTTTTGGCCGTTTGTTTGCCAAGATGTCTCGTGTGTTTGGGATTAAGTTAGAGTTGCGTATCCCTGAAGATGCGTATTCACGCGGCCAACATGTTTACATTGCTAACCACCAGAACAACTGGGACATGTTTACTGTTTCTGCGGCTGTGACTCCGAAAGTTGTGACAGTAGGTAAAAAGAGCTTGGCTTGGATGCCACTGTTTGGTCAGCTTTACTGGCTTACGGGTAACATTCTGATTGACCGAGCGAATCGTTCTAAAGCAAAAGGTACTATCGATCAGGTCGTGAGCAGCATGAAAGAAAGTGATGTTTCGGTGTGGATGTTCCCAGAAGGCACGCGTTCTCGTGGGCGTGGTTTGCTTCCATTCAAAACAGGTGCTTTTCATGCGGCAATTGGTGCAGGTGTGCCAATCATTCCTATCGTATGTAGCTCGACGAATAAAATTAAGCTGAACCGTTGGAACAATGGTCATGTGATTGTTGAAATGCTACCTCCAATCAGCACTGAAGGCTATGGTAAAGAGGGCATTCGCGAGTTAGCGAATACCTGTCGTGAACAGATGAAAGAGAAGCTTGAATCGTTAGATGAAGAAGTCAAACAGCGCAACGCTGCTTAAGTTTTACTGCGATATCATCACGAAAAGACAATAAAAAGCGGGTAGCCTGAGCTACCCGTTTTTTTATGTTTGTCAGCAAGTGCAATTATTTGCGAACAGCGATTGCTTCAATCTCGATGCCAACATCTTTTGGTAGGCGAGCCACTTCTACACAAGAGCGTGCAGGGTAGTTTGCTACGCCGTGCTCATCAAAGAACTTGCCGTAAACTTCGTTCACTGTGCCAAAGTCATTTAGGTCTTTAACAAAAACCGTTAGCTTTACAATATCAGATACTTTAAGACCTGAAGATTCAACTACAGCCTTTACGTTTTCTAGAGACTGACGAGCTTGTTCTGCGATATCAGCAGACACTTCACCTGTCGCTGGGTTTACTGGGATTTGGCCTGAAGTAAGAACCATGTTACCTAGATCTACGCCTTGAACGTAAGGACCGATTGCTGCTGGTGCAGACTCAGTGTGAAGTACTTTCGTCATTTGATTTTTTCCATCAGTTGTAGGGAATAAAGATTCTCAGTTTGCCTCTAAACCCTCGGTAGGTAAAGAGCAAAATACCCTGACATTGCAGGGTATTTTAAACGTATCACAGCCTAGTCGTGCGGCGTGTTTATCGCTCGGTTACGATCTCGCGTGAGAACACTTTCTCGCAGTATTTACACTTTAGGCGGATTTCTTGTTTCTTCTCGAACACGCTAAAGCTGCTTTCTACTGGTTCATTATGAGAAATACAGTTTGAATTCGGGCATTCAAATACATCATTGATACGCTCAGGAAGCTCTAACGCGAGCTTTTTCACCACTTCATAATTCTCGATTTGATTCACGGTCGCGTGAGGAGCATACAACGCTAGCTTGCTCGCTTGCTCTTCATTGATAAACACATTTTCGATTTTGAGTAGATCTTTATGACCGAGTGCTGATGATGGCAAGTTCAGTCCAATCGTTACGCGTTGTGATGAATTGTGCATATCGAACAGTCTTAATACTTTGATGCCGATTTGCGCAGGGATGTGGTCGATGACCGTACCATTTTTGATTGCTTCTACCTGCAATTGAGTCTCTTTAGCCATGATTTTTCCCCTCGATTACAGTGTTTCGTTTAGAACAAGCGCCAGCAGTGCTTGGCGAGCATACACGCCATTTTGAGCTTGCTGGAAGAAGTAAGCATGAGGCGTTTTATCAACATCAGTTGTGATTTCATCCACACGTGGTAGTGGGTGCAGTACTTTCAAGTTCTCACGCGCGCCTTCTAGTAGTGCCGCCGTTAGGATGTAAGCCGACTTAATATGTGCGTATTCCGATTCGTCAAAGCGTTCTTTCTGTACGCGAGTCATGTACAGAATATCCAGTTCAGGAATCACACTTTCCATGTCTGTGTGTAGGCTATATTGAATGCCAGCTTCGTCTAGTTCTTCGCAGATGTAATCTGGCATTGCCAGCGCATCTGGTGCAACAAAGAAGAAGCGGATGTTGTTAAACTTTGCTAAGGCTTGAGTCAGTGAGTGCACTGTGCGGCCATATTTTAGGTCACCTACGAATGCGACGTTCAGGTTGTCTAGACGCCCTTGTGTTTCCGCGATGGTGTATAGGTCGAGTAGCGTTTGAGTTGGGTGTTGGTTTGCACCGTCGCCCGCGTTGATCACTGGCACGCCATTTGAAAATTCAGATGCCAAGCGAGCGGCGCCTTCTTGTGGATGACGCATCACAAAGGCATCGACGTAAGAAGAGATGACTTGTACTGAATCTGCGAGTGTTTCGCCTTTTTTCGCCAGAGAGGTATTACCATCATTATCAAAGCCAATCACGTCACCACCAATGCGCTGAATCGCTGTTTCAAACGATAAACGTGTACGTGTTGATGGTTCAAAGAAACAACTTGCAACGACTTTGTTTTTAATCAGTTCTGGTCGAGGTGCTTTTTTAAGGCTACCTGCTGTTTCTACGATAAGTTCCAGTTCTTCGCGTGAAAGCTCTGGAATAGAGATGATGTGCTTCTGGTAAAGCGAGTTCGCCATGATCTTCTTCCCTATAACATTGATGACTACATCCAAATAACCGAAAGGAATTTTGGACATAAAAAAACCTCCCCAATGGGGAGGTTTTAAAATTCAATAGAATTAACGAAAATAACACCACGTAAGCGTAGTCGCTTAGCGAGAGCAAATCGCGTTTTTACGTCAGCAATCAGCGTGGTCATTTCTTAATCCTCAGACAAATTGCCGAGCATTATACGCTTAACTTTCGTGAGCGCAAGCGATTACATCATGGTTTTTAGCGGCTGTTTTTGCGCGCTGGTTAGCTTCCTAGCGTCGCAACCATCACGGCTTTGATGGTGTGCATACGGTTTTCAGCTTCGTCGAATACGATGGAGTATTCTGATTCAAATACCTCTTCTGTTACTTCAAGGCCTTTCATGCCGTATTTTTCAGCGACTTCTTTGCCGACGGTGGTTTCATCATTGTGGAAAGCTGGAAGGCAGTGCATGAATTTCACATGTGGATTACCCGTTTGCTTAATCACGTCAATATTGATTTGATAAGGTGTCATTAATGCTACACGTTCATCCCATGCCTCGGCAGACTCACCCATAGACACCCAAACGTCGGTGTATAGGAAGTCACAACCTTTCACACCTTCCTCAACGCTTTCTGTTAACGTGATTTTTGCTCCGGTTTGTTGCGCGATAGTTTGACAAGTTGCCACGAGCTCTTCTTCAGGCCAGAACGCTTTTGGCGCGACAAGGCGAATATCCATGCCCATTTTCGCTGCGCCCACCATAAGTGAGTTACCCATGTTGTTGCGTGCATCACCTAGGTAAGCGAAGGTTATTTCATGTAGCTGTTTACCACGGCCGTGCTCTTGCATGGTCAGGAAGTCAGCAAGGATCTGGGTTGGGTGGAACTCATCCGTTAAACCATTCCACACTGGAACACCAGCATAAGTACCAAGCTCTTCAACAATGGATTGGCCAAAGCCTCGGTATTCAATCCCGTCGTACATACGACCAAGAACACGAGCGGTGTCTTTCATCGATTCCTTATGACCGATCTGCGAGCCAGAAGGGCCGATGTAAGAGACTTGAGCACCTTGGTCAAAGGCAGCGACTTCAAACGCACATCGGGTACGAGTCGAAGATTTCTCAAAGATTAGTGCGATGTTTTTACCTTGAAGTGTCTTCTGCTCTGTTCCTGCATATTTAGCTTTTTTCAGCTCTGTAGACAGTTCGAGCAAAAACTGGATTTCTTTGGTTGAGAAGTCCAATAGCTTCAAAAAGTTGCGGTTACGTAAATTGAAAGCCATAGCTCGTCCCTTAGTACATGTGATTAGATTAATAGAATTCATTAAAACATATAAATGCTTTTATTGTGAATAATTATTTTTAATTAAAGCTAAAAAAGGTTGATGTATTCACATCAACCTTAGTTTTGATTCACCTAATGTAAAGGGACGAGTAAGTTATATATCGTCTCGTTCTATTGGACAGCTCATACAGCGAGCGCCACCGCGACCACGACCAAGCTCGTTACCAGGTACTGTCAGTACTTTGATGCCAGCTTTATCGTATTTTTCGTTGGTGTATACGTTACGTTCGTAACCAATTACTACGCCCGGTTTTACAGTTAGAACGTTATTGGCGTCATTCCATTGTTCGCGTTCCGCTTCATAGCTGTCGCCACCAGTGGTGATGATTTTCAGCTGATCTAAGCCAAGAGCGGACTCAATCGCGTGCAGATAGTTATGTGAGGCTTCAACATGCATTTCACCGTTGCCTTTTGGTGTTAAGCGCCATGTGTCGAGATCTTTGCGCATGATCTCAGGGTAGACAGAGAAAGTATCTACATCCATATGGGTCATCACGGTGTCTAAATGCATACATGAGCGGTGTTTAGGCAGATCAATTGCAATCACTTCGGTCGCTTGGCCTGCTTTAAATAGGCTTGCTGCAAGGTTCTCTACACCTTGTGCAGTCGTACGCTCAGACATACCGATAAGAACTGCACCTTTACCAATAACCAACACATCACCGCCTTCGACATTCGCATTATCATAATGCAGATCATCGTCACCGAAGTATTTGATAAAATCTTGGCCAGCAAAAATTGGGTGCCAACGATAAATCGCACGTAAGTGGTTTGTTTCACGTTGGCGTGCAGGCATCATCATCGGGTTAAGAGAAACGCCGCCATAAACCCAGCATGAGGTATCACGAGTAAAGAGGTGATTAGGCAGTGGCTCAATAACAAAGTCGAGAGGACGCTTCATTTTTGGCAGCATAGAAGATGAGGAGATCGGTAGCTCTGAGTAAGCTAAGCCACCTAAAAAGATGCAGGCAAGGTGTTCATCATCCATTTCTGAAAAGTATTGGCGTAGGTCTCGCGCAAAGGTTGGCCCGTAACGAAAGTCAGAAATCTGAGTGTTCAGCAGCCATTGTTTTGCTTCTGGAACGGCGAGGGTTTCGACCAGTAAATCGTGGAGGAGAAGCACTTCAACGTCTTGCTCGCGCAGCGTACGTGCGAATGCATCGTGCTCTTCACCTGCCGCTTCTACAGCAAGAACGTCATCAAATAGCAACTCATGACAGTTTGACGGAGTTAAGTGGGTTAGGGCGCGTTCAGGGCGATTTAATAGAACTCGTCGAAGTTGACCAACTTCTGATCCAACGTACAGCTTGCTCATTTTGTATCCTTACAAATTTTCCAGCCATTAGTTATGACAAGCTTCCTAGAAAGATGCAAGTTATCAAGCTTTGTTTATATTCTGATATTTTTGACTTTGTGAGTTTTTTGTTTTTATTTTTGTTCTTATTAAATTTATTATTAGATATAAATGCTATTTTGCTAAAATTAGAGTGCGTGCGTTTTTATTCTAATTTTCCCGTTGAGAAAGAATACACGCACAGTGCATAAAACGTGCATTTTTATTCTAAATTATGCATTATTAAAGTGAATTTATTCGTTATGCTTCTTCGTTTTACACGTGAGTGTATTCAAGAAAGCATCATAAACACGCATAGAAAGAGAAAATAACAACATTAAGTGTCAATTAGGATGTTCTGAATATTAAAAAATGCCATTCTTTGTTAATTTTTTGTTTCTTTGTGTGGTCGGTTTAATATTTAGATTCAAATAACCGATAAGAATCGCAGTGGTATGATGTTTGTTTGTGGCTTTTCATCGCAATCCATGCCATATTTCACCGGATCAGCATACTCAGTATCGGGTATTGTGTTTCCATCAAGTAACTAATCTGGAGCCAAAACATGTCTCACGAAGATGAATATCTATCAGTAGAAGAATTAATTGAGATTCAAAAGGAAGAGACTCGCGATATCATTGCAGCATTGCTAGAAGATGGCAGCGATCCAGATTCGCTATACGAAATTGAGCACCACCTGTTTGCCGAAGATTTTGACACGCTAGAAAAAGCGGTAGTTGAAGCATTCAAGATGGGCTTTGAAGTTCTTGAAGCAGAAGAAACTGAAGATGAAGATGGTAACAAGTTGCTTTGCTGTGATGCGACTATGGAGTCCGCACTAGACGCAGAAGCGATTGATGCGCAAGTTGAAAAATTGATTCACTTGGCAGAAAAATACGACATCATCTATGACGGTTGGGGTACGTACTACGAAGGCGAAGATGCGCTTTACCCTGAAGAAGATGAAGACGACGAGTAATCAAAGCTCACTACTTTTGGAAAAACCAGCGTTTAACGCTGGTTTTTTTATACCTTGAAAAACTGACGAATGTGGAGGCGATAAATAATTCACATTGAGTTTATAGGGGATTTCTCCCTATAATGCGTGAAAATTGATCTAGCTCAAGGTGTATATGCAACTCTCACTCGCCGGTTTATGGCAAGTCTCTCCACTGACGGACCTTTCTATCCCACAGGATGACATTACTTTCCCTGCTCCTTTGAGTCAGGTATTGCCTGCTGAACTGACTGAAGAAGCGATTCGTCAGCAAGAGTGGCACCTGATGCACGACATTGAAGTGGACGAATCCATGATGGCATTCCCTGCGGTAGAAATGGTGTTGGGTGGTGTGGATTACCATGCAGAAGTGCGTTTGAACGGGGTAGCATTGTTTGACTGTGACGGCTCACAAAGCGTGTACAAGAAAGACATTCGTCCGTTCATGCAGATGGGGCGTAACCGTTTTGAGATCCTGTTCCTTGAGGAAGAAGAAGATCTTCTGTTGGATGAGGATAAACCTGAGTTGTGCTCACTTGCGGATCATGAATACCAAAAGAGTGACGAGCGCTTAGGGGTATGGCAAGAACCGTATCTGCAGTTTATTCGCAATGTGCGTTTAGACCGTGTAGCAACCGAGCAGATTTGGCACCACGGTGGTGGTTGTGAGTTTAAAGTCGACTTGTACTATCAAACTTTTGCGCCGGGCTTAGTATCGGCATCGGTTAAGTTTAATGGCATGACTTACCATATTCCTATCGATGTCCGAGCGGATCATGCGAGTGCTTTATTCCAGATCGAAGCACCAAAGTATGCCGATCTTAATGATCCCGATCCAAAAGATCTCTACGAACTCGTGGTGGAATTAGATGGGCAACGCCAAGCATTTAAAGTGGCACTTAGCCAAGAGCTCTGTGTTACCCACCTTGTACTTTAAGTTTGGGGATAAAGCGCTATAACGTTTTAAGCATCACGACTTCACATGCATCATGCCCCGTTTGTCCTAGCGGGGCATCGAGATGCTCAAAGCCTAGCTTTTCATACAAGCCTACCGCTTCTCTTAGACATTCTGTCGTTTCTAAATAGCACTGCTGATACCCAAACTGTTTCGCCAGTTGTAAGCTCAATGCGACGATGCGTTTGGCTAAACCGTGCCCTCGTGTTTGAGGTAAGAAGTACATCTTTTGTAGTTCACACACATTTGGCTCGCCCGCTAAAGGGGCAAAGCCACCGCCACCAATGATCTCTCCGCGATGTTCAATGACCCAATAGGCGGCCCCGCATTGATTGTAAACCGAATACATATCATCAAGCGTTGGATCGGCCACACCATAACCTTTGTCTGCGGTTAAGCCGTATTCTGCAGAGACTTTACGAATCACATCTGCGACTTGCGGGTTGTCTGCTTTAGTAAGAGGTCGAAGAACGTATTCCTCAGACTGACACACTTTTGTTAGCCCTTTTAGGTAAGTCTCTAGACCAAGTTTGAGTTGCTCTTGCTCGCTGTCATCGAGTTGGGTAAGCAGTTGTTCAAAGAAGTGGTTTTGCTGTTGGTCCAGTTGTGATAACGCCTGTTGGCCTTGCTCTGTAATCGCTACGAGTTGACTACGTTTGTCTTTTGGGTTTTCGATGCTCTCGACCAAACCTAATTTAATCAAACCAGTAACGGTTCGGCTCGCGTTGGACTTGTCGACATTAAGCTGCTGTGCCAGCTGATTGATGGTCAATGGCTGCAATTGGATTTCACCCAATGCGTGTGCTTGCACTGGAGTGAGAGCGACATCGCCGCATTGTTTATCAAGCATACCAAGCAATCGGACGGCTTGACGGGAGTAGTGTCGAAGTTGACGAGCGTTCATTATCACTTACCTCTAAAAATAAAGTTGCGCACCGCAATTAAATTAATTGCGGTGCGCAACCTTGTCAATGGTAAATGTCATTTTTCTCGTTAGGAGACGTAGTGAGCCTCCATGTTTAAGCGTGGTGATGTAAACAAAACTGCGGTGCTGGAGCTTTTTCTGATGATTTACGCATCCATACTTTCTCGTGGAAGTAGTAAGCCACCGTGTTCAAACTCGGCTCTAGCATCGCCATTACGCCGCCGACGAATGCATCACCTGTTAGTAAGTAAACCACGGTAAAAGCGACGCTGAAGTGCACGGTCGCAAAGCTTGCGGTTTTTAATTTGGTCATCCACTGACGAGCTTTAAGTGCTGGGACTTTTGCCCATGCCTTTTCATGAAAGTAGAAGGCTACGGTGTTCACTGAAGGCTCAATCATGGCAATTAAACTACCAATTAGAATGTCGCCTGTGAGTACGTAAGCGACACTAAATGCGATAGTAAAATGCAGTGCTGCGAAAGTTAGTGTCTTTTTCATGATAATTACTCAATCGTGTTTGTTTCGATGAGTTTATTATCGATAATAATTCTCATTAATGCTAATGGGTAATGAGTATTGTTGTGATAGGGGGAAGCTATTGATGATGGTTTTGGTGAAATGTATACAAAAAAGGTTGGCCATGATGACCAACCTTTTGAACCAAAAAGTGAGAAGTGTTAATTCTTCTCTTTCACTGAGGCTTAAAGCGCAGCGATCGTTGTCTTCTGCTCTTCTAGCTTAGCTAGCGTTTCTTTGTAGCCTTCAAGCTTCTCACGCTCTTTAGCAACAACTGCTTCAGGAGCTTTCGCTACGAAGCCTTCGTTACCTAGTTTGCCTTCGATACGCTTGATTTCGCCGTGCGTCTTCTTGATTTCGCCATCTAGACGAGCAAGCTCAGCATCTTTGTCGATCAGACCTGCCATTGGGATCATTAGCTCAGACTTAGCAACCAATGCTGTTGCACACGCTGGCGTTTCTTCGTCAGCAGCAAGTACGCGTACAGATTCTAGTTTCGCTAGAGACATTAGTACTTGTTTGTTTGCTTCTAGACGCGCAGCGTCTTCTGCGTTTGCTGCTTTCAGCATAACGTCGAGCGGCTTACCAGGGTTGATGTCGTATTCAGCACGTAGGTTACGGATGCTGGTAATGAACGCTTTCACCCATTCGATATCATCTAGCGCTTCTTGGTTGAAGTTTGCTTCGTCGAATTGAGGCAGTGCTTGCAGCATGATTGTCTCGCCTTCTACACCTTCAACTAATGGCTTGATGCTTTGCCAGATAGTTTCAGTGATGTAAGGAATCACTGGGTGAGCTAGACGTAGCGTCTTCTCAAGAACCGTGATGAGTGTACGGCGAGTACCACGCTGTTGCGCTTCAGTACCTTTCCATAGAACGGGTTTAGTTAGCTCTAGGTACCAGTCACAGAATTGGTTCCAGATGAATTCGTAAAGCGTGTTCGCAGCCATATCTAGACGGAAGTTGTCGATATGGTTGTTGAACGCTTTCGCTGCAAGTTCAAACTGAGACTCGATCCATTTGTCTGCTAGTGAGTATTCAATCTCACCACCGTTGAAGCCACAATCTTGCTCTTCTGTGTTCATCATTACGTAACGGCTTGCGTTCCATAGTTTGTTACAGAAGTTACGGTAACCCTCAAGACGCTTCATATCCCAGTTGATATCACGACCTGTTGATGCCATTGCTGCAAGAGTGAAACGTAGTGCGTCTGTACCGTATGCTTCGATACCGTTTTCAAACGTCTTACGAGTGTTCTTCTCGATCTTCTTCGCTAGCTGAGGTTGCATCATGTTGCCACAACGCTTCTCTACTAGAGACTCTAGGTCGATACCATCGATCATGTCGATTGGGTCAAGTACGTTACCTTTCGACTTAGACATCTTGTCGCCGTTTTCATCACGGATTAGACCAGTAACGTAAACCGTCTTAAATGGTACTTGTGGTTTGCCGTTTTCGTCTTTCACGAAGTGCATGGTCATCATGATCATGCGCGCAACCCAGAAGAAGATGATGTCGAAACCAGTTACTAGAACGTCTGAAGGGTGGAATACTTTCAGGTCGTCAGTTTGCTCTGGCCAACCTTGAGTACCGAATGTCCATAGTGCAGAAGAGAACCACGTATCCAGTACGTCTTCGTCTTGGTGCAGTTCAATGACTGACTCTAGGTTGTTGTTCTTACGAACTTCTTCTTCAGTGCGACCTACGTAAACATTACCTTGGTTGTCGTACCAAGCTGGGATGCGGTGACCCCACCATAGCTGACGAGAGATACACCAGTCTTGAACGTCACGCATCCAAGAGAAGTACATGTTTTCGTACTGCTTAGGAACAAATTGGATGTCGCCGTTTTCTACTGCTTCAACTGCAGTTTTCGCTAGAGGCGCAGTACGTACGTACCATTGGTCAGTTAGCATTGGTTCGATAACCACGCCACCACGGTCGCCGTAAGGAACTTGTAGATCGTGATCTTTCACTTCTTCAAGTAGGCCTAGCTCGTCGAATTCAGCAACGATAGCTTTACGAGCGGCAAAACGCTCCATACCGTGGTATTTAGCTGGTAGCTCAGTGCTGTAAGCGTCGCTTGCTTCGCCGTTGGTGTTGAATACTTCAGAAGCATCACGGATGTTTGCGTCGAAAGTCAGAATGTTGATCATTGGTAGCTGGTGGCGCTTACCTACTTCGTAGTCGTTGAAGTCGTGCGCAGGTGTGATTTTCACACAGCCAGTACCTTTTTCCATATCTGCGTGCTCATCGCCCACGATTGGGATGCGACGATCAACGATAGGAAGGATGATTTCTTTACCGATAAGATCTTTGTAACGTGGATCTTCTGGGTTAACTGCAACACCCGTATCGCCTAGCACGGTCTCTGGACGAGTCGTTGCAACAACGATGTAGTCTTTGCCATCGGCTGTTCTAGCGCCATCTGCTAGTGGGTAGCGGAAGTGCCACATGTGGCCTTTAGTGTCTTTGTTCTCTACTTCTAGATCTGAAATCGCTGTGTGTAGCTTTGGATCCCAGTTAACCAGACGCTTACCGCGGTAGATTAGATCGTCTTCGTATAGACGTACGAAGACTTCTTGAACGGCGTTAGATAGACCATCGTCCATCGTAAAGCGTTCACGATCCCAGTCTACAGATGCGCCAAGACGACGAAGCTGCTTAGTGATAGTGCCGCCAGATTCGCCTTTCCATTCCCAGATTTTGTCGATGAAAGCTTCACGACCGTAATCGTGTTTTGTTTTGCCTTCTTCTGCAGCGATCTTACGCTCAACAACCATCTGAGTTGCGATACCAGCGTGGTCAGTACCTACTTGCCAAAGGGTGTTTTTACCCTTCATACGTTCACAACGGATAAGCGTATCCATGATCGTATCTTGGAACGCGTGGCCCATGTGTAGGCTACCAGTGACGTTCGGTGGCGGGATCATGATGCTGTATGATTCTTTAGTAGTGTCACCGTGTGGCTTAAAGTAGCCTTTCTCTTCCCAAGTCTGATACAGAGCTTGTTCGATTGAAGTTGGGTTGTATGTCTTTTCCATAGCGCTCTTTTAATGGATACGTTGATGGTTGAATCTTAGTCAATCTTTATAAGTGAGGGATCTTAACAAGATCGCCTTAACTATAAGGATTGACCGTTAAGGATATTGAATTTCGATCGTTTGCAGCTGGTAACCTGCTTGACGGTAAATTTTATATCTTTCTCTTGCGAGTTGTTTAGCTTTTTCTTCGCAGGGCACGAAGTCTACCACTTGAGCAAACTTGTTCGCAAAGGTTGTCTCATTTTCCGCCAAATTAATTACCAGCTGACGGTTCCAATTAGGTTTTACACCTTCATGGCCGATTTCAATATTGGTGGCGTATTTCGGTCCCTCGCCTACGAGGTTATGTGCCATGAACTTGTCTGCATCAACTTGCCAAAAGGCTTCAGCGAGCTGCTCGGCGTGTGGTTTGTCTTGGCAGTTTAAATACACTTTAGCGCCTTGGCGAGCAAAGTGCTGAGCCAAAAACACGATGTATTCTTCAAAGCCAGCCACCGTTGCTTGCGGGCTCTCTTCGTTAATGATGTAGAAGGTTGCAGTTTGCATCATTCTCTCACTTGCCTTGGGTCTCTTCCTAAGACCATCTTAAGTCCCACTTTCATTTTAGAAAATTAGGATAATAAAAAAGGGCCTTGCGGCCCTTTTAGATTCTGTTCAGAAATTACTCTTCTGTCTCTTGGCCGCTGCGGTTCAAAAGGAATTGGACAAGCATTGAGACAGGACGGCCCGTTGAGCCTTTCGCTGCGCCTGATTTCCACGCGGTACCTGCGATATCGACGTGTGCCCAGTTATACTTCTTCGCGAACTTAGATAAGAAGCAACCCGCAGTAATTGTGCCACCAGGGCGACCACCAATGTTTGCCATATCCGCAAACGGGCTCTTCAACTGTTCGTGGTACTCGTCTGCCATTGGTAGACGCCATGCACGGTCACTCGCTTGCTCAGAAGCGTTTACTAGCTCATGAGAAAGAGGGTTGTGGTTAGAGATTACACCGCTGATATGGTGGCCTAGTGCGATAACACAAGCACCAGTTAGCGTTGCAACGTCAACCACGCAGTCTGGTTCGAAACGCTCTACGTAAGTCAGTGCGTCACAAAGAACAAGACGGCCTTCAGCATCCGTGTTCAGAACTTCTACAGTTTGACCAGACATGGTCGTTAGGATGTCACCTGGACGGTAAGCGTTGCTGCCAGGCATGTTTTCACAGCCCGCTAGAACACCAATAACGTTGATTGGTAGGTTTAGCTTCGCTAGCGCTTTCATTGTACCGAATACCGATGCCGCACCACACATGTCGTACTTCATCTCATCCATACCTTCGCCCGGCTTTAGAGAGATACCGCCTGAGTCGAAGGTTAGACCTTTACCTACGAGCACAATCGGTTTTGCATCTGAGTCAGGGTTACCTTTGTACTCGATGATAGACATCATAGATTCGTTTTTAGAACCACGGCCTACTGCTAGGTAAGAGGTCATACCCAGTTTTTCCATCTCTTGCTCACCAATAATTTTGGTGGTTACGGTTTCGTAATCGTCCGCTAGACGACGAGCTTGAGAAGCAAGGTAAGCTGGATTAGCTACGTTTGGCGGCATGTTGCCAAGGTCTTTTGAGGCTTTGACACCTGATGCGATAGCAAGACCATGAGTGATTGCTTTTTCACCCAAGTTCAATTCACGACGCGTTGGTACGTTGAAAACAAGCTTGCGCAGTGGGCGGCGAGTCTCAGGTTTCACGCTCTTGAATTGATTAAATGTGTATAGACCATCTTTAGTCGCTTCTACAGCCTGGCGCACTTTCCAGTATGTATCACGACCCTTAACATGCAGTTCAGTTAGGAAACATACCGCTTCCATTGAGCCTGTCTCGTTAAGTGTGCTGATCGTCTTTTGAATGATTTCCTTGTACTGGCGCTCGCCAAGTTCACGCTCTTTGCCGCAACCGACAAGTAAAACGCGCTCTGACAAAACACCTGGTACTTGATGCAGTAGCAGCATCTGACCAGGTTTACCCTCTAGATCACCACGGCGAAGTAGTGAACTGATGTAACCGTCACTGATTTTATCAAGTTGTTCGGCTACTGGAGAAAGGCGACGTGGTTCAAACACACCAACAACGATACATGCGCTACGTTGTTTCTCTGGACTGCCACTTTTTACACTGAACTCCATGCGTACTCCTACATCCTGAAGACAAATTGCTCTAAATGTTAGATAATGATCGCTTACTTGTTGAATTTTAGCTCCAGGCTTACATGCAGAGCTGATTAAGCGACTAACATCTAGTTTATAATTTTTAAAAAAATAAATGGTTCAACGGGAAACTATAGTGATTCGACCAAAAAAACAAGTTTTGTATAGGTAATTTCAGCGTGATTATTGTTAGATATTTGATCCGCGAAACACTCAAGAGCCAATTTGCGATTTTTTTCGTACTTTTTTTGGTGTTTGTAAGCCAGAAATTCATAAGTGTTCTTGCTGATGCTTCTGATGGGGATATTCCTGCTGGATTGATTTTCTCGATTGTTGGTTTGAACATGCCAGCAATGGGTCTGTTAATGCTGCCTTTAAGTCTGTATATCGGCATATTGATCACATTTGGTCGTCTGTATGCAGAGAGCGAAATTGTCGTAATGAACGCGACAGGTATTGGTAATAAATTCTTGGTTCAAGCGGCCTTATACCTAGCGTTGATTACTTCAGCGGTGGCGGCTTTCAATGCGTTGTGGCTATCGCCGTGGTCTCAAGACCGCGTTGAGCAGCTTTATGAGCAGGTAGCGTCAGAAAACAGCGTTGACCTACTTAAAAAAGGTCAGTTCCAAGGTACACCAGACGGTTCATCGGTTGTGTTCATCGATGACATTAAAGACAATACCTTGAGCAACGTTTTTGTTGCGCAGATGCGCCCTCGAGATTCAGTGTTACCGAGTGTGATGTTCTCATCTTCTGGTGAAGTAAAAGAGCTTTCGGACGGTCGTCAGATCATCACTATGAAAGAAGGTACGCGTTATGAAGGTGTGCCTACTCGCGTTGAATATATGATCACGAAATTCGATGAATACGAAGGTGTTATCGGCCAACGTGAGGTCAAAAAGAAAGGGCGAGACTGGGAAGCATACCCAACGGTTGACTTGATAGGTCACCCAGATCCAGAGGCGCAAGCGGAGCTACAATGGCGAATTTCGTTATTTGTGTGTATTCCACTCTTAACAATGCTCGTTATTCCTTTGTCTGCGGTGAATCCGCGTCAGGGACGGTTTGCCAAAATGGGGCCTGCGATTCTGATCTATCTAGCGTATTTCTTGGCGATCAGTGCAACCAAATCTGCATTAGAAGATGGTGACATCCCGGCTGCTATTGGTATGTGGCCAATCAATGCGATGTTGCTGATTGTTGCTATCATGGCGAATATGATGGACAGCGTTGCTGCTAGACGAATAAAAGACAAATTCCGCAAGAAGAGGCTCGCGTAAGCTGTGTTCAAAATCTTAGACCTTTACATCGGTAGAACCATCATCTCTACCACTGCCTTGGTTTTAGCGACGTTTGTTGGCTTATCGGGCATCATCAAATATGTAGAACAGCTACGTAAAGTAGGGCGAGGTGTGTACGACCTCACTCATGCGTTGTACTTTGTGTTACTCAGTGTGCCGCGTGATATCGAAATGTTCTTTCCAATGGCGGCATTACTCGGTGCCCTGATCGGCTTAGGTATGTTGGCTTCAAGCTCTGAGCTGGTGGTGATGCAAGCTGCTGGTTTCTCTAAGCTGGATATCGGGTTATCGGTACTAAAAACGGCCGTCCCGCTCATGATTGTCGTTATGGCGTTAGGTCAATGGGGCGCTCCTGAGGCCCAGAAGATGGCCCGTGACTTACGTGCGTTTGCGATATCAGGTGGTAGCATTGTGTCTGTGCGCTCAGGTGTGTGGGCTCGTGACGCAAACGACTTTATCTTTATCGGTAAAGTCGAAGACGACAAGCTTTATGCTTTAAATATGTGGCGTTTTGATGATGATAAGAATCTACAAAAAGTTATTTTCGCCGAAGAAGTCGACTACCAACAAGATAACAACTGGCTGATGCGCTACGTACAAATAACGGACATGGAAAATGAAAACGTAATTTCAAAGCAAGACATCGAACAGATGGAGTGGCACACCTCTTTGGCACCAGATAAGCTAGCTGTGGTGACCGTGAAGCCAGAAGAACTGTCACTGAGCGGTTTGTATGATTATGTGACTTACCTGAAAGCATCGGAACAAGATGCATCTCGCTATGAGTTGGCGTTTTGGCGTAAGTTGACTCAGCCGCTTTCAATTGCTGTGATGATGTTAATGGCGCTATCTTTTGTTTTCGGTCCACTCAGAAGCGTGACCATGGGGGCAAGGGTATTGTCGGGCGTGGTTGCCGGGTTTACTTTTTACATATCCAGTGAGTTCTTTGGTCCATTAAGCTTGGTGTATGGCATATCCCCAGTGTTTGGTGCTTTGGCCCCGAGTTTGGTGTTCTTAGCTATTGCGATTGCACTGCTACGAAGAAAGCTATAACTGAAGCATCATCGAATAAACCAAGTTTTACCGAACCAAATGTAAAAGGAAGGCATTACGCCTTCCTTTTTTGTGTTCCTAGACAAGTTAGTTTGCCTTAGGTAATACAACAACCTCTGTTTTGGCCCAAATGTCGTGGAAACCACGTTTCTTCGGATCAATCGGTACAGTCAAATTTGCCAAGCCAAAGCCAGATGTCGAAATACGAATCAGAGCTTGAGTTACCGTAATTGGTGCTCCGTCTTTGGCATTGCGAACTCGAAGCTTCCAAGCGCGCATCCCAAGAGTTTGTCCTGCTCGCGTCCAGAAGAACACAAAGAAATATATCCACACACCAGCAAGATAAAGTGTAAATAGAGGGCTCAATACAGGGTGCTTTCCGAGCATATCTGCGGCATCAGCGTACTCGCCATAGCTCAACAATCCTGCTGCATTTAGTGCAAACACAACGGCCATAACAATACCAGCGGCCATCATTTCAATTGCGATAATAATCAATGTGTCGTAAATCAACGCTGCAAGTCGACGAAAGAGACCAGCAGGTGGAAGAGTTGTAGACGTTGTCATTATTCCATCACTTACCTTAAAAATTGTGCGTCAGAATATAGATTCCCTCACCAAGAGAAAAGAGACCTAACGCACAGAGTCTTTAATTGTGTATAAACGAAGAGACTTTTCTGCCCTACGTTATCAGCACATGTCATGATACACGAGGCCGTGCAGCAATATGTTTCAACTGAATTCGACTCTCTTAACCATTGGCTCTTTGGTCTGTGACCAGATTAGATAGTTGAGAGAGTTGGTGTTTCTCATCTTCGGTATAATGTTGGCTTAATGAAAGCTCTAAAGCTTTTTCTGACAGCTTGATTGCTGGTGACAAAAATAACTTAGGGTGCATACTAGAGAGAGCTAGCAAGGCCTTTTGTAGGCGAATCTGTATTTGGAGTTGCGCTGCACCATCGTGTGCTATCGGCAAAAAGACATCATCAAACAAATCCTGGCAGCTCAATGCGGGCACAAATAGTCTAGGGTATCGAGTTTTGGTAGGCGGCTTACTGAGTAGGTCTCCCCATAATGAAAGTGCTCGTACAGAACGCCCAAGAACGTCAATCGCGGTGCCATTATCATTTACAGCCGGAGATAGTGCTCGTGAGGCGATTTCCGCCATAACGACTAAACCAAAGCGAGGGTCCTGATCATATGAACGCTCCGTTCGAATCGTGAAGGCTGCCGTTATTTCGCTTTCGTCTGGCAACTCTCCACAAACCCAAGCCAATGGTTGACCTACGTACACAAAACTTCCCGGTTGTCGCTCAAGGTAGATGGTGCATTGGTTTGCTTCAGCAATACTATCGAGATGATGCATATCAACATGCTGTAAGTAACCAATTTCTTGGCTCAAAATAGGTTTACTTCCTCTGGGTTTATGTTCTGGGTGGCTCCATGGGTGAGCGCCTAGCCAACGCTCTTTGCCCCGTTTTCTTATCGCATCTAACAAGGCTTGCTCCACGTATGAAGTGGTTTCACTGACCCTTCCTAGTACGGAAAGGTGCTGAATCCAACGTAGCAGAGTGAGTATGATCATCACGATTACGGCGATAGTCACGATGAATAGATAAATTTGTGCTTGTTGATGATAGGCCCCAATACCTAGCGCGATAATTCCTACCAAACTAAATAGAAAAGAGCCAAGAAAGGTTGCTAAGGCATTTTGTGTTGTACTGTCCTCCATCAACAGTTTTGTCGCTCGTGGCGTTACCCCCGCACTAGCGGCACTGTATGCTGAGACCATAATATTGAGAGAGAATGTAGTCACTGCAAGCATGGAGGTTGCGAGGATATTTAATATGTTGTTCAACAAATCCTTGCTGACGTTGATGGCAGGGGGCAGAGTAATGAACTGGTTTAAAACAATCGACATTAAGGCGGTAGCAACAGCTAGTAATGCGTAGAGTGACGTCCGGACCCACAGTTTTCGTGTCATCTGTTTCAGTAACCACTGCCATTTTGACCCAGTCATTCTTTGCTCCTATTCAGTTCTCACTAGAAAGTCGATAGAAAATTCAGAAAGTTATTCTTGCTTAAGCATAGGTTAAATGCCCGTCGTTCTGCTTGATATTTCATGCATCACGAAAGTAAGAAAGCTGCTTGCTTCAAAGAATGGTGCTCTTGAGGTGTGAATTACCACGATTCTGTTACCTTAATTGATAGATGAATTAAAAGTATGTGATTGAAAAGAGGTAGCGCATGATTGTAATTACAGGTGCAAGTAGCGGCTTAGGGGCGGAACTAGCAAAGCGTTATGATGCGGAAGGCAAAGAGACGTATGTAATAGGAAGAAATACAGAAAAACTATCCGCACTAGCAAAACAACTCTCTCATAACGTCGGCTATCAAGCTTGCAACCTCTCATTACATCAAGGTGTGAAACAGCTCTTTGATGGGATGAAACAGCCGCCTGAAATGGTCATTCATAGTGCAGGAAGTGGTTATTTTGGCTTACTGGAAGAGCAGGAGCCGGAAGAGATTCAAAAGTTGATTGATAACAACCTGAATTCTGCGATTCATGTGTTAAGAGAGTTAGTAAAGCGTTACAAAGATCATCCAATAAAAGTGGTCATGATCATGTCCACAGCCGCGCAACAACCTAAAGCGCAAGAGTCTACGTATTGTGCAGTGAAATGGGCCGTCAAAGGATTAATTGAGTCGGTTCGTTTGGAGCTAAAAGGAAAACCTATGAAAATTATCGCGGTTTATCCTGGTGGAATGGATACGGAATTCTGGAAAACAAGCGGCAATACGATGGACACGAGTCACTTCATGCAAGCAGAAGATGCCGCAGAGATGCTCCATAATGCGTTGTCGAGCATTGGGAATGGTTATGTTTCTGATATTACAGTGAATAGAATTTAAAAAGAGTTTCGTATACTCACTTTCATCTGGAAGAGTAGTAGAAAATGGAGCGTACGTTTCTTATGAGTACAGCTTTGTCACACTTTGTGGCGAAATTATCAGCAAACGATAGTTATTTAAGGTATTTCTGCTTGCGCAGGTCAAAAGCTTACGTATAATGCCAACCATCAAAGGGCAATAGCCCAAAGATGCCGGTGTGGTGAAATTGGTATACACGACGGATTCAAAATCCGTTGCCTTCGGGCGTGGCGGTTCAAGTCCGCCCACCGGTACCATATTAGAAAGGTCGCTTTTATAGCGGCCTTTCGTCGTTTTAGGTGTTCGTAAATATCAAAAGAAAGTTAGCGTTGCCTTCGCGGTGGCGGCAGGAATGCCAGTCCAATCAACTCCGTCCACCGGTACCATATTTTAAGACAGAGCCTCGATGAAAGTCGGGGCTTTGTTGTATCTGGATCTTCAAAACAAAAAAAGCGCGAGGGGTATGCCTCGCGCAAACTACTACATGGTGATAGTAGGAACAGCCTATAGAGCTGTGAACAAGGTATTTTGAGTGTTCGGAGTCCAGTCTGCTTGGGACACGTGCGGTACATCAACTAGATAACGCAAACCTTGATAAGTCACCACATCACCTTGTTTATAGGAAACATTCTGAGTCCAGTTAGTGGCTGGGTCTGCATTTGTCCAAAGGCTAGAGGTTAGAGACGGTGCCCAATCTTGTTGCGCAGTATGGTTTGTTACAGCCTGGTATACAGTACCTAGGTGTAAGACGTAATCGCCAGCGTCGTAGTTATGACCAACTTGCCAGTTCGGTGTGTAGTTATCCATTGTGTCGAAGTCATAACCCGCTTGTTTTGCTAACTGTATAAACTTAGCGAGCTTAGGTAGGTTTTGCGTTGCCCCCATGCCACGCTTACCATCTTCAAATAGGAACTCGTGAGTTAATACGATAACTTTATCTGCGTGTAAAGGTGTACCACATGGGAACTCTTGAGCTTTGGAGTTGATCGGGTTAATCGTTGTTGGTGCACAAGTGTTTAACGCGGAATCCACATATCCAAGAAATGCTTCTGCTTCTGTAAGGCTGTTTGCTGGCATTTCAATGCCCCAATTTTCGGGTGCCCAGTCCACATCCCAACCGTGAGTTTGATAGCCGTTATTCGCTAGGATATTTTGAACCTCGATAGCTGCTTTTACACTGTTGGATGGGTTGGATGTATCGCATACATATCCTGGTTCCCAAGGTTTCAGGTCATCAGACGTGGCACATAACCCATCTGCTTTGAAGTCTTTCGTCACGCGCCAACCGTTGGTGTAGGGCAGTCTAGCAAACTCTGTTGCCTTGTAGTTCGGGTAGCTTGTAATGTTCGGCAAATACTTTGCTAACACAGATAAGTTTTCCGTAAACATTGAGGCATCGTAAACAGGGTCTTGATACGAGTTAAGCTGGTGGTCCCCGGTCGCATTACACTCCGCAGCACTGTTCGGTCCAAACTCATCCACGCAGTTGTGCACCATGTGATCGTAACTGTGGTTCGCAACAATATGACCAGTGTCTAATGCGAGCTTTAAGGCTTCTAGGGAACGGTCTTCATTCTCATCACCAATTCCATCTAAATGCCAAGCATTAAAGTAAAACGTCGCTTTGATATCTTCCTGGTTAAGTACTTGAATAACGTCAATAGATGCATTGATTGGTCCATCATCAAACGTTAGATAAATTGTGCCTTTAGAGTCGGTTTGAGCAAATGAGTGTTGTGATAGTGCGGCACTTACAAGCGTTGCAATAGCCAGTTTATTAAATTTCATTCTCTATTCCTTTTAAGAAATTAATAACGACGTTGTCAGTAGTAAAATATTGATAATTTGAAACTTAATGTGATGTCTTAAATTATTTTATGACTTTTATCCTAGACCTAAATAATTACAAAAAAATAGGTGGTATTTTCTAAATTGGGATTGTGTTCACGAATAATGCAACCGGTTGCGCTTTTTTGTCTTGGTTATTTTTGCTACAGTTTTTGCAGGTTGAAATTTACACAACGGGAGTAAGGCTATGAAAAAGATCCTTTTATGCTGTAGCGCAGGGATGTCCACCAGTATGCTTGTTAAAAAAATGGAGCAAGCTGCTGAAAATAAAGGAATTGAATGCAAAATTGATGCGATGTCAGTGAATGCATTTGAAGATGCAATTAAAGAGTACGATGTTTGTCTTCTCGGGCCTCAAGTACGTTTTCAGCTAGAAGAGCTAAGAAAAACGGCGCAAGAGCATGGTAAAAACATTGACGCGATTTCTCCTCAGCATTATGGAATGATGAAGGGAGAGGAAGTACTAGAGCAAGCATTAGAATTAATTAACTAAACCATAGTTTTAAATTAAAAAAGATAACTGTACATCAAATATAAATATTTGATGCGGGATTCTTTTGCCTAAAATAAGGATGGATTCTATGAAGCTTTATGACGCAATTATAGGCGCAGTCGAAAAGCATATAGCCCCTATAGCAGCTAAAGTGGGGAATCAGCCCCATGTTCGCGCAATGAGAGACGGTTTTATTGTCGCAATGCCGTTTATTATTGTTGGTAGTTTCATTTTGATTTTTGCATTCCCCCCATTTGCCGAAGATACAACCTTTACTTTTGGTCGAATTTGGCTCGATTTCGCCACTACACATTTTGATACCATAATGATGCCCTACAACATGTCGATGGGGATCATGACCATTTTTGTTTCGCTGGGCGTTGCTTATAGTTTAGCGAAGGCTTACAAGATGGATGGGATCACGAGTGCTGTATTGTCACTAATGTCTTTTTTACTCATTGCGGCCCCAGCTAAAGATGGCGCGTTGTCTATGTCTCACATGGGCGGAACCGGGATCTTCACCGCAGTGATGTGTGCATTTTTCTCGGTGGAGCTCTACCGTTTTATGAAAAAGCACAATATTACGATTCGCATGCCAGAGCAGGTGCCACCGGCGATTGCGCGATCATTTGAAGTATTGCTACCAGTCTTAGCGATATTCATTACCTTATATCCACTTAGCCTTTTCGTACAAACCCAGTACGACATGCTGATTCCAGATGCTGTTATGGCTATCTTTAAACCGCTAATCAGTGCGTCTAACTCATTGCCTGCCATTATTGGCGCTTTATTGCTTTGCCAGCTACTTTGGTTTGCGGGTATTCATGGTGCTGCAATTGTTGTTGGACTGCTTTCTCCAATCTTTTTGACCAACATTGGTGCCAACATTGAAGCCTTTGTTGCAGGTGAACCGATTCCAAACGTATTTACTCAACCGTTCTGGGATTTTTACATCTTTATTGGCGGCTCTGGTGCAACACTTGCTCTTGTTATGCTGATGTCGTTTAGCCGTTCTGTTCACCTTAAGAGCATTGGTCGAATGAGTGTGGTGCCTGGCTTTTTCCAAATCAACGAACCTGTGATCTTCGGTAGCCCAGTTGTGATGAACCCGACCTTGTTTATCCCGTTCGTCTTCGCTCCAGTCATCAACGCTACGATTGCGTATTTTGCTGTGCATGTCGGCTTTGTGGGTATGGGGGTCGCTACAACACCTTGGACAACACCGGCACTGATAGGTGCTTCGTGGGGTAGCGGTTGGACCTTTGCGCCAGTATTGCTCGTCATTGGTTTATTAATTCTTGATCTAATCATCTACTTCCCATTCTTCAAAATGTTTGAGAAGCAAATGTTGGAGCAAGAACTACCAACGACGAAGGAAACTAAAGGTGATACGCAGCCGTCAGGCGAAGGCGTTACTGCTTAACTGTGCTTAATGGGCCGCAATTACCGCGGCCCGATTTTCGGAGAGAAAATGATGGAACAAGAATTGGTTGTAATGGAGATCATTTGCAATGCTGGTGAAGCCAGAAGTTTAAGCTACGAGGCATTGCGTTTATCTCGAGAACAAGATTTTGAAGCGGCTGATGAGAGGCTCTCTCAAGCAAGAGAGTGCATTAATAAAGCCCACTTAATACAGACTCAGCTTATTGAAGAAGATCAGGGAGAAGGGAAAGTCCCGATGACGTTAGTGATGGTGCATGCTCAAGATCACCTAATGACTACGATTTTGGCTCAAGAGATGGCTGTAGAAATCGTCGCACTGAACAAAAAAATCTCGAACAAATAAAGGGGGATGAAAATGTCTAGAGAGGCGATCAAACTTGCCATTATTGGCGGTGGTAGTAGCTATACCCCGGAATTGGTTGAAGGGGTTATTAAGCGCTTAGAATATTTACCCGTTAAGAAAATTCATTTTGTGGACATTGAGTCAGGAGCTGAGAAGCTTGAGATCATCAAAGGATTGGCTCAGCGAATGGTCGATAAAGCCGGCGCAAAAATTGAGATAAAAGCCGGTTTCGATCGCCGTGCTGCGATAAAAGATGCGGATTTTGTGATGACGCAGTTTCGTGTTGGTGGCCTTGCTGCACGCGCTAACGATGAGCGAATCCCAATCAAGTACGACGTCATCGGCCAAGAAACAACGGGCCCTGGTGGTTTTGCTAAAGCTCTGCGAACCATTCCGGTCATTCTTGATATCTGTAAAGACATTGAAGAGTTGGCTCCAAACGCATGGATGCTCAATTTCACCAACCCAGCGGGTTTAGTTTCCGAAGCGGTCAGTAAGTACACCAAAGTAAAGAGTATTGGTTTATGCAATGTGCCCGTTTCAATGGAAATGATGATTGCAGAAATGATGGAGTGCGAGCCAAAAGAGCTACAACTTGAGTTTGCTGGGTTAAACCATCTCGTGTGGGTACACAAAGCATGGCTCAATGGGGAAGATATTACTCAAACGGTATTAGAGAAAGTCGGTGATGGTGCCAACTTCAGTATGAAGAATATCTGGGAAGAGCCGTGGGATCCGGCATTTCTAAAAGCACTGGGGGCGATACCATGTCCTTATCATCGTTACTTCTACCAAACTGATGCCATGCTTGCTGAAGAGAAACAAAGTGCCGATGAAAAAGGCACTCGTGCTGAGCAGGTAATGGAAACAGAAAATGCGCTGTTTAAGCTCTATCAAGATCCTACCCTCGATCATAAGCCGAAAGAGTTAGAGGAGCGGGGTGGTGCTTATTATTCTGATGCATCACTGAACCTAGTTGATTCAATTTATAACAATCGTAATAGTATTCATGTTGTTAACGTTTTAAATAATGGAGCGATCAACGGCCTACCTGACGATGCTGTGATTGAATGTAGTGCGGTGATTGGTAGCTGGGGGGCGAAACCTCTTGCGGTTGGCGAGTTGTCAAACAATATCAAAGGATTACTCCATCAAGTTAAAGCGTATGAGCAGCTAACAATAGAAGCTGCTGTCGAAGGTAATTATGACAAGGCGCTTATGGCATTAACCAATAACCCATTGGTGCCTGACATTGGCCGCGCCAAGTCAATCCTGGATGATATCCTAGCGGTGAACGCTCCGTATTTACCTCAATTTAAACTAACGACGTTGTAGTACTAAGGAAGGACGCCAATGAAAGTCATTTTTAATGCTGATGATTTTGGTTTAACGAGAGGTGTAAATAACGGCATCGTTAAAGCTCATCAGCAAGGTGTGGTTCATTCAACCACCATGATGGTGGGTATGGATGCTGAGCAACATGCCTTAGAACTAGCTCGCCATAATTCAGGCTTGAAAGTTGGCGTTCATCTTAGGTTTACAGCAGGTGTGCCTATAACGAAGCATCCTAACTTGACCAACGGCCGAGCGCACTTTATCAACTATGACGAACTTTGGAGTAAGCAGGACTTCGAAACTCAGGTCGTTTATGATGAAGCAAAAGCTCAGGTGGAACATTTTTTATCGCTTGGGTTAGAGCTAAGCCACTTAGATAGCCATCATCACGCGCATACTCACCCTCAAATTTTGCCCGTTATTAAAGAAGTAGCGAATGAATACCGAGTGCCACTGCGGGGCACTGGCTTGTGTCAAGAATCGATGACAATCAGGTATATCTTTACTGATGAGTTTTATGATCAAAAAGTGAGCTTGGATGGCTTAATGGCACATCTATTGAGCTTAAAAGCTGACTATGACTTGGTTGAGGTGATGTGCCACCCGGCAGAGGCCGATCCGGCGCTTATCTTACAGAGTGGTTATGCGCTTCAGCGAGAGCTAGAGTTACAAGTTCTTACCTCTCCCATTTTAAAAGAACAGTTAGCTCATCATGGTATAACTGTCACGGATTACTCTGAGCTTGTTTCTACCAATCAAATGGTCAGTGTATGATTAAAGGCTGCCAGCTTCGCCCCCTATAGCACCTTACGAATTGCTGGCAGCCGTTCTATACAAACGAATATTTAATAACAATTGCAGTTGGACCCAATAGCATTATGGCAAGGATTAAAGATGTAGCCGAACTCGCCGGTGTAAATCGCTCTACCGTTTCTCGAATTATTAATGGAGAGGGGAAATTTCGCGAGGAAACTCGAAAAAAAGTAGAGCAAGCTATGGCGCAATTGAATTATCGTCCCAGTGCAATTGCTCGTTCACTCGCAACCTCATCCAGTAATATGGTTGGGTTATTGGTGACTTACTATACGGGGGGCTTCTTTGGCGAGATGATGGAGCAGGTTCAGACCGAGCTGGATATTCATAAGAAGTTTTTGATTACAGCTCAAGGCCATCATTCTGCACAAGGTGAAAAAGAGGCAATTCAGCGTTTTAATGATTTACGTTGTGACGGCTATGTACTTCATAGTCGTTATTTGTCAGATGATGACTTACGTGAATTAGCTAAACAACCAACACCTTTCGTTCTCCTGGATCGCTACGTGGAAGGAATAGAAGAGCGTTGTGTTACCTTTAACCATCATCATGCAAGCCGTATTGCCGTTGAGCACCTTTTAGCTGGTGGTCATCGAAAGATTGCTTGTATTGCCGGTCCATCCCAACGTCATAACAGTGTATTGAGAAAGCTTGGGTATATTGATGCAATGAAGGATGCTGGTATAGATATTGATGAAAGCTGGTGTGAAGAAGGGAATTATGGCCGGCAAAGTGGTTATGATGCAATGGCTGCAATTTTACAACGACACCCTGATGTGACGGCTGTCTTTTCATGCAGTGAAGAAATGACGGTTGGCGCAATGCAATACTTACACGAGCACAGTATTTCTGTACCAGAGCAAATCTCATTAACTAGCTTTGACAGTGTTGATCTTTGTGAAAGTCTTTACCCTACAGTATCAGCAGTGCACTTTCCTATCAGTGACATGGCCCGTGTAGCGGTACAAACGTTAATGGGGCTAGTCAAAGATCAAGAAGTAATAGACAAGCCAGTGTTCGAGGCCAAGCTTAAAATACGCAAAGCAGATCGCTCCTTAAAGTAGCTTACTTCTATCTAATTAAGTGAGTCGCTTAGAAATAACGGTTTGATGTTTTGATAGTTACTGATGAATTTATTCACAAAATTTACTAGTATTCTAACTCTCTTAAGAAATATAAATCAGTAGTGAATAAGTGGCAGCCATTAAACTAACGGTCGATCGTATTCAACCCGGATTACATATCCGTCTTCCGCTAAAGTGGAACGATCACCCCTTTCTACTCAATAGCTTTAAGATTAAAGACCAAGAGCAAGTCGAGATGATCCGCCACCTCGGCGTAAAGTTCGTTTACTTTAATCCAGAGCAAAGCGATGCCGTTCCACTCCCTGTTGATCAAAGACAAGCTGACAGAGTAACAAATGAAGCGTCGTTAGATCATGAAACTCAAAAAATGTGGCAAGAAAAACAGAACCGCATAGAAAAGTTAAGTGCATACCGTCGACGCGTGATTCAGTGTGAAAAAGAGTTTGAGCGCTCTCTGGCACGTATGCGTTCAGTCATGACTAAAATCCGTAACCGTCCGACAGCAGCAGTTGATGAAGCAAAGCTTCTTATTGAAGATATCGTCGAGAAGTTAATGTGCGATGATAATGTTACGTTACATCTGATGAACGGAAAAAATGAGTTTGAAGATATTTATTTCCACTCATTGAACGTGGCTGTTATCTCGATGATGATTGGCCGTGCTAAAGGGTACTCAGCAGCACAGTTGAAAGAGCTTTCCTTCTCCGCACTATTCCATGATATCGGGAAAATAAAAATCCCGACTGCAATATTAAGAAAGCAACTACCTCTAACAGAGCCAGAAACCAACTACTTAAAGTTACACACTAAATATGGCGTCGATCTTGCGAGTCAAATCGAGGCTTTTCCCGAAGTCGCGAGAATTGTGATCGCGCAGCACCATGAGCTAAGAGATGGGTCTGGTTATCCTAAAGGCCTGAAAGGAGATGAGATCAACGAGTTTGCTCAAATTATTGCTGTAGCCAATGCGTTTGATAACTTGTGTCATACACCGATAGTCTCAGATCAAAAGATTCCTTATACCGCACTCTCTCATTTATATAAGAACTGTAAACACCTATATAAAGAAAAGAACCTGAACATCCTAATTAAGTTTATGGGCGTGTTTCCTCCGGGTACCGTAGTTCAGCTTTCTAATAATATGGTCGGCCTGGTTATCTCAGTGAATGCATCGCATTTATTATTCCCGAATGTCTTGGTTTACGATCCATCAGTACCAAGGACGCAAGCGCCAATCATTGATCTTGCCTCAAAAGATATAAAGATAGTTAACGCGATTCATCCGTCAAAATTACCGGATAAAGTAAAAGAGTATCTAAATCCGCGTTCGCGTATTTCTTATTTCTTTGATAGTGATGAGTAGTTATCCACAGCTTTTTGTGGGTAAATTGTATAAATCCTGAGTGTTATTTCTGGGTAATTTTAGGGTTGGATGGAAAGTATCCATTTGGCATGTTTTTTTAGAAAAAATGCACTTTTAGTATTGCCAAAGAAAATCTTCTCCCTATAATGCGCATCCATCGACACGGCAGACGCCACAAGGCTTTAGCAGGGTCGAAGAGGTAAAAAGCTTCTACAAAAAATTAGTTTAAAAAAGTGTTTGACACTAACAACTAAATCGCTAGAATGCACCTCCGCTTTGAGAGAAAAACTTCTCGTAAAGCAAGCTCTTTAACAATATAGACCTATCAATCTGTGTGGGCACTCGTTGATGATAATCCAATTAGATACTTCGGTATCAAATTAGGTTTCAATGAAACGAAGTGACCATTCGAATTGGGAAGCAGCCTTGAGCTGTTTTGTTTTGCTTTTTCAAAAGTGAAAACCAATAAGAGCACAGTCAATTCAAACATTACTTCTGCTATTTATTAGCGAAAGGAATGTTCAGTATTCATTGAGCCGAACAAAAT
>NZ_JAWPOL010000357.1:0-1082 GCF_033391095.1 Vibrio sp. Vb0667 | reverse complement strand
TAGAGTTAGTTCTGGATGGGGAATATATTAATGAAATGGAAAGTCATGATCGAAAAGTAACGCACATCGTTGCTAAAAAAGGCGACGCGATATTTATTCCACCTAACTGTTGGAATAAACCAGACTGGGATACCGATTGCTCAGTGTTAAGTATTTTGTTTGGGCGTCGACAACTTGGGTTAAGTTTGGTGAGCAAACGCAAAGGTGAGGCAAACTTTTACGATATTCAAAAGCATAGCATCCAAACACGCTCAGGATTTGCGATAGATAACATCTTAGAAGCGTTGAGCTCACTGGCTCGTGAGAATACTAAAAAACCAATGGATGAGCTTTTACTGCAAGCATTACTGCAATACGCGAAGACGATGTTGGATGCTCCAGTCGAGCAGCAGTCACATAGCCGTGTGCAAGATCTCTATCAAGGGATTTGTATCTACATTCAAGAGAACTTCCATCGCCCAATCACGCGTGACAGCATTGCGTCGAGATTCAGTATTTCCTCGAACCATTTGTCGCGCTTGTTCCGTCAGCAGGGGCACATGACCTTGGCAGACTACATTACTTGGGTACGCGTGGATCGTGCGAAGTTTATGCTCAAGAAATACAACTTCAAACTCAATGACGTGTCAGTGCGCTGTGGATTTAAAGACGTGAACTATTTCTGCCGAGTATTTAAGAACCGTACAGGCAGAACGCCGACGGAATATCGTGGTTCGATTTAAACCTTCAGTCAGAGTGCGTAAATCATAGAGAAGTTTAGGCGAGCAGCCTCGACATGGCGTACATCAGCAGCGCTTGTAAGTCGACGCTGCTTTTTGTTAGTAGTAGGCGTTCCGCCATTTGATCGGTAAGCAGATTTCGTGTGAGGTTAGTGGCCGCAATGATCTGTTCTCGGGTCGGCTTTTCTGGCATCACCAGTGCTATAGCCAGATGAACATCACCCATCTTTGAAGCCCAATCCATCGATTTTTCATTTGCAATAACGGCAATAGAAATATGGTCAACACCTGAAAACATCACATGCGGCAGAGCGATCCCCGGAGTCACGCAAGTTGATGAACGTTCTTCGCGTTTAATAAAAG
>NZ_JAWPOL010000356.1:0-1082 GCF_033391095.1 Vibrio sp. Vb0667 | reverse complement strand
AACCTAGCCGCAGCATCAATATGACGCGTCTGCTGCTTTCTCTCGACAGCACGCCCGAGAATCGTGAGGAAATTGTCTTAGCCAACCGTGTGTTGTCTGATCCTCGCTTTCAAAGCCAGCTCAAGAGTCTCGATCTCAATTATCTGGATGACGCTAAACGACATCTCAACCTCGACTGGGTTTCTGTCGATGAGGCGATTGATCACTTGAACGAAAGCCAGCAGTACATTGAGGAAAACTTTGCCTCTGATGAGATCATCTTTGAACCTCGCGGCATCACGTTCAAAAACATCGTGATCAAAAAGAAAGATTGGCAGGGCCGCGCTTGTGCCTACGATCTGCGCTATAAACATCACCCCAAATATCGCCCCCCTTTTGGTGAGACCCGATTCACCATCACCAAAGATTCGTTAATTGAACACCCGAGTGTTGGCGACCATTTTCAAGGTTGCTTCATATCGCCGAATCACCAAATTACGGAAGATATTGTCGAGCCGATTAGCAAATTTGCGGATTGGTTTAACCTTGTTGGTTGCTCTATCACAGGATGCACCCGCAACGACTTGAACGGCTTCTCTCTCGAAGACTTTGACGATGAAGGCGACTGGAAATATCGCTCAGTCGCGATGAATTTTGACCCAAGCACTGAGCTCTTTATGGAGAAAGTACAAGGTCTCGGGCGCAACAAACACATCCAACACAGCAACCGCACTGAAATGCTGTGGTTTTCCTACCCTAACACCAGCGAACACGACATCGACTACCTCGGCGTGTGGCAGCAAACCCAATACCACCAGCAATCCATGACACAATCGTGTCTGTTAATGCGCCACCAACAAGTGATGCGATTGCCACGCAGCGCCGAGACCTGCCCAACCGATGCAAGCCTATACACCCAAGATGTCACCCGCGAGTTTGCCGATATGTGGTGGGTAAACAATGACGAACCGAAAGCCAATTTGGCGCAAATGAACATCATGGTGCGCTGGTCAACCACTCCGGCAGAAATCAACTACACCACTTGGGAATACTTACCGGCGGGAGCCAACTGGGAGCAAGGCATTTTGTATCGCTACCAACAG
>NZ_JAWPOL010000355.1:0-1083 GCF_033391095.1 Vibrio sp. Vb0667 | reverse complement strand
GTGTCATCAATCAGCATATGCGCATCGTTAGTGCTTGAAGATACCGAGTTCGCTGAAGATTCCACTTCTTGCGTCGCATCTCGCACGCGTCGAATATCACTGTTTTGTTGGTTCAACGCGGCTGAAACCTCAGCAGTTGTTTGACTGAGTTCTTCAGCGCAATTTTGCAGTGGCAGCGCCGAATCGGTCATTCTTCCCAATACGGTTCGAATCCTTGCAGACAACATTTTGATATGGAAATCAGCAATCGAAAATGCGCTATTGCCTGAATAGATCAAACGGCTCACGCTGTCATACTGCTTTTGCAGCTTTTTGAGCTGTTGCGGCGTATCAATCAACTCTTGGCGGAACAATAACGCTAAGACGCTCGCTGGTAATGCACTTGCAAGCCAAGCAAGCGGACCTTCAACAGATAGTGCGTACGCTGCGGCAGGTGCAGTTAATGCACCCAGTAGAATCGCATAGCGAACCGTTTCGTTAATTTTTAACGACCAGGTTCTACCCGCTTTCTCGGCGGCTAGCATCCCCTTGTAAGCTTTTGCAGCAATATCCACCCATTCACGCTTGGGCTTAACGCGCACAGATTGATAACCGACAACTTGGTTTTTTTCATAGATAGGCGTTACGTAGGCATCTACCCAGTAATAACCGCCAGATTTGGTGCTGTTTTTAACCATACCTCGCCACGCTTTGCCTTCTTTAAGGCGTGCCCACATATCACCAAAAGCGGCTTTAGGCATGTCACTATGACGGACGATATTATGATTCTGGCCGACTAACTCCTCGTGCGTGTATTCTGCAACGCGACAAAACGCGTCATTACAATAAGTAATAACGCCTTTTAAGTTAGTGGTCGAAACGAGTTCTTCAAGTTCTCCGACGAGAGTTTCTTGAGCTTTCTGAGAAAAATTGGCTGACATAGACGATACTTCTATAATTTTTATTAGTTTTCGGCGAGATGTATACAGGATTATTGTTTTTATTACAAAATGTTAGATAAAAAGTATTATCAATACGACATTTTTAGTGTGGGAATTATCATCACTGGCAGAAATTTGCGCGTTACCAGTCAAAGTTTGAGCT
>NZ_JAWPOL010000354.1:0-1083 GCF_033391095.1 Vibrio sp. Vb0667 | reverse complement strand
TTGTTGCTCGAACGCTGCTTTGCCGTATTTACGAACGTAGCTGTCTGGGTCTTCCCCATCAGGTAAGAATAAGAACTTCAATGTGTTCCCGGTTTTGAGGAATTGAAGTGCGTTTTCTAACGCTCGCCATGCCGCTTCTTTACCTGCTCGGTCGCCATCGTAACAACACACAACGGTATTGGTTTGGCGGAACAACATTTGAATATGATCGCCCGTTGTCGAAGTGCCTAGCGAAGCGACGGAATAATCTACGCCGTATTGAGCCAGAGCGACAACGTCCATATAGCCTTCAACCACCAAAATTTGTGCTGGTTCACGATGCGCTTGTAACACTTCGTACAGGCCATAAAGCTCTTTGCCTTTATGGAATATTGGTGTTTCCGGTGAGTTGAGATATTTTGGCGTACCTTCACCAAGTACTCGACCACCAAAGCCAATTACTCGACCACGACGGTCACGAATTGGAAACATAATACGACCACGAAAGCGGTCATAACGGTTGCCTTTGTCGTTTTCAATCAGCATGCCACCAGTGACAAGCATGTCTTGATTGTCTTTATTCTGGCCGAAGTTTTTACGGACTAAATCCCATTCGTCAGCCACGTAACCAATGCCAAATTTCTGAACGATTTCACCAGATAGACCACGGTCTTTTAGGTATTCAATCGCGACCTTGCTCGAAGGTTGTTTGAGTTGGTTACGGTAAAACTGGGCAATGCTACCCATTAAATCGTATACGCTGCGTTTTTCACTGCTACTTGCTTGCGGTCCAGATTTGAACTGCCCACCGCCACCACTACGTTGTTCGCGAGGAACGTCCAAACCTAGATAAGAGGCAAGTTCTTCAATCGCTTCAACGAACTCTAGGCGTTCAAACTCCATCATAAAGTCGATGGCGTTACCATGTGCACCACAGCCAAAACAGTGATAGAACTGCTTCTCTTGGCTCACACTGAATGACGGTGTTTTCTCGTTGTGGAATGGGCAACAAGCGCCGTAGTTTTTGCCTTTTTTCTTAAGTTTCACACGTGCGTCGATGATATCGACAATATCAAGCCGAGCTAGAAGGTCATCAATAAAACT
>NZ_JAWPOL010000353.1:0-1084 GCF_033391095.1 Vibrio sp. Vb0667 | reverse complement strand
TAGAGAAGCCACAATAGGTACAAGCGTTGGCGCAAAGATTAGAGAGGTACAGCGGGATATATAGCGACATAGTGTTGCCAAAACGCTTACGCGTCAGCGAATAAGAAAGCTTTGCCATCTGCTCTAAGTACGGTTCAGCAGCAGGAGAAATCAACGCTTTAAAATCTTCCAAATCTCGTTTGGGTTTTGCTAGCGCCCTTTCCACATCCTGCTCCGTTTTGGCATAAATCGACATGGATATGTCATCCCAATCGAGCTGCTGAAAGCGATCATAAAAGCTCATATTGAACCCTCACTTCTACAGTTCATCGAGAAAAGCCGTTAGCGGACTGGAAGCAACGGCATGAGAAACTTTCCCTGCAAGCCCAGCTTCATAAGCCATACGACCTGACTCGACTGCCATCTTGAACGCTTTCGCCATCGCAACGGGATTACTTGCGGCAGCGATGGCCGTATTGACCAACACGGCGTCCGCGCCCATTTCCATCGCTCTTGCCGCATGTGAAGGCGCACCAATTCCCGCATCCACGACAACAGGTACGTTCGCTTGGTCAATAATGATTTCTAGAAAATCGTGCGAAGCGATACCTTTGTTCGAACCAATCGGCGCACCCAATGGCATCACCGCAGCACAGCCAACTCCTTCCAGTCGTTTACATAACACCGGATCGGCATGGCAATATGGCAACACAATAAAGCCTTCTCGCACGAGCTGTTCGGCAGCGGCTAAGGTTTCTATCGGGTCAGGCATTAAGTATTTCGGGTCGGGATGGATCTCCAGTTTGACCCAATTTGTGCCCAACGCTTCGCGAGCAAGCTGCGCAGCAAAAACAGCATCTTTGGCATTTTTAGCGCCAGAGGTGTTCGGTAGCAAATTCACACCGGCGTGAATCAGAGGCTGCAAAATGTCATCTTGCTGATCATGTACATCCACACGTTTAAGCGCCATCGTCGCGAGCTGTGAACCTGAAACCTGGATGGCTTCGGCCATTAAACGGCTATTAGAAAATTTGCCTGTTCCTGTGAACAAGCGTGATTGAAATTCTTTATCACCAATTTTCAGCATCGACGTTATCCCCCTGCG
>NZ_JAWPOL010000352.1:0-1084 GCF_033391095.1 Vibrio sp. Vb0667 | reverse complement strand
TGCGTTTGGCAGTCTGTGCATCATGTCTGAAGGTCGTTGTTACTTGTCGTCTTACATGACGGGTGAATCACCAAATACGGTCGGAGCCTGCTCTCCAGCGAAATACGTGCGCTGGCAAGAAACTGAACAAGGCTTGGAGTCTCGATTAAACAACATTTTGATCGACCGTTACTGCGCGGGTGAAAACGCAGGCTATCCAACGCTTTGTAAAGGCCGCTTTGAAGCTGAAATTGAAGGCGAGAAAAAACGTTACCACGCGCTGGAAGAACCAACCAGTTTAAATACTCTCTCTATGCTTCCTGAACTGTTTGCAGCAAACGTAGCGTCGGTAAAAATTGAAGGCCGTCAACGCAGCCCTGCTTATGTAGAGCAAGTTACTCGCACTTGGCGCGCAGCAATTGATCGTTACCAAGCAAACCCAGAAGCTTACCAAGTCGAAGCAGCTTGGGATGCCGCCCTGGCTAACGTTTCTGAAGGTACGCAAACCACGCTGGGTGCATACCACCGTAAATGGCAGTAGAGGTTAAGATGGAAAATTCAATGAAATACGCACTTGGCCCACTGCTGTACTTCTGGCCAAAACAAGATATCGAAGCATTTTACTTACAAGCAAAAGAAAGCTCGGCAGACATTATCTACTTGGGTGAAACCGTTTGTTCAAAACGTCGCGAGATGAAACCTGCTCATTGGTTCGATATTGCCAAAGACCTATCGGCATCCGGTAAGCAAGTGGTACTTTCCACCATGGCATTGTTGGAAGCACCAAGCGAAGTCAATATCATGAAGAAGTATATCGATAATGGTGACTTTGCGATTGAAGCAAATGACGTGTCCGCAGTTCAACTGGCGTCTGAACACAAAGTCCCATTTGTCGTTGGCCCAGCAATTAACACTTACAACGCACACACCTTGAACCTGTTTTTAAAACAAGGGATGACTCGTTGGTGTATGCCGGTTGAGCTATCTCGTGAATGGCTAAGCGATACTCTGACACAATGTGAAGACTTAGGGATTCGTAACAAATTCGAAGTCGAAGTCTTTAGCCACGGCTATTTGCCATTAGCCTACTCGGCTCGCTGCTTCA
>NZ_JAWPOL010000351.1:0-1084 GCF_033391095.1 Vibrio sp. Vb0667 | reverse complement strand
GTGGATAACGGCTCTTGCCTCCCATAGTTGTCTTCGATGACTGACAGGTACTCTGCGCTTAGTTGAAAAGGTCTTACCTTCACATGGAGTTGAACGACATGGCTCAGTTTAATGAACCAATTTCTAGCCAGCTATTAGCAATAGATGTAAACCTCACTCAATTAGTCACTGATATTGATATTCTTAGCAGCGTAAACCCGCTTAATTACGCCCAAGAGCGAGAAAGGTTCATCAGTAATAAGTACTCGCAAGAACCTAACTTTCAGTACCAGAAAGCGCCTCTTGACACTCATCAGTCAAAACGCCGTTTGTACGAATTGCCTTTGGAACACATCGAAGATGCTCAGTTACAAAAGCTTTATGAGGATGTCATTCAGTCTTACGCCGACAAACTTGATCAAGTCAACACCATAGGTACGCAAGAGTTCCTATACAACTCTCTGCGCTATTACGGTGAACCAAGTGCGAAAGACATTGCTAACGCACATTTCATTTTGCATCTGCCGACAGAAGAAGAGAGCAAACCAGAGCATGATAGCCGCTCCATTGCTCATTTCATGCAAAGCTTCGCCGATAAAAATGGGTATGAATGTGAAATTCAAATCTTAGATGGCATGCTAGCAAACGCTTTGGTGTCAGGCTCTCGAGTGAAGATTAACAGCGCTGCGCACATCACAACTGACGAGCTTGAAGCGCTGGCACACCACGAGATGGGCGTGCATTTGCTAACTACGCTTAATGGCCGTCAACAGCCACTTAAAGTGCTTAGTTTAGGTTGCCCTGCCAATACCAATACGCAGGAAGGGTTGGCCATTTTGTGTGAGTACCTCTCTGGACACTTCAGTATCAAACGTTTAAGAACCTTAGCTCTTCGCGTGCTTGCTGTAGAATCTATGATTAAAGAGCGCGATTTCCGCCACACCTTTATGTTGCTGAAGGAGCAGTACAAAGCGTCTGACGTTCAAGCCTTTACCATTCCTTCGCGCGTATACCGCGGTGGTGGCTTAACTAAAGATTATTTGTACCTGAGAGGATTTAGAGAAGTGCTCAACGCGTACGATAAGCTAGGGGATGATTTTTCACT
>NZ_JAWPOL010000350.1:0-1085 GCF_033391095.1 Vibrio sp. Vb0667 | reverse complement strand
TAGATTCTTCATATAGCGAGTCGCTACCGCCAAAATCAAACCAAAGTAGCTCATCATCGGTGTAATGATGTTCGTGGTTGAATCACCGATACGGTAAGCCGCTTGAATGGTTTCTGGAGCATAACCCACTAGCATTAGCATTGGCACGAAGATAGGAGCTGTCACGGCCCACTGCGCCGATGCAGAACCGATCATCAGGTTAATGAAGCCACACATCAGAATGAATGCGAAGAACAACATTGGGCCAGTCAGACCGATGCTTTGCAGGAAGTCAGCACCTGCAACGGCAAATACTTGGCCAAAGTTCGTCCACTTAAAGAAAGCAACAAACTGCGCAGCGAAGAACACCAACACGATGTACATGCCCATCGAAGACATTGATTTAGACATCGCATCGATAACATCACGGTCGGTTTTCATCGTGCCAACGACTTTACCGTATACAAAGCCAGGGATAGCAAAGAATACGAAGATGAAAGCGACGATACTTTTCAGGAATGGGGATCCTGCAACAGTGCCAGCGTCTGAACGTAGGATGCCGTCTTCTGGAACAATCGTCCAAGCCAACAAAGCAGACACAACCAACACAGCAAGACCTGCAACTTTCAGACCTTTCTTCTCAAGGTCAGTTAGGTTGCCCATTTTGTCGTTAGACAAATCTTCAGCCGCTTCTTCTTCGTTGTACTTGCCAAGTTTCGGCTCAACGATTTTCTCTGTAACGAATGCACCCATACCCGCGATGAAGAACGTCGACACAAACATGAAGTACCAGTTTACTTCTGGTCCAACAGTGTAAGTCGGGTCAATCATTTGAGCTGCTGTCTCAGTAATACCTGAAAGCAGTGGGTCAACAGTACCAATTAGAAGGTTTGCTGAGTAACCGCCCGATACACCAGCAAATGCTGCCGCAAGACCAGCAAGAGGATGACGACCAAGGGAATGGAAAAGCATTGCAGCTAGTGGGATAAGAACCACGTAGCCAAGCTCAGAAGCGGTGTTTGAAATGATACCAGCAAAAACAACCGTAACCGTCACCATACGTTGTGACGCGCCCATTACTAGGCCACGCATTGCTGCTGAAAGTA
>NZ_JAWPOL010000349.1:0-1086 GCF_033391095.1 Vibrio sp. Vb0667 | reverse complement strand
TTAGCCAAGTCACCACTAGAGGCCAAGATGAGGTTAAACGTTGTAGAAGGGAATCGATTGTTGAGTCGGTGAGACAGTTCTTGCCACAAATCGTCTGGCAGTGAGTCATCACGCGCCACCCAGACTTCGGCGTTGAAGCCTTCGGAGATTTGCGCGCATGTTTTTCTGATTCGTTGAGCTGTGACCAATAAATACTCGCAATCTTTGTAAATTGCTTTTCCCGCTTCCGAAAGCGTCAGTTGGTTTCCTGTTCTTGTGAACAACTCAACATCGAGCTCTTTTTCTAATGCCTTGATCGACATGCTGAGTTTGGTTCGGTTACAGTCTAACTGCCGCGCAGCTTCGGAGACTGAGCCACACTCTGCGATAGTGCAGAAAGCTTCTACCTGAGTTAAGTTCATGATTTGACACAACCAATTAAGAATTTGCAATAAAGTAGGGCACGATAGAGATGTGCTCCCAAAGCTGTGAAAGATTATCGAAAAAAATAGTAATTCGCCAGATAAGTCTATGGTCTTTTAGCGGTTTTGCGGTACCCTATAGCCTATTAATTTCAAAATGCGCCAACTGCATTTTGACGTCACATAGTGATATGTGGGCTATAAGAAGTGAACATGGAGGCCACGATGGCACAAGATTGGGACGGCTTAGCAAAGAACTGGGAATCGAACCCAGCAACAGAGCAATTTGCGCAGTCGGTGTTTGCACAGTTACAACAGCTAACTCAGCTTGATGGCATTAAAGTTTTAGATTTTGGATGCGGCACCGGGCAATTAAGCCAATTGTTGTCACCCATTGTTAAGGATATTGTGGCGTTAGATGCGTCTGAAGCCATGATTGAAGAGCTCGACAAAAAAGAGTTACTCAACGTTGAGCCAGTCGTAGATGCATTATCACGAGGTTTAGTGGCGCAACATCCTGCTTTCCGCGGACAATTTGATCTTGTGGTTGCGTCTTCTGTCCTTGCTTTTGTCGATGATGTGGAATCATCGTTAGACATTGCCCATTCGTTGCTAAATGAAGGTGGTTACTTCGTTCATTTTGATTGGGTTGCAGAATCCGAGCAAGACGGCTTCACCTTAAGCC
>NZ_JAWPOL010000348.1:0-1086 GCF_033391095.1 Vibrio sp. Vb0667 | reverse complement strand
CGAAAGCATGTTTAAGCGTGTTTCTGGCATCAAAGACAGCAGTAACATCATTCCAGGCCACGGTGGCGTATTAGATCGCATCGATAGCCTGACTGCTGCATTTCCAGTCTTTGCTCTTCTATACTACGTATTCTAATTTATCGGGAGCGGCTTCATCGCTCCTGAATTTTTCTAACGGTCTTACATCATGCAAAAGTTAACGCTTCTTGGTGCAACAGGCACAATAGGTGCAAGCACCTTAAAAGTGGTTGAACAAAACCCAGAGCTGTTTTCTGTGGTCGCACTAGCGGCTGGCACTAACGTTGAAAAGATGGTGGCACTTTGTCGCCAATGGCAGCCTAAATTCGCGGTAATGGCGGATAAGGCTGCGGCTGTTGCTCTGCAATCAGAAATCCACACCATTTCACCAAATACAGAAGTGTTAGGTGGTGTTGATGCACTTTGTCATGTGGCTTCATTAGAAGAAGTAGATAGCGTAATGGCAGCCATCGTTGGTGCAGCGGGTTTGTTGCCAACCATGGCGGCCGTTAAAGCGGGCAAGCGCGTATTGCTGGCGAATAAAGAAGCGCTTGTCATGTCTGGGCAGTTGTTTATTGATGCCGTTGAACAATACGGGGCAGAGTTGCTGCCAGTAGACAGTGAACATAATGCTATTTTCCAGTGCCTACCACAGCAAGTTCAAACCAATCTTGGCCGCTGTAACTTAGATGAGCATGGCATTTCTAGTATTCTGTTAACCGGATCTGGCGGTCCATTCCGTTACGCTGACATTGCCGATCTCGACAGCGTAACGCCAGCACAGGCAATCGCGCACCCTAACTGGTCTATGGGGCCAAAGATTTCGGTCGATTCTGCGACTATGATGAATAAAGGTCTTGAGTACATTGAAGCAAAATGGCTATTCAATGCGGCTCGTGACCAGTTAAAAGTGATTATTCACCCGCAATCCGTGATCCATTCAATGGTTCAGTATCGTGATGGTTCGGTACTGGCGCAAATGGGAGAGCCAGATATGGCAACACCAATTGCGCTGACAATGTCTTATCCTTCTCGTGTTGCTGCCGGTGTAAAACCGCTCGACTTTAC
>NZ_JAWPOL010000034.1:0-38667 GCF_033391095.1 Vibrio sp. Vb0667 | reverse complement strand
GATAGAAAAATGGAACCAAGTGACGATCAAAAGCTAGCAGACGAATGGGCAGCCGCTCTTGGCGAAGACCCGTCTGCCCCTTCTGTAGACGTAGATGAAGTATTGGCTGCGCCACTGGAAGAGCTAAAAGACACTTCAAGCCCAATTAGCGAAGATGAGCGTCGTAAACTCGACACTATTATGGATATCCCGGTGACGATTTCGATGGAAGTCGGTCGTTCTCAAATTAGCATTCGGAACCTGTTGCAGCTTAACCAAGGTTCGGTTGTTGAGTTGGATCGTCTAGCCGGTGAGTCGCTCGACGTATTGGTTAACGGTACTTTGATTGCTCACGGCGAAGTCGTGGTCGTCAACGATAAGTTTGGTATCCGTTTGACGGATGTGATCAGCCAAACTGAACGAATTAAGAAGCTGCGTTAAGATGAGTCGTTCAATCAAAATGCGATTGAAGCAAATCACTGGAGCACTGAGCTTAATGCTAAGTGCTCCTTATGCATTTGCTGCCGCACCAAATAATCTGGATCTTGCGACGACACTTGGCTCGCTTGTGCTTGTAATCGGCGTGATTCTTTTGCTGGCTTGGTTGCTGAAACGTATGCAAGTGCCAGCGATGGGACAACAAAAGGGCTTGCGTATAGTGAGTCAGTTGCCAGTGGGTACAAAAGAAAGAATCGCAGTAGTTCAAGTGGGTGAAGAACAGTTTTTGGTTGGGATTACTAGCCAATCGATCCAAACTTTAGCCAAGTTAGATAAGCCACTGAAAGAGGAAGAGTTGGCGACCAATGCTTTTGCGACTCAATTTAGCCAGCTGATCAAAAAACATGACAAAGGGTAATCCAATTCGTTTGCTCCTGAGTACGTTGTTACTTTTTGTCGGCGTGCTGTTTTCTTCATTTACCTTTGCTGAAGCAGAGGAGTCAGCGCTGCCAGATAACTTAGCCGATGGAAGTAGTGTTACAGTTCAGGCTATGCAAAGTGATACTGGTGCTAGCCGTGCTATGTCCGTTTCTAGTGGCGGTGGTATTCCAGCATTCACCATGACCACGAACCCTGATGGCAGTGAAGACTACTCGGTTACACTACAAATTTTAGCGTTAATGACCATGCTTGGCTTCTTGCCTGCCATGGTGATTCTGATGACCTCGTTCACTCGAATTGTGGTGGTGATGTCGATATTGCGTCAGGCAATGGGTTTGCAACAAACGCCTTCTAATCAGGTTATTATTGGTATTGCGCTGTTTTTGACCTTTTTTGTTATGTCTCCTGTCCTGAACGAAATCAACGACAAAGCTGTTCAGCCTTATTTGAACGAGCAAGTCACGGCGCGAGAAGCGTTTGATGCTGCACAAGCGCCAATGAAAGCATTTATGCTTAAGCAGACCCGAATCAAAGACTTGGAGACGTTCGTAACCATGTCAGGAGAGCAAGTCGAGAATCCAGAAGATGTGTCGATGGCGGTGTTGATTCCGGCTTTTATCACCTCAGAGCTAAAAACTGCATTCCAAATTGGCTTTATGCTCTTCTTGCCGTTTTTGATTATTGACCTTGTAGTCGCTTCGGTACTGATGGCAATGGGTATGATGATGTTGTCACCAATGATTGTTTCGTTGCCGTTCAAGTTGATGTTGTTCGTATTGGTCGATGGTTGGAACTTGATACTCTCGACACTTGCGGGCAGCTTTGCCCTTTAGATAAGCGCAGATAGAGGATAAGACATGACACCAGAAATGTTTGTCGAGCTTTTCCGTGAAGCACTTTGGATGGTGCTTATCATGGTCTGCGCTATTATCATCCCAAGCTTGCTTATCGGCCTTGTAGTCGCGATTTTTCAAGCTGCGACATCCATCAACGAACAAACATTGAGCTTCTTACCGCGTTTGATTGTCACGCTTTTGGCCCTGATGCTGTTTGGGCATTGGATGACGCAAATGTTGATGGAATATTTCTATGGCTTGATTGAACGCTTACCTCAGGTGCTTTATTAGAGGCGCCTATGGAGTACCCCACTAGCGTTGTCTTAGATTGGATCGCAAACTACTTCTGGCCCTATGTTCGTATCTCATCCATGTTGATGGTGATGACAGTAACCGGGGCCCGATTTGTTTCGCCAAGAATCCGCCTTTACCTCGGTTTAGCCATCACTTTCGCTGTCATGCCAGCCATCCCCGCCGTACCTCAAGACATTGAGCTACTCTCGTTTCGTGGCTTCATGACCATTGCCGAGCAAATAATCATCGGCATAGCGATGGGTATGGTTACTCAATTTATGATTCAAACCTTTGTCCTACTTGGTCAAATATTGGGTATGCAATCAAGTTTGGGCTTTGCTTCTATGGTTGATCCCGCAAATGGTCAGAACACGCCATTGCTTGGCCAGTTATTCATGTTCTTAACGACAATGTTTTTCCTTGCCACCGATGGACACTTAAAAATGCTGCAATTGGTGGTGTTCAGTTTTAAAACTTTGCCGATTGGCTCCGGCTCGCTCAACGCGGTTGATTTCCGTGAAATGGCAGGCTGGCTTGGTATTATGTTCCAAACGGCACTGAGTATGTCTCTATCTGGCATTATTGCGCTACTGACCATTAACTTGTCGTTTGGTGTAATGACCCGTGCCGCACCACAGCTGAATATCTTCTCGCTTGGTTTTGCTTTTGCTTTGATGGTGGGTCTATTACTTTGTTGGTACATACTGGCTGGTCTATACAGTCATTATGAAATGTTCTGGACAGTGGGTGAGGCGCAGATTTGTCGGCTTATTCGCTTGGAGTGCTAAGATTTGGCAGAATCAGACGGTCAGGAACGCACCGAAGAAGCCACGCCCCGACGGTTACAACAAGCCAGAGAAAAGGGGCAGGTCGCTCGATCTAAAGAGCTTGCATCAGCATCTGTGCTGATCGTTGGCGCCATTTCATTGATGTGGTTTGGCGAGGCGTTAGCACGTTCATTGTTTTCCATCATGAGCCGTTTATTTGATCTTCAACGAGAAGAGATTTTCGATACTGCAAAACTGTTTGATATCGCTTTGGGCGCGATGAGTGATTTGTTGTTCCCACTATTTTTGGTGTTAGCGACATTGTTTACCGCCGCCATGATTGGAGCAGCAGGTGTGGGAGGAATCAGTTTTTCTGCCCAAGCGGCCATGCCCAAGCTGTCGAAAATGAATCCGCTTAGCGGCTTAAAGCGAATGGTTGGAATGCAAAGCTGGGTAGAGTTGATCAAATCAATCCTTAAAGTGGTTCTGGTCACTGGTGTCGCCATCTATTTGATCCAAGCATCACAGGCCGATCTGATTCAATTGAGCATGGATGTGTATCCGCAAAACATCTTCCATGCTTTAGATATTTTGCTGAACTTTATTTTGCTGATCAGTTGCTCGCTATTGATTGTGGTTGCCATCGATATTCCATTTCAAATTTGGCAGCACGCCGATCAGTTAAAAATGACCAAGCAAGAAGTCAAAGACGAATACAAAGAGACTGAAGGTAAGCCGGAAGTGAAAGGCCGTATTCGTATGTTGCAAAGGGAAGCGGCTCAACGTCGAATGATGGCGGACGTTCCTCAAGCTGATGTTATTGTTACTAACCCAGAGCACTTCTCGGTAGCGCTTCGTTATAAACAGAAGACAGACCGTGCGCCAGTCGTGATCGCTAAAGGTACTGACCACATGGCGATGAAGATTCGAGAAGTCGCCCGCGAACATGACATTACGATTGTGCCCGCACCACCTTTGGCTCGTGCGTTGTACCACACGACAGAGCTCGAGCAAGAGATCCCCGATGGGTTATTTACTGCCGTCGCTCAGGTTTTGGCATTTGTATTCCAATTGAAGCAATACCGAAAACGAGGTGGACAGCGCCCGAAAATTCAAGATTATGATTTGCCAATCCCGCCCGAGCACCGTCATTGATACGAAAAGCGGTAAAGCCTTAAAAAAGCTCGTTTGATCAAAAGCTAAGCTCTATTTGAGTGTTTAGTCATTATTTTGGCGCTAATTATGGTACATAGATTGCTTAAAACGCTTTAATTATCAACCCTACCTAAACTTTTAGGCTAAAGCGGTCGCGTATTAATAGTAAGAGCTTACGTGACGCTTCAATCGATTGAGATCTCTCGCAGTATGAAGTTAAGCCTGCCGTTTGCAGATAAATTGCCACGAATCCCTCAACGTGAAATGCCAGCTATTGGTGCTCCGGTGATGGTTTTGGCCACCCTAGCGATGGTGGTACTGCCGATTCCAGCATTTTTGCTGGATATGTTCTTCACCTTTAACATCGCGCTGTCGATGGTGGTGTTGTTAGTGACCGTTTACACACGTCGCCCTTTGGACTTCGCTGCTTTTCCAACGGTATTGCTGATCGCCACGTTGCTCCGCTTGGCTTTGAACGTTGCCTCGACTCGTGTCGTCTTACTGCATGGTCATGAAGGCGGTAATGCGGCAGGTAACGTAATTGAGGCGTTCGGTAACGTCGTTATTGGTGGTAACTACGCGGTCGGCCTAGTGGTTTTCCTCATCTTAATGATCATCAACTTTATGGTGGTGACCAAAGGTGCGGGTCGTATCTCTGAGGTAAGTGCTCGCTTTACGCTTGATGCGTTGCCGGGTAAGCAAATGGCGATTGATGCCGACTTGAATGCCGGATTGATAGACCAAGAGCAGGCAAGAGTTCGTCGTTTTGAAGTGACCAAAGAAGCGGATTTCTATGGCTCGATGGATGGTGCCTCGAAGTTCGTAAAAGGTGACGCGATTGCCGGTATTTTGATTCTGTTTATCAACATCGTCGGCGGTCTGTCGATCGGTATGGCGCAGTATGGATTGGGTTTCGGTGAAGCGATTGAAATCTATACCTTACTGACAATCGGTGATGGTTTGGTCGCACAAATCCCATCGCTATTGCTGTCGATTGCAGCGGCAATGATGGTGACGCGCCAAAACACCGATGAAGACATGGGGGAACAACTGGTCTTCCAGATGTTCGACAACCCAAAAGCGCTGATGATTACTGCGGCTATTCTTGGTGTGATGGGCATCGTACCGGGCATGCCACACTTTGCGTTTTTGAGCCTGGCAGTCGCGGCCGGTGCAGCGGCATATTTCATCGACAAACGGCAGAAGCAGAAAGCGAAAGAGCCCGCTTTACCAGCAACAGCAGACGAAGGTACAGAACCTTCCTCACAGCGCGAACTGTCTTGGGATGACGTCCAGCCAGTCGATATTATTGGCTTGGAAGTCGGTTATCGCTTAATCCCTTTGGTGGACAGAGACCAAGGTGGGGAACTGCTAGAGCGCGTAAAAGGCGTGCGTAAAAAGTTATCGCAAGATTTTGGGTTCCTAATTCCAGCGGTTCATATTCGTGACAATCTTGAGCTGACCCCAAACAGTTACCGAATTACATTGATGGGGGTTGCGGTGGGCGAAGCAGAGATTCGTCCGGATCAAGAGCTAGCGATTAACCCAGGTCAGGTGTATGGCATGATTGATGGTGAGCCAACCATTGACCCTGCTTTTGGACTGGAAGCCGTATGGATCCGAGAAGATCAGCGTGAGCACGCGCAGGCTCTGGGTTATACGGTTGTTGATTCATCAACGGTATTAGCGACGCACCTAAGCCAGCTATTGACCAACAACGCATCACAGCTAATTGGTCATGAAGAAGTAGAGAATTTATTAGAAATGTTGGGACGCAGCGCGCCTAAGTTAGTCGAGAACTTTGTTCCTGACCAATTACCATTAGGTGTGGTGGTGAAAGTCCTACAAAACTTGTTAAACGAGGCCATTCCAATCCGCGATATTCGCACGATTGTTCAAACTTTGGCTGAGTACTCAAGTAAGAGTCAAGAAGCTGACATATTGACGGCAGCAGTTCGAATTAGTCTTAAACGTCTAATTGTTCAAGAAATCAATGGTATAGAGCCTGAGTTACCAGTGATTACTTTGATACCTGAACTGGAACAAATATTGCATCAAACTATGCAAGCATCAGGAGGCGAATCCGCGGGGATTGAACCGGGACTCGCTGAGCGATTGCAGTCTTCACTAAGCCAAGCGACACAGGAACAAGAACTGAAAGGCGAACCTGCCGTTCTGCTTACTTCTGGTGTATTACGCTCGACGTTGGCGAAATTTGTGAAGAACACAATACCTAATCTCCGGGTACTGTCTTACCAAGAAATCCCGGATGAAAAACAGATCAGAATTGTGCAAGCCGTGGGTAACTGATCTCACGCATCATTAATGGATTCATAGTTTGAAAATAAAGCGATTTTTTGCCAAAGACATGAGAACGGCGCTGCTCCAAGTGAAAGAGGACTTAGGCGCGGAAGCGGTGATCATGTCAAACAAGAAAGTGGCTGGTGGAGTAGCGATTGTTGCGGCGATAGATAGTGAATCTAATCCGTCTCAAGCAAGCGCAGCGTCACAGCAAAATCGCGGTGCTTCTCAATCGAATCGCTATAACGAACATCGTCAAATGTCATCGTCTTCTGCTGATCGTTACCAAGATCGTCATTTAGATGAAGATAAAATTAGCCTGAACAGTAATAACAGTAACAATGAAAAAACAGGCTCAATGACGCAGCGATTCGCTAATATGCTTAAGCAATATAGCGGTGGTGCAGCAGATGCTGACGATCACGTAGCAGAAAATGAAGATTCGCTCTCTGCTTTGCTGCAACGCCAAAATAAGCATCGCGACTGCTACAACCAAGAAAAGCCAGCGCCATATCAACCAGATTCACCTTTGGCGAAGCTAATCGCACAGGACAATCGATTTGAACGTCCGACGCCCAAGCTGGACCCGACGCGATATGACCGACGTCGCCCAAGTGATGAGCGTGACGAATCGGCCGATGAGCTAGAAAGCATGCGCGAAGAGATGACGTCAATTCGTCGTCTGTTGGAGCACCAAGTTTCTGGCCTGATGTGGCAAGAAGTAGAACGCCGTGAGCCGCTAAGAGCAATGCTGATTAAGCGCTTAGAGCGAATGGGCGTTTCTCCGGAGTTAGCAGACCAGATGGCCTGTTATATCCCGGAAGATACAAAGCCAGCGCGAGCGTGGAAAGCGTTATTGTCGCTGGTGGCGGATCAAATCAATATTCCTAAACAGGACATTTTAAAACGTGGTGGCGTAGTCGCATTGTTGGGTCCGACGGGGGTTGGGAAAACAACAACCGTAGCGAAACTCGCAGCACGCGCAGCCATGGAATACGGTGCCGACAATGTGGCCCTTGTGACAACAGATACATATCGCATAGGTGCACATGAGCAACTCTCAATTTACGGAAGAATCATGGGTTGTCCCGTAAGAGTTGCTAAAGATTCTAACGAGTTAGCCGATGTTATATATCAGCTAAGAAACAGAAGACTGATTTTGGTCGATACGGCAGGGATGGGGCAACGAGATGTGAGGCTTTCCGAGCAGCTCGACACTCTAATGCAAGAGAGCGGAGAAGTGATTCACAGCTACCTTGTTTTGCCGGCTACCGCACAACGTCGTGTTCTACAAGAAACGCTGGATCACTTCCGACGTATACCACTTTCGGGTTGTATTATGACGAAGCTTGATGAGTCATTAAGCCTAGGCGAATTCATCAGTGTAGTGATTCAAAACGCAATGCCAGTAGCTTACATCGCTAATGGTCAGCGCGTACCAGAAGACATTGTGATAGCGCAACCAAAATATATGCTTGCGAAAGCAAATGAACTGTTAGAGAAGTCGACAGAGAACGAACCTCACTTTTGGAACAGTGACAGTGAAGGACTCTAAGGCGGCGGACTACTATGACTGAGAATATGATACACGATCAAGCAAGCGGCCTCCGTCGCTTAACACAACCATCGTTGACCAAAGTGATTGCTGTTACTGGCGGCAAAGGTGGTGTGGGGAAATCAAACGTAACACTGGGTCTGGCGATTTGTATGGCTCGCCAAGGCAAGAAGGTGATGGTTCTCGACGCTGATTTAGGTCTGGCCAATGTGGACGTGATGCTCGGAATTCGTGCAAAACGTAATCTAGGACATGTCTTAGCGGGTGAATGTGAGCTAAAAGATGCGATTGTCGAAGGGCCTTATGGTATAAAGATAATTCCTGCAACTTCTGGCACACAGAGCATGACAGAGCTTTCTCACGCTCAGCATGCTGGACTCATTCGAGCATTTGGTAGTCTTGAAGACGAAATGGATGTCCTGCTGATTGATACCGCTGCTGGTATCTCTGACATGGTAATCAGTTTTTCGCGAGCAGCTCAAGATGTGGTTGTAGTTGTGTGTGATGAACCGACGTCAATCACAGATGCCTATGCATTAATCAAGCTGTTGAGTAAAGAACACCAAGTTCAACGCTTTAAAGTTGTAGCAAATATGGTCAGAAGCTACCGTGAAGGGCGAGAATTGTTTGCAAAGTTGACACTAGTCACAGAGCGATTCTTGAATGTTAGCCTTGAACTCGTAGCATGTATTCCATTAGATGATAAAGTACGACAGGCTGTAAAAAGACAAAAAATTGTCGTTGATGCGTTCCCACGCTCGCCTGCTGCTTTAGCTATCAGCTCACTAGCAAACAAAGCGTTGACGTGGCCACTACCGAAAACACCAAGTGGACACTTGGAATTTTTTGTGGAAAGGTTGCTAAATCGTACCGAATTCGCAGAGGACCCTTTTGGTGAATAAAGCGATAACCTATGACCAACATGGCAAATTTAATAGCCAGCAGGCGTTCATTGAACGTTATTCAGTGTTGGTTAAGCGCATTGCTCACCACCTACTAGGCCGTTTACCGCCGAGTGTTCAGGTAGAGGATTTAATTCAGGCCGGCATGATCGGTCTTATCGAAGCTCAGCAGAATTATGATGGTTCTAAAGGTGCGAGCTTTGAAACTTATGCAGGTATCCGTATTCGTGGCGCAATGTTAGATGACATGCGTAAAGGCGATTGGGTACCGCGTTCTGTTCATAAAAATAATCGAGAGATTAACCAAGCGATTGCGGAGCTGGAAGGCGAATTAAATCGAGATCCTACTGATTCTGAAGTAGCCACGCATCTCGGTATGACACTGGATCAATATCATAGTGCTCTTACCGATATCAACTGCTCAAAATTAGTCGGTATTGAAGATTTAGGCGTTTCTGATGATGTGATTTCACCGGCGGATGAAACCGATGACAGCAACCCATTCAAAGGGGTAGTTGATGAATCATTTCGAAAAGCACTGGTTGAATCAATAAAACAGCTTCCAGAGCGTGAAGCTTTGGTTCTTTCGCTTTATTATGATGAAGAACTCAATTTGAAAGAAATTGGCGATGTGTTAGGCGTAAGCGAATCTCGCGTAAGTCAAATACTGAGTCAAGCGATGCAACGTTTACGTACCAAGCTCAGTGCGTGGACACAAAATGACTAAAAACACTGATTTTACGATTCAGTGGAGGCAATTTTGAATAAAAACATGAAGATCCTTATTGTTGATGATTTCTCAACAATGCGCCGTATTGTTAAAAACCTGCTTCGTGACTTGGGTTTCAATAACACTCAAGAAGCGGACGATGGTTTAACCGCATTACCAATGCTGAAAAAAGGTGACTTCGATTTTGTTGTAACTGACTGGAACATGCCAGGTATGCAAGGCATCGATTTGCTTAAACACATCCGCGCGGATGCAGAACTTAAGCATCTGCCAGTTCTAATGATCACGGCTGAAGCGAAGCGTGAGCAGATCATTGAAGCTGCTCAAGCAGGTGTAAACGGCTACATTGTTAAGCCATTTACTGCTGCAACATTAAAAGAAAAATTAGATAAAATTTTCGAGCGTTTATAACTCTCTCTTTCTCTTTGTTATTCGAGTCATTCATACCAATTATTAAATACCTATTAAATGACTCGTTTAGCGTTTTCAAAGCGATAAGAAGAACTAAACGTAAAAGGGTCTATTCAGAATGATCTCACTAGAGCAGGCGAAGTCACTCGTTCAAATGCTAGAAAACGGGGAACAAGACCAAGCCAATATGCTTGTTGCCTCGATCTACGAAGGTGCCGATAACCCAATGCTGCAAGAAATTGGAGCGTTAACTCGAGACCTTCACGAATCACTCAAGCAGTTCAGTCTCGATCAGCGCATGACCGAAATTGCGCAAGACGAAATCCCTAACGCTAGGGATCGTCTCAATTATGTGATCGAGAAGACAGAGCTTGCAGCCAACAAAACAATGGATGCGGTCGACTGCTGCCTTCCTATCGCTGACAACCTGCATGATTGCCTTCTAAAAGTTCGTCCTCAATGGAATGAACTCATGCACGGGCGCATAGAATTAAGCGAATTTAAAGCACTGTGCCACCGAATCGACGGGCTATTAGTGCAAGTCGAAGGGGACAGCACTGAATTGCGCGGCCAGTTGACCGAAATTCTCATGGCGCAAGACTTCCAAGACCTAACTGGCCAAATCATTCGCCGCGTAATTACGTTGGTTAATGAAGTTGAAGGCCGCTTAGTGGAAATCCTAACCGTATTCTCTGGAAATAAACTTGAAGAACATATTCAAGTTTTGTCAGAACCGGCAGATAAAAAGAATACACAAACAAGCGAAGCCGAAGGCCCGATTCTTCATCCAGAACTGAGAGAAGATGCGGTTTCATCGCAGGACGAAGTCGATGACTTGTTGTCCAGTCTTGGATTTTAAAGGTAACGTATGAGCTACGATTTAGACGAAGATATTCTTCAGGACTTTCTCATTGAGGCTGGGGAAATTCTCGAGCTGCTTTCTGAGCAGTTGGTTGAATTAGAAAATAACCCAGAAGACAAAGACTTACTTAATGCTATTTTCCGCGGGTTTCATACCGTAAAAGGCGGTGCCGGCTTCCTTTCATTGGCAGAGCTAGTCGATACTTGTCATGGTGCGGAGAACGTGTTCGACGTTTTACGAAACGGTCAACGCACGGTAACGCAAAACTTAATGGATACGATGCTAAAAGCCTTGGATACGGTTAATACCCAGTTCCAGGCTGTTCAAGATCGTGAGCCGTTAGAAGCTGCGGACCCTGAGCTTCTTGAAGAACTTCATCGTCTATGCAAACCTGAGTCAGAAGATGAAGTAGCGGCAACCGTAGTTGAAGAACCAGTGGCTACTCCAGAGCCTATTATTCCCGAGCCTATCATCGAAGAACCTGCTGCGCCGTCAGCACCATCAAGTGTCGGCTCTGTTGATGAAATTACCCAAGACGAATTCGAAAAGCTACTGGATGAGCTTCATGGTAAAGGTTCAGCGCCAGGCACCTCAATGTCTGCGACACCTACAACGCCATCTGAACCGCCTCAATCGAGTGCACCATCAGTTGAAAGTGGTGATATCACTGATGATGAGTTTGAACGTTTACTCGATGAACTGCACGGTGTAGGAAAAAGCCCTTCTACGGCAGAGGCTGCTGCATCTGCATCCGTACCAGTAGAGCCACCTAAAGCGGCAGAGCCTTCCGCTCCAGTGTCATCTTCATCAAATCAAGACAGTGACTTAATGACGGACGAAGAGTTCGAAAAGTTACTCGATGAGCTACATGGTTCAGGTAAAGGTCCAACGCTAGAAGAATTGGATATGGCAACGAAGCCAGCGTCAGCAAACGTAGAGCAAAGCCCTGCGAAACCTGAGCCTGTTGCTAAGCCAGCACCCGTTCAAGCAGCGCCAGCACCAAAGCCAGAATCTAAACCAGTCGCGGTAAAAGAAGAAGCTAAAGCACCAGCGGTTAAAAAACCTCAGGCTGAAGCAACCGTTCGTGTTGATACCTCGACACTTGATACCATCATGAACATGGTGGGTGAGCTCGTATTGGTTCGAAACCGCCTATTAAGCCTTGGTTTGAATAGCGACAACGAAGAGATGTCCAAAGCGGTCGCTAACCTTGACGTGGTAACTGCGGATCTACAAGGCGCGGTAATGAAAACGCGTATGCAGCCAATTAAGAAAGTGTTTGGCCGCTTCCCACGCGTTGTTCGTGACTTGGCTCGTAACTTAAATAAAGACATCGTGCTAGAAATGCGCGGTGAAGAAACCGACCTCGATAAAAACCTTGTAGAAGCATTGGCCGATCCGTTGATTCACTTGGTGCGTAACTCAGTTGATCACGGTATTGAAATGCCAGACGCACGCGCGAAGGCAGGCAAATCACGCACAGGTAAAGTGATTTTGTCAGCATCGCAAGAAGGGGACCATATTGAACTATCCATCGTAGATGATGGTGGCGGTATGGACCCGAACAAACTTCGTGGCATCGCGGTGAAGCGTGGCATGATGGATGAAGATGCGGCGGCGCGTTTAACAGACAAAGAGTGCTTCAACCTTATCTTCGCACCTGGTTTCTCAAGTAAAGATAAAATTTCTGACATCTCTGGTCGTGGTGTGGGTATGGACGTGGTTAAGACGGCGATCAATACCTTAAACGGTTCAATCGATATCGATTCTGAGCTAGGCAAGGGCACTAAGATTACGATCAAAGTACCACTAACGTTAGCGATTTTACCGACTCTGATGGTTGGTGTTGGCGGTCATCCGTTTGCTCTACCACTGGCTTCGGTGAGTGAAATTTTCCACTTAGATCTTAGCCGTACAAACGTGGTAGATGGTCAGCTGACGATCATTGTGCGAGAGAAATCTATCCCACTATTTTACTTACAAAACTGGTTAGCATCTAAATCGCAAAACGTCCAAGAGCGTACAGGTCACGGTCACGTGGTGATTGTACAGATTGGTAACCAACGCGTTGGTTTTGTTGTGGATACGCTTATTGGTCAAGAAGAAGTGGTTATTAAGCCTCTCGATAATCTATTACAGGGCACTCCAGGTATGGCTGGTGCGACAATTACTAGCGATGGCCATATTGCATTAATTCTAGATGTGCCTGATTTACTTAAGCGATATGCTGCGGCTTCACGCCTTTAAGCAAAGCTGACGTTATTAAAAGGAATAAGATGGCGATTAAAGTACTAGTCGTTGATGATTCGAGTTTTTTCCGACGTCGCGTGAGCGAAATCATCAACTCAGAATCGCGCCTAGAAGTGATTGACGTTGCGGTAAATGGTAGAGAGGCGGTTGAGAAAGCCAAATCCCTCAAACCTGACGTCATCACGATGGATATTGAAATGCCAGTTATGGATGGCATTACAGCTGTACGTGAAATAATGGCCGCTGCTCCAACGCCAATTCTAATGTTTTCGTCCCTGACCCACGACGGGGCGAAAGCTACGCTTGATGCGCTAGATGCAGGCGCATTGGACTTCTTACCGAAAAAGTTTGAGGACATTGCGCGTAACCGTGAAGAAGCTGTGTCATTACTTCAACAGCGTGTGATTCAGATTGCCTCGAAGCGCGCTTTCATGCGTCGACCTATCGCTCGCCCAACAGCGAGTACCAGCACGACTACTCGATCATTAGGTTCAAGAACGGCTTCACCTGTGACTCCAACACCAACTCGACCTGCTGCGACAAAGTACCGTGCTTCTGGTAAGAAGTATCAACTGACGGCAATTGGCACATCAACAGGTGGCCCCGTTGCTCTACAAAAAATTCTGACGCGCTTGCCGATGAACTATCCGCATCCGATTGTATTGATTCAACACATGCCAGCAACGTTTACTGCTGCGTTTGCCAGTCGTTTGAACACCTTGTGTAAGATTCAAGTGAAAGAAGCACAAGATGGCGATGTGTTACAGCCCGGTGTGGCATACCTTGCACCAGGTGGGAAACAAATGATGGTAGATGGACGAGCGGGCGCTGCTCGTCTTCGCATTATTGATGGCGGCGACCGCATGAACTACAAACCATGTGTGGATGTGACTTTTGGTTCTGCCGCAAAAGTATATGGCGACAAAGTGCTCTCTTTAGTGTTGACAGGCATGGGTGCAGACGGTCGTGAGGGCGCTCGCATGTTGAAGTCTTCAGGCTCAACTATTTGGGCACAAGATGAAGAAAGTTGTGTTGTTTATGGCATGCCCCAAGCGGTTGCTAAAGCAGGCATTTCTTCAGAAGATTTACCGCTTGACCGCATTGCTGAACGCATGTTGGTGGAAGTTGGCCTAGCTTAGGATTCATCATGATTGTTTGGAGTGTAGCTAACCAGAAAGGAGGCGTGGGTAAAACCACCTCAACAGTGACATTGGCGGGCTTATTGAGCCAAAAAGGCCATCGAGTATTGATGGTTGATACTGATCCTCACGCCTCACTGACTACTTATCTCGGTTATGATCCTGATGCAGTAACTTCGAGCCTATTTGATTTATTCCAGTTGAAGACGTTTTCTCGTGAGACGGTTAAGCCGTTGATTTTAGAAACAGAGCTGGAAGGAATGGATATCATTCCCGCGCATATGTCCCTTGCCACGCTTGATCGCGTAATGGGTAATCGCAGTGGTATGGGATTAATCTTAAAACGGGCGCTGCAAACTGTCTCACAAGACTATGACTATGTGTTGATTGATTGTCCGCCAATCCTTGGCGTGATGATGGTGAACGCGTTGGCAGCCAGTGACCGAATTTTGATTCCTGTTCAAACAGAGTTTTTGGCGATGAAAGGTCTAGAGCGCATGATGCGTACGCTAACCATTATGCAAAAATCTCGCCCGGGCGGTTTCAAAGTGACTATCGTCCCAACCATGTACGATAAGCGCACGAAAGCGTCATTGCAGACATTGATGCAACTGAAAAAAGATTACCCAAATCAAGTGTGGACCTCAGCGGTGCCTATTGATACCAAGTTCCGCGATGCCAGTTTAAAGCACTTGCCAGCGTCGCATTTTGCATCTGGTAGTCGTGGTGTGTTTGCCTATAAACAGCTACTGATTTATCTGGAGAGGTTGGCGTTCGATGAGCAGTAATGATGTGCTGTCCAGTGAACAAGCACTTGATGACTACTTTAATGCATTACTGGATGATGAAACTGAAATAACGACTCTTGAGGAAGACCTTGACCTATTGGCTCAAGAGGTATCATCTGCAGAGCCAGAGCCAGAGCCAGAGCCAGAGCCAGAGCCAGAGCCAGAGCCAGAGCCAGAGCCAGAATTGCAGCTACAATACTCGGAGCCAGAAACGTACCAGTTTCAAGAAACATATCCGCCAGAGTTGGAAGCTCCAAACCTGGAAGATGTTCAAAGGCTATTAAGTCAGCTTGAAGCAAGCAACCCAGTGGCTGAGTTGGATATTGATAGTATTCTTGAACAAAATACGATTGATATTGCAGCAGAGATAAAAGCGGCTGAGCCTGAGGTACAAACCTTTAGTGAGGTGCCTGAGCTTCAGGGTGTTGAGGAAATACAGGACTGGGTGATTGATGAGCCAGTTTTTGAGGAAGCTCAACCAGAGGTGGATGAACCTCACGCAGTGATCGAACAAAGTATCAATATAGAATCGAACGTCGATACTGAACTCGAAACACAAGCAGATTCCGATATACCAACGGTCTGGGAAAGCACGAAGCGAAGTGAGGACTTCCAAGTTCTTTACTTTGATGTGAATGGTGTCACGTTTGCTGTACCTCTTGATGAGTTAGGTGGTATTCATCGCATTAGCGAGCTTAACCATTTGATAGGAAAACCCGCCTGGTATTTGGGGCTACAAACAAATCGCGAGCAACAGTTTGATGTCGTCGATACCGCAAAATGGGTGATGGCAGATAAGCTTCGTGATGATAGCTATAAAGATAACTACCAATATGTCGTCATGCTTGGTGAGAGCATGTGGGGGTTGGCCAGTAATCAATTAATGGGGACTGAAACGCTTAATATCGACAAGGTTCGCTGGCGTGAGCAGGCGGGTAAACGCCCTTGGCTAGCGGGCATGGTAAAAGAAAAAATGTGCGCCTTAATTCATGTCCAGGCGCTCATTGACATGCTAAACGCCGGTTTAGATGTCAAATCACTGAATTAGATTTAAGTCGGGAACGACATTAACGAGGATTAACTATGTCTCAAGCTTTTGAAGTAGAAGTGAAGAAAGATGCATCGAATGACGAAGTTCTTCAGTGGGTGACGTTCCAGCTAGAAGAAGAAACGTACGGCATCAACGTAATGCAAGTTCGTGAAGTACTTCGTTATACTGAAATTGCCCCTGTTCCAGGTGCACCAGATTATGTACTTGGTATCATCAACCTACGCGGTAATGTAGTTACTGTTATCGATACACGTTCACGTTTTGGCCTGATGGAAGGCGAAGTCACCGACAACACTCGTATTATTGTGATCGAGTCAGAGCGTCAAGTGATTGGTATCTTAGTAGATAGCGTGGCAGAAGTCGTTTATCTGCGTTCTTCTGAAATTGATACGACGCCTTCTGTTGGTACCGACGAGAGTGCGAAGTTCATCCAGGGTGTGAGCAACCGTGACGGCAAGCTTCTTATCCTTGTGGATTTGAACAAGCTGCTAACAGATGACGAGTGGGACGAGATGGCTCACCTTTAATGGCTGAATGATGATGGCTGAAGAGACTCTTTTATCTGCTCCATTCCTTGCGGGTGGCGTCGCTTTTATTGTGTTAGTTTTGGTTGTTTTGCAACTGCGGATTCGCTCTGGGTTACAAAAGCAGTTAGACCAACAACGAGCTCAATCTCGACACGCAGATAAAGAAGTGCAAAAGTTGAGTAAGCAGTTACTCGAAGTGCGCTCGGTTGTCGTTGGTCTTGGACAAAAAGTGACGGAGCAACAAGACATTATTCAGCACTTAAACGAGAGAATTCGCGAACTCGAACACGCTGATACTGATGGTCGCTTGTACAGTCGCGCTTCTAAAATGGTACAGCTTGGCGCTGATATCAACGAGCTGATTGAAGAGTGCGAACTACCAAAAGCCGAAGCTGAGTTGATGCTTTCACTGCAGAAGAAACTGGCGGGGAAAGAGAAGATTCCACCATTAAGTGGTCAGCCATCAGATGATGCAGAATATCCAACGCGTGGACGTCGTCGACGCTAAAGGTTATCAAGCGATAAAAAAGAGGCGTTATTACGCCTCTTTTTTTGTTTTTAGCCGCTAATGCTCTTCTTCAATACAACCCTAGATAACCTTCAGTCGTTCTTGCTCTTAGCTCTGGCCTCTCAAATTCAAAATGAGCGCTTATAACTACTTATAGTTAATTTTATTAAAGTGTGATGATTAATTAACAAAAATACATGAACTTACATGTAACCTAGCCCTCTTATCCTGTTTTGTCATAACTAAGCTGTGCTAATATAGCAGCTCGTTCATTTTTTAGTTGAAGCTCTATGTTAGAAGTGTCTAACCTGACAGCAATCCGTGATGAAAGGGTTCTGTTTGAAAACCTGCAGTTTGAAATTAAGCCTGGTGAATTGGTCCAGATCGAAGGGCGTAATGGTACTGGTAAAACTACATTGCTACGGATTGTGACAGGGTTAGGTGATAGAGAAGAAGGTGTAATTAAATGGAAAGGCGAAGAGGTTGAAAAATCTCGTGATGTTTTCCATCAAGATCTGCTTTTCTTAGGACATCAAACAGGAGTGAAACGAGAGCTTACCGCATTAGAAAACTTACGTTTTTATCAATCTATTCAAAATAATCGCTCTTCAGACGAAGAAATCTTTATCGCTTTGACTCAAGTAGGATTAGCTGGTCGAGAAGATGTGCCTGTAGCACAACTTTCCGCAGGTCAGCAACGACGAGTCGCATTGGCAAGGTTATGGCTCAGTAAGCAAATTTTATGGATTTTAGATGAGCCGTTGACTGCCATTGATAAGCAAGGCGTCAAGGTGCTTGAATCTTTGTTCGCAAGTCATGCTGATAATGGCGGTATTGTTGTGTTGACGACGCATCAAGATATGTTTGCGGACAGCCCGAAACTTAGAAAAATAAAGCTGGGTGACTGATATGATTTCCTCGATGACCACCATCATTCGTCGTGAGCTCCTAATCGCATTTCGCCGTCAGGCAGACATTCTAAACCCGCTGTGGTTCTTTATTATTGTCATTACTCTCTTTCCTTTGAGTATTGGACCAGAACCTAATTTGTTAGCACGTATTGCAGCGGGCATCGTTTGGGTTGCCGCATTGCTGTCCGCCTTATTATCATTAGAGCGTCTATTTCGTGATGATTTTCAAGACGGTGCACTAGAACAAATGATGCTAATGCCGATTCCATTGCAACTTGTAGTGGTTTCAAAGGTCATAGCACATTGGTTGTTAACAGGGTTACCTCTGATTTTAATTAGCCCATTATTGGCGGTTTTACTTTCGCTCGACTTCAATACTTGGCTATCGGTTGTATTAACCTTGATGATCGGTACACCAACACTAAGTTTTATTGGCGCCATTGGTGTGGCGTTGACTGTTGGGTTGCAAAAGGGTGGCGTTCTTTTGAGTTTGCTTATTCTTCCGCTCTACATCCCAATTTTGATTTTCGCAACATCGGCAATTGATGCTGCCGCACTCGGTATGGCGTATAACGGTCAACTAGCGATTTTAGGTGCGATGCTAATGGGGGCGATGACATTAACGCCTTTTGCCATCAGTGCCGCATTACGAGTTAGTGTCAACTAACTCAATAAAGTGCCAATGAAGCGGCGCTTGATCAAAGAATTATTATTAAAGCACTGCTACGGTCTCAACCCTTTAGACAGTGTCCCTGAAGTAAGAGTGAGAACAAAACATGTGGAAATGGCTACATCCTTATGCCAAGCCAGAAGCAGCTTATCGTTTGAGTGGTAAGTTTCTGCCTTGGTTTTCTGTATTGGCCCTCGTATGCTTATCGGTTGGTACGGTTTGGGGGCTTGCATTTGCGCCTTCAGATTACCAACAAGGTGACAGTTTCCGAATCATCTACATTCATGTCCCATCAGCTATTTGGTCTATGGGCGTTTATATGTCGATGGCGATCGCTGCATTTATTGGCCTAGTATGGCAAGTTCGCCTATCTGATATGGCGGCACTTGCGATGGCTCCGATTGGTGCAGTATTTACTTTTATTGCTCTACTTACAGGTGCTGTTTGGGGCAAGCCTATGTGGGGCACTTGGTGGGTATGGGATGCCCGTCTTACATCTGAATTGATTCTTCTATTTCTCTACCTTGGTGTGATTGCGCTTTACCATGCGTTTGACGATCAAAAAACCGCCGCAAAAGCTGCTGGTATTTTAGCGATCGTAGGCGTAGTAAACCTACCTATCATTCACTTTTCCGTGGAATGGTGGAACACGCTTCATCAAGGTGCGACGATCACGAAATTTGAACAACCTTCTATTTCATCCGACATGCTTTGGCCGTTATTGCTGAACATCTTTGGCTTTGCGTTCTTCTTTGGTGCCGTGACGATGGTCCGTTTTCGTAACGAAATCATCAGTAAAGAAAGTCACCGCCCCTGGGTGCGCAAACTCGCAACAGAACAAACTCAGTGAGGTAACTGATTATGCATTTTGAATCGCTGAGCGACTTTTTTGCCATGGGTGGCTACGCATCATACGTATGGAGTGCGTTTGGTATTACTTTCTTATCCATGCTGATTCTTCTGATCACTAGCCTTCGCCGCGGTGATGCATTATTGAAAGAAGTGAAAGCAAAAATTGACCGTCAAGCTCGTATCGACGCAGCGAAGAACATGGAGAACACCTTATGAACCCGAGACGTAAAAAGAGGCTAGGTATTGTACTAGCGATCTTTATCGGTATTAGTGCCACCATTGGTTTGATACTTTATGCGCTTAACCAAAATATGGACCTTTTCTACACTCCAACGGAATTGGTTAATGGTAAGCCAGATGGCACCAAGCCAGAAGTAGGCCAGCGTCTGCGTATCGGTGGAATGGTGGTTGTGGGCTCAGTTCGTCGAGATCCTAATTCTTTGAAAGTGAGTTTTGACCTGCACGATGTCGGTCCGAAAGTGACGATTACCTATGACGGTATTCTTCCTGACTTGTTCCGCGAAGGGCAGGGTATTGTTGCTCAAGGTGTACTGAAAGATGCCACGACAGTTGAGGCATTTGAGGTCCTAGCGAAGCACGATGAAGAATACATGCCACCAGAAATTGCAGAAGCGATGAAGAAAACGCATGAACCGCTTCAATACAGCACCGAACAGAAACAAGGAAGCGGCCAATGATTGCTGAAATCGGTCACTTTGCTCTCATTCTTTCGCTTGCAATGGCTGTGCTGTTGAGCGTATTGCCATTGTGGGGAGCATCGAATAATAACACCATGCTCATGAACACAGCGCGACCGCTATCTTGGTCTATGTTCCTGATGCTGTTGTTCTCTTTCGCCATTTTATGTTGGGGATTTTATACCAACGACTTCACGTTACAGTATGTAGCGAGCAACTCGAATAGTCAGCTTCCTTGGTACTACCGTTTAACCGCAGTATGGGGTGCGCACGAAGGTTCACTGTTGCTATGGGTTTTAATCCAAGCTGCTTGGACTGTCGCTGTAGCGACGTTTAGTCGTGGTATGCCGCAAGAGTCGGTTGCACGTGTACTTGCTGTTATGGGCATGATCTCAGTAGGTTTCCTACTGTTTATCATCCTAACGTCAAACCCATTCCTACGTACGTTACCGTTCTTCCCGGTTGACGGACGTGACTTGAACCCTCTGCTTCAAGATCCTGGTTTGATTGTTCACCCGCCAATGCTTTACATGGGCTATGTTGGTTTCTCGGTTGCATTCTCTTTTGCGATCGCATCCCTAATGACCGGACGCCTTGATACGGCTTGGGCTCGTTGGTCTCGTCCTTGGACAACCGCAGCCTGGGTATTCTTAACACTTGGTATCGCACTAGGTTCTTGGTGGGCTTACTACGAACTTGGCTGGGGTGGCTGGTGGTTCTGGGACCCAGTAGAAAACGCATCATTCATGCCTTGGTTAGCGGGTACCGCATTAATGCACTCTCTTGCCGTGACAGAAAAACGCGGCACATTTAAAGCGTGGACGGTACTATTGGCAATCTCTGCATTTTCGTTGAGTTTGTTGGGCACCTTCTTAGTCCGTTCCGGTATTTTAGTATCGGTGCACGCGTTCGCGTCTGACCCGTCGCGCGGTATGTTTATTCTAGGCTTCCTCGTTTTCGTTATCGGCGGCTCTTTATTGCTGTTTGCCGTAAAAGGGGCAGCAGTGCGTGTACGAGGTAACTTCGACTTAGTCTCACGTGAAAATGCGCTCTTAGCCAACAACGTATTACTTATCGCCGCTCTTGTTGTGGTGTTAGTGGGGACACTGTTGCCGCTCGTACACAAGCAGCTTGGTTTGGGGTCGGTCTCTATCGGTGCGCCATTCTTTGACATGCTATTTGCGTGGTTAATGATGCCATTTGCTTTCCTGCTTGGTATTGGCCCTCTTATTCGTTGGAAGCGAGACAATTTATCTAAACTTGTGAAGCCAATGCTCGTTTCAGGTGTGCTTGCTTTCGCCTTGGCCGCGCTATGCGTGTACCTGTTTGCCGATTTCTTCTCAACCATGGCTTACATTGGTTGGGTGATGGCGATTTGGATTATTGCGATGCATGGCTTTGAACTGTACGAGCGCGCAACGCACCGTCATAGCTTTAGTGAAGGTGTTCGCAAGCTGCAACGTAGCCACTGGGCAATGATGTTGGGTCATGTTGGTCTGGCGGTATCTGTTATCGGTATTGCGATGGTACAGAACTACAGCATCGAGCGTGATGTACGTTTAGCACCTGGTGAACACTTCCAAATTCAAGGCTATGATTTCTATTTCTCAGGCTTGCGTGATAAAGATGGTCCAAACTACGATGGCTACATCGCAGACTTTGAGATCACACACAATGGCAAATACGTGAATACGCTTCACGCAGAGAAGCGCTTCTACCGTACGGCTAAGTCTATGATGACTGAAGCAGCCATTGACCGTGGTATTAGCCGCGACCTATACATTGCAATGGGTGAACGTTTAGACGACAACCGATCTTGGGCTGTTCGTATTTACTATAAACCGTTCGTTCGTTGGATTTGGGCTGGCTCTTTGATTATGGCATTAGGCGGCGCACTAGCGATTTCTGATAAACGCTACCGCTTCCGTAAATCGCCGAAGAAAAACGCGAAGTCAAAAGAGCAGGAGGCATAACATGAATAAGAAAATCTTATTTATTCCGCTTGTCGCTTTCATGATTCTAGCGGGCATTTTCGCAACCCAATTAATGCGTAACCAAGAGGGCGATGATCCAACTAAATTGGAGTCGGTTTTGGTTGGTAAGCCAGTTCCTGAATTTCATTTAGAAGATCTGGCTGAGCCTGGAAAACAGTACGACCAATCAATTTTTAAAGGTGAACCGTTGCTCTTGAACGTTTGGGCAACGTGGTGCCCAACGTGTTATGCAGAGCATAAATACCTAAACGAATTGGCGGGTAAGGGCGTTAAGATCATCGGTATGAATTACAAAGATGATCGTAATAAAGCAATAGGTTGGCTGAATGATCTCGGCAACCCGTACTTGATCAGCCTATTTGATGGCAGTGGTATGCTTGGCCTTGACCTTGGTGTTTATGGTGCTCCAGAAACATTCATTATTGATGCAAATGGTGTGATTCGCTATCGCCATGTAGGGGATGTAAACCCACGTAATTGGTCAGAAACACTGGAGCCGCTTTACAACAAATTGGTTGAGGAGGCGAAGCAATGAGAAAGCTAATTCTTGCCGTTTTTGCTGCGATGACATTATCTCTTGCTGCTCATGCGGCCATTGAAGTGTACGAGTTTGATAATTTGGAACAAGAACAGCAGTTCAAAGAGTTAAGCCATACGCTCCGTTGCCCTAAATGTCAGAACAACACGATCTCGGATTCTAACGCTGAACTTGCTCAGGACTTACGCCATAAGGTGTACGAAATGACCAAAGAAGGTAAGTCCAAAGATGAGATTGTTGATTACATGATCGCCCGTTACGGTAACTTCGTGACTTACAACCCACCATTTACGGTCGCGACTGCGATTTTGTGGCTAGGGCCACTCGCTGTAGTACTGGGTGGTTTTGGTTTGATTGTACTGCGTAGCCGTAAATCTAAAGTTAAGGCAAAAGCGAGCAGTGACGAGCAATGGGATGAGCAAAAAGAAGCTCGTTTAAAAGCATTGCTTGAAGAAGAGAACAACGGAGATAAGAAGTAATGACACTATTTTGGATTTCCACCGTTGCTCTCACGCTTATTGCTTGTGCGCTGGTGGCTTTGCCGCTGCTTAAACAAAAAGCGAACAATGATGATGTGTTACGCGATGAGCTCAACAAGGCATTTTATAAAGACCGACTATCTGAGCTTGCAGAAGAAACTGACGAAGGTCTGGTTGAAAGTGAAGACGAACTGATTTCTGATCTAAAGCAATCACTGCTTGACGATATCCCTGGTGATAAAGCGCAAAAAGAAACCAAGGTTTCTCCAATCGCGGTTTTAGTTCCATCGGTAATTCTGACGGTGGTGCTGAGCTATGGTTTGTATTATAAATTTGGCGCGTCAGACGATATTGTTCAATGGCAAGAAGTGTCTGCAAATCTACCTGAGTTATCGAAAAAGCTGATGTCGGCTTCTTCTGAGCCGCTGAGTGACGATGAAATGGCGGATTTGACCCTTGCCCTTCGAACTCGCTTACATTACCAGCCGGAAGACTCGACAGGTTGGTTACTGCTAGGTCGTATTGCGTTAGCAAATCGTGATGTCACCACGGCTATCGATGCGATGGAAAAATCGTACCGCCTAGAGCCCAAAGATCCTGATGTGATGTTGGGTTATGCACAAGCTCTGATGCTGTCTCAAGAGGAAATGGATCAAGCGACGGCTCGCTCATTACTCGGCAAGCTGATGCAGCAAGACTATGTCGACCTGCGTGTGTTTTCTTTGTTAGCGTTCGATGCGTTTGAGCGTCAAGACTTCCCGGCAGCCATAAAGTACTGGGGAATCATGCAGCAAATGATTGGTCCAGAAGATAGCCGATACGAGATGTTGTCACGAAGTATTGAGAGTGCTCGTAAGCAAATGGGCGAAGCGGTTTCACCGGATAAGAGTGTAGCTGTGACAATTAATGTGGCACCAAATGCTCAGTTGGATCCAAACGCAGTTCTGATTGTGTCAGTACATCGTTCAGATGGCTCCCCAATGCCTGTGGCTGCTGCTCGTTATCCGCTAGGTACTTTCCCTCGCACAGTCGTATTAGATGATGGCAATGCCATGATGCAAGGGCAAAAGTTATCTTCACTCGATAAGCTAATCGTCCGTGTGCGTGTAGATTCTGACGGTAACGTAGCAACGCGTGATCAAGATTGGCACGGAGAAAGTGACGTCGTTGAATTTGGCGCACCAGTAGAAGTGACCATTGATCAGCAGTATTAATTGTTAACATCTGTCTCTGAAACATGACAACGAGGTAGAGTCAGTTGCCTTTAGTGGTATGACTCTAAACGATCGAGTAGAATACCGAAGGCCAGCGATTGCTGGCCTTTATTTATTCCCATATCTGAGTCATCTTTACTATGTATCCTGCTCAACATACGTACAATGGTTAATCGGGGTGACTTAGGTACATTAATAGTCGTTATGGAAAATAAAATGTATAACAAGGGTAAATCTACCTTCTTGTTGCTGTTAGCCGTTGGACTGGTTGGCTGTTCAAGTGCGCCTGATGAAGCAGTAACAGGACAAGAAACAAATCAAACGACTTCTGATGTGTATGACCCGTTGGAAGGCTTTAACCGAACCATGTGGGAACTCAACTACGAATATTTAGATCCGTATTTGGTTCGTCCTGTATCACTTGCGTATGTAGAATACACGCCAGTTCCTATTCGTTCTGGTATCGCTAACTTCTTATCGAACTTAGATGAGCCAGCAAGCATGGTTAATAACTTAATCATGGGTAATGGTACGAAAGCCGTGGACCACTTTAACCGTTTTTGGATTAACTCGACGTTCGGTATTTTCGGTTTATTCGATATTGCAAGTGCCGCGGGTATTACGAAGTACGACGAGAAAGCGTTCAGTGATGCAGTAGGCCACTATGGTGTTGGAAATGGTCCTTACTTCATGGTTCCGGGTTATGGTCCGTATACCTTACGTGAAGTGACAGATACCGTAGATAGTACGTATTTACCCCTCTCTTATCTCAACTTCTGGGCGAGTTTGGGTAAGTGGGCGTTTGAAGGCATGGAGAAGCGTGCTTTATTAGTGCCGCAAGAAGCGCAGCTAGACTCATCGCCGGATCCATATATTCTAACTCGCGATGTTTATATCCAGCGTCAAAACTTTAAAGCAGAAGTTGAAACGGTAGAAGAAGTTAACATCGAAGAAGAAGAGTATTTAGACGAATATCTAGAAGACTTTTAAGCGTTGTTCTTCACAATAGAGAAATGAAAAAAGGCTTAGCTGATGCTAAGCCTTTTTTGTATTTTGCAGCTTGGTTAGAAACGGTAGTTTGCTTGAACACCGATTAGCCAAACATTACCCGTAGTTTCGCCTACAAATTGGCCGCCGACTTGTTCTGCAGTGTCGTCTGACTTGTAACCACGAGACTCAACGATTGGTGCGTCTTTCGCAAAAATATAGGTGAAGCCAGCGTCTAGGCTGAAGTCTTTCGTCCAATCGTACGTTGCGCCAATACTTAGCCAAGTACGGTCAGTTTCTGGAATAGTAATCGTGCGGTTTTTGTCGCTTACCGCTGAAGTATCGTATGCAATACCAGTGCGTAGCGCTAGCTTAGGATCAAGCTGGTAAGTAGCACCAACAGCAAAGCGATAGTTGTCTTCCCAGTTTTCTACTTTAACCATATGCGTGCCAGCAGTATTTAGACGTGCTTCCAATTTCTCGAAAGAGCTCCAATCCGTCCAGTTAACGCTTGCGTGTAACGCAAATTGGTCTGTTACTTGGTGGAAGCTTGCCAACTCAGCCGTTGCAGGCAGGTTTAGATACATGTAGCCGTTGTCGCGTTCAGAAGTACCGAAGCCAAAACCAAGACCTTCAGCATGGCCTTCAAGCTTCAGTTCAACTTCAGATTTGTACGCGAAGCCGATACGGTTATTTTCATTGATCTGCCATGCTGTACCAACTTGCCAGCCCCAAGCGGTATCGTCACCTTCCATGTATTTTAGAGCGGTACCTTGAGGAACACTGATTGGTTGATTAGTTTCAGGGTTTAACCCTACAACGTTATTCTTAGGAGCTGCTGCGCCAAAGCTGCCTTCGCCGATGATGTAACGGATACCACCACCAACGCTGATCGATTCATTGACTTTGTAAGCTGCGTTTAAGTTCGCTTCCATTGTCGTTACGCTTGCTTCGTTACCGAAGTGCGATGCACCAAAGCCTTTACCTAAATCGGTTTCCATGCCGTAGTTGGTGCCAAATGCCAAACCAATCGCGAATTTCTCATTATATTGGTGTGATAGGTAGAAGTTTGGAATGATTGCATCATGTGCGAAATCATCTGAAGATGCAGAAGAAGTGCTACCGTGGAAGTTTACATCACCTTCAATATCAATATTTGGGTTCACATAGATTGCACCAACGGACACTTGAGTGCCTTCCAAATAAGTTAGCATTGCTGGGTTACGCCATTGTGCACTTGCGTTGTCAGCCATTGCTGCTTCACCAGCATATGCTCGACCTAGGCCTGTTGCAGAATATTCAGCAAGTTGGAAACCTGCTGCGTTAGCCATGCCCGTTGCGCCAAGTAGGCTTAATGCCACTGCTGTTGATAGAAGAGTCTTGTTGGTTTTCATTCGAATGTTCGCTGATTTGTTTATAACGTGGGACGAAAGTTTAAAGGTAGAGTTTTTACTTTAGAAATGAAAATCCAGCATAAGTAGTCATTTGGAATATTATGCTCTCAAGTGTTGATTGGGTGGTTAAATTATCTAACTGTGAAAGGCTTGTAAACGGAATTCAGCGAACAGCTGTGCGTCCTAATTGTGAGATTTAGATACACGTGTTCACTCAAATTGAGTGGGCAATAAATCGCAGATATGAAAAAAGGCTGGAAATCCAGCCTTTTATATAAAGTATTTTTCTACTAACTAACAGCGAAGCGTTTAGAAGCTACGGCTGTATTGTAAGCCGAATAGAATAGCATCAGCGCGTGTTGTTGCTGACAAGCTCGAGATATTTTGAGGGCTTTGAGCGTCACTTGGGTTGTACATTGGGTTAGGTGTTGATTCATTTACCTCAACATCTTTACCCATTAGGTACGTAAAGCCAAAGTCGACATTTGATTTACTATCAATGTGATAAGTAAAGCCGGTAGAGAACCATTGGCGATCTGAGTCAGGAACGGAAACAGACGTTAAGTCAGCTTGGGCGCTCGTGTCGTACATGTAACCAGCACGAAGTGTCCAGTTATTACTTAGGTAGTATGTACCACCAATCGAGTAGTGCCAACCATCTTGCCACTGGTACTGTTTATCGTACGATGAGCCAAGAGGAGAGCCTTTTAAGTTAGAGAATTCAATTTGATCGAAAGTTTCCCAGCCAATGTATTGGATGCTGTAGTGTACAGCAAACTTAGTGTCTTGAATTTTGTGGAAGCCAGAGAACTCGGCCATATCTGGTAAAGGTAGTGTGATTTTTTGACCTTTATCGTCTTTTGCTTCCATTTCTGGACTATGACGGTATGCAAGACCAAATCGATTGTTTTCATCTAGCTCGTACACAGTACCAACATTGAAACCTACAGCCCAACCATCAGCTTCGTCTACATCGACGAGTGTGCCTATTGCAGCATGTTCACGCTTCATTGTACCTTGGCCGTAGATTAAATCTAAACCAGCACCAAAGCTCCATTGTTCATTGAGACGGTAAGAACCTGCAAGGCCAAAGTTTACACTCTTAACATCAGTTAAGCCGCCATATTCTTTTGCCGCAAAGCTATTGTCGAATTCTGTTTTAGTACCGAAATTAGAGTATGCGTTTACGCCCCATGCAAACTTGTCATTTACAGGAACGATTAGATGAATGTTCGGTGCAATAGAAGTATCGCCAGCGTCGTCATAGTTTGAGTCGACAGGCTTGAACAGTGTTGGTGCTACTTGGCACGTTGAACCACAATATTTCGCATCTTTCACTTCAATCATTGAAGTAATGCTTTCGAAACCTAGCGACAGTTCCATTTTATCAAACAGAGCCATTGCTGCTGGGTTACGAGCCATTACTGCTGCATTATCTGCGATTACTGCATCACCAGCAAATGCACGGCCGATGCCAGTTGCTGATTGAGCGTTGATTTGGAAACCCGCTGCCATCGATTGACCTGAGGCAAAAGCTACCGTTACTGCTAGGAGAGTCTTTTTAAACAGACGCGTGTTCTGAGTCATTTGTTTTTCCTTATTAGATTCGTCTCTTTGGACGATAAATTGAGCTTTTGCTCAGTGGCGCAGATAGTAGTATCAATAATTGTTTGGACAAATCCGACCATTGGATAAAATTGAATAAAAATTGCAGAAATGATGTCTAAAAGACGGGAAGTTGCACTTAAAATGCATAATTTAGAGTTTAAGCTCTAAATGGTATAGCGATGGTGAATATTTTGCGTGCTATTTATACAAAAATGCCGCTAAATAAGATCATTTAGCGGCATTTAACCTTTTGAAGGCTGGAAATCGTCGAAGTTGTTACATCGGCTTAATCATTGATGCAAGAGTCGTAGCGAGCGCATCAATATTTTCACCTTCTTCCCCGACTAAAATCAGGCTTGAACTCCCGACGGGCTGAACGATTCCGGTCATGCCATCCTTATTAAAGTCGGTACTTTGTTCGCTTGGAATACCAGTAATAAATAACGTTACTTTACCTTTTGGACCTTGGAACACCATATGCACCGCATTGGATTCACCAAAACCGCAGTGGTTTAGGTAGTAAACGTGATATGGAAAGTTTTCACTAAACTGGTAATGAAATGGCGACATTTTCGCATTAATTTGCGAGCTCGGTACATCCTCATCAAGATGACGAACAAACGGTTCTTCATGAATAACGTGTTTCATCGCGGTATCCGCTAAACTGGCTTGTGCTGGAGACACCAAAACATTTCCCCAGTTTACTTGGCCAACTAATAACCCTGCGGTGAACGCAATAGAAGCGGCAAGTGCCATTGCTTTGCGGACAAAGTTTGGTCTTACGACCTTCTCTTCATCAAGTGCACTCGACGTCTGGCTAAATAAAATCTTATCTGCGAGATCTTCGGGTACATCCACATTCATGGCTTGTTTAATTTTTACATCGAGATCCAAAACGTCATCAACAAACTTATTGTTGGCGTCGCTACCAGCTAAAGCTTGCAGAATCTCTTCATCCTTTTGTTTTGGATCCGACAAAATACGACGACGAAACTCTAAATCATCCATTCTTTTGTCCTCTCTTGATATCTTGAGAATCCAACATCTCTTTAAGTTGATTACGAGCGCGAAATAGTCGAGTCATCACTGTGTTTTTATTTAAATCAAGAATGTCACCAATTTCTTCTCCACTGAAACCACCAACAACTTGGAGAAATAAAGGCTCACGGTATTCAACATCGAGCTTCATGATCTGTGCCTGCAGCCATTCTTGCTGATGATGTGGTTCATCGCTGACTTTAGCATCATTGCCGTAATCATCGATATCAACTAAATCAAATTGTTTACGTTCGAAGCGGCGCGCATTTTCTCGTCTCAATATTGTGATGAGCCAAGACTTGGCAGCTTTTTCGTCCTGGAGGCTATCGAGTGACTTCCAAGCTCTAAGACAGGTTTCCTGAACTAGATCTTCCGCGACCGCTTTATCTTTGCACAACCAATATGCGTAGCGGTACAAGTCACGATGATACCCTCGGACGAGCGCTTCGTATTTTCTTTGCTTGTCCATATCAGAGTTGACCGGACTGTTGGAATTTTTCTTTCCAAACATTTTTAATATGGCCACAGGAGCCTCCATCCTCGCTCTGTGAGTTTCTTATTTGTTCTGAGCATGACTTTACTTGCTTCATCGCTTAGCGGTTTTGGTTGCAGGATTTGTCATGCAACCCCTTTGACACAATAAGCCATGTGGTTACCTAAAAGTGTATACGCAAATGTCAGATATCATCGAACACGAATTGATATATATTGTTAACAATATCATCATTAGTAATCAATGGCTTGGATAAGTTCACTCGATGGAGCATTAAAAGGGACTTCTGATGGTGGATTCTTGAATTGTTTTGAATCAATAATCGCTCTAGGTGAGCTTAAAACTCGTAAAATCACTATAAAATTGATCTATTTCAAAATATCAAGCAGTGAAGGGGTTATAGTACACCTTGTCATCTCGTTAGTCATTGCGACTAACATGTTGAGCAAGATGACACTTCCTTTTGAAGGCTGACTTTACTTTCTCCTAATCAGGAAACTGATTACTTTTCAATTGGCGTAAGTTAATTGTTTTATAGATATTCCGACCACACAGTTATGTGTGGTTTTTTTTTGCTTCGATTTTACTTTCCGTATACCTCTTACCGTTTTAACTCTCTATAGTTAACCATTAGTAATCGCATAAGAATCAAAGAAGTAGAGTAATTGAACTACTTGCTTCACGTTTATTTAAACGCACGTTTGATAAATTTAACAAATTCATTACAATGCATCAGGTCAGACCTCTTGTATTTAAGGAGAAACAATGGGCAAGCAGGAAGTAAAAACACGCAATGGTGAGCGTGTCGCTATTGTCGCGGGGCTTCGAACTCCCTTTGCTCGTCAAAGCACGGAATTTAGCCAAGTGCCAGCGGTCGATTTAGGGAAAATGGTAGTAAGCGAAATGCTTGCTCGAACAGATATTGATCCGAAGTTAATCGAACAAGTGGTATTTGGACAAGTAGTACAAATGCCTGAAGCGCCAAACATCGCACGAGAAATCGTGTTAGGCACCGGTATGAACATCCATACTGATGCTTACAGTGTGACTCGAGCGTGTGCGACGAGTTTTCAAGCGGCGGTTAATGTCGCAGAAAGCATCATGGCGGGAACCATCGATATTGGTATTGCTGGCGGTGCAGACTCTTCTTCCGTCCTGCCTATTGGCGTATCAAAGAAATTGGCCGCTAATCTGCTTGCTCTTAGTAAGACAAAAACAATGGGTCAGAAGCTTAGTATCCTCAAAAACTTGAGCTTTAAAGACCTGATGCCAGTGCCACCAGCAGTAGCAGAGTACTCTACGGGTTTATCCATGGGACAAACTGCAGAGCAAATGGCTAAAACACATGGTATTTCTCGCGCAGAACAGGATGCGCTTGCACATCGTTCTCATACGCTGGCTTCTCAAGCTTGGAAAGAAGGAAAAATCCAAGATGAAGTGATGACGGCTTTCCCTGAACCATACAAAAAATGGATTTCGGAAGACAACAATATCCGTCATGACTCAACGGTTGAGGGATACGCGAAATTGCGACCTGCGTTTGATCGTCAGTATGGCAGTGTTACGGCAGCGAACAGTACGCCATTGACTGATGGTGGTGCGGCAGTGATGTTGATGCGAGAAGGTAAAGCGAAAGAGCTCGGAATGGAGATCCTTGGTTACATCCGAGGTTATGCATTCTCTGCTATCGGCGTGGAAAAGGACATGCTGATGGGGCCGACTTATGCCACAGCGAAAGTGCTTGAAAATACAGGCTTGGAACTGTCAGACCTGACGTTGATCGACATGCACGAGGCCTTTGCTGCTCAAGCATTGGCGAATGTGAAGATGTTTGCTTCCGATAAGTTTGCTCAAGAAAACCTTGGTCGCTCAAAAGCGATTGGTGAAATTGATATGGATAAGTTCAACGTGCTTGGCGGATCAATTGCTTATGGTCACCCATTTGCTGCGACTGGTGCGCGTATGATGACGCAAACCCTACGAGAGCTAAAACGCCGTGGCGGTGGTATTGCATTGAATACCGCATGTGCTGCTGGTGGTCTTGGTGCGGCAATGATTCTGGAGGTTGAGTAATGAGCGAGCAAAAAGCATTTAGTCTAAAGGTTGATGAGCAAAATATTGCTTGGTTAGCCATCGATGTTCCTAATGAAAAAATGAATACGCTGCAGGCGGCTTTTGCTGACGAAATGAAAGAAATTTTTGCTCAGCTAAAAGACTCCAGTGGTATTAAAGGGATGATCATCCACTCCCTAAAACCGGACAATTTTGTTGCGGGTGCTGATGTTCGAATGCTAGAAGCATGCACCACAGCAAGTGAAGCGGAAGCCTTAGCAAGGCAAGGTCAGGATTTATTCCAGCAGCTATCGGACTTACCTTATCCTGTCGTTGCGGCTATTCATGGCCCATGTTTGGGCGGTGGTTTAGAACTGGCTCTTGCATGTGATTATCGTGTTTGTACGGATTCTGACAAAACGCGTTTAGGTCTGCCAGAAGTACAACTTGGTTTATTGCCAGGTTCTGGTGGTACTCAGCGTCTGCCACGTTTGATTGGCCTGTTACCATCGTTGGACTTGATCCTGACGGGTAAACAACTTCGTGCGAAGAAAGCTAAAAAACTGGGCGTTGTGGACGCCTGTGTGCCGGACACCATTTTGCTCGACGTAGCAAAACAGTTTATCGACAAAGGTAAAAACAAGGGTACGAAAAAGCTATCGACGAAAGAAAAGGTGATGTCTGGTAGCGGGCTAGGGCGCAAGTTTGTATTTGAACAAGCAGCGAAGAAAACGAATCAAAAAACCCGTGGTAACTATCCAGCAACGGTTGCAATTCTAGAAGTTATTCAACATGGCTTAGAGAAAGGCTTCGCTAAAGGCCAAGAACTTGAAGCGAAGCGCTTTGGTGAGCTTGTGATGAGCTCAGAGTCAAAAGCGCTCCGTTCGATCTTCTTTGCCACAACAGAAATGAAGAAAGAAAATGGCACGGATGCGAAACCAGCACCAGTTCATAAAGTTGGTGTGCTTGGTGGTGGTCTGATGGGCGCCGGAATCAGCCATGTGTCTGTTGCAAAAGCAAAAGTACCTGTTCGCATCAAAGATGTTAGCAACGATGGCGTTTTAAATGCGCTCAACTACAACTACAAGTTATTTGAGAAACAGCGCAAACGTCGCATTCTATCCAAGGCCGACCTGCAAGCGAAAATGCTGCAACTGTCTGGTGGTGTCGATTTTACCAGTTTTAATCATATTGATGTCGTAATTGAAGCCGTTTTTGAAGACTTAGATCTTAAGCAAAAAATGGTGGCGGACATTGAAGCGAACGCTAAGACAGAAACTATCTTTGCGACCAATACTTCTTCGTTGCCTATCCACAAAATTGCAGAAAAAGCAGAGCGTCCAGAAAACGTAGTTGGTTTGCATTACTTCAGCCCAGTAGAAAAAATGCCGTTGGTGGAAGTGATTCCGCATGAAACGACGTCAGATGAAACCGTTTCAACAGTTGTTGCACTTGCTAAGAAGCAAGGTAAAACCCCGATCGTAGTGAAAGACAAAGCGGGCTTTTACGTGAACCGCATTCTTGCTCCATACATGAACGAAGCGGCGCATATTTTGTTGGCTAACGAACCGATCGAAAAGATTGATACGGCGTTGCTTGACTTTGGTTTCCCTGTCGGCCCGATTACCTTACTGGATGAAGTCGGTGTCGACATTGGCGCGAAAATTATGCCGATCCTGGTTAATGAGTTAGGTGACCGATTCAAAGGGCCGGATGTGTTTGATATCTTGTTAAATGATGGACGTAAAGGACGCAAGAGTGGTAAGGGCTTTTACACTTACAAGGGCAAGAAGAAAGATGTCGACAAATCGGTTTACAAACTGCTTAAACTCGACCCTGAATCTAAGCTAAGCGATAACGATATTGCGTTGCGCTGTGTGCTGCCAATGCTGAATGAAGCGGTACGTTGTTTGGATGATGGCATCATTCGCTCGCCACGTGACGGTGATATTGGCGCGATATTTGGTATTGGTTTCCCACCGTTCTTGGGTGGCCCGTTCCGTTACATGGACCAATTTGGTATTAAAGAGCTCGTAGAGAAAATGAATGAGTTTGCATCGAAATATGGCGATCGTTACGCGCCGTGTGATGGTTTGCTTACTCGAGCTGGTGAAGGGACAACGTTTTATTAAACGTTGCTTCGGTAGAGAAAAAGGCTTGCCAGTGGCAAGCCTTTTTCATAAATAAGAAATGGTTACTTCTTCTTGTCTTTCTTATCTTTATTGTGGCCTTTACCAGGGTTGTCGTCCCCATGAACGCTGCTATTACCTTTTTTGTCTTTATCATTCCACTGTTTTGAAGAGCAATCATCTGATTTGATGGATACATTGTCTCCGCTAAGGCGCACACAGTCGTCACTTAGTTCGAAACCATCGCCTTTGACTGAGATTTCAGCGTAAGCAGATGCCAATGGCAGTATAAGAGCCACAAGTAAAAGTGCTTTTTTCATGATTACCTCATTAAGTTATTTTTAGTGCGGTAATTAGAGATAAGCCGCAATGGCGTAATTTCAATTTTCTGCCAATTATGGTGCCGATTCAATCTATGAGACCGACAACCTCATGGGTTTGTAGGTACATTCTAGTAATCGACAATTTTATTTCTGCGCAACTAGATCACCCCAAGCCGCAATCTTTTGGCCGAAGTTGGAACTCTTCAATCGATCCTATTTCTTGTCCTAGATGGATGCGCGGAGCCTCCGAATGCGCTTGACCTTGAGAGTGCATGATCAAACGATTTGCAGTACGAGGTTTCAATTCGTTCACAACGAAGCGAATCATGTCTGCGCGCGTCAGCTTCTTCAACTCCGCCAGTACCTTGTCACGTTGGTTAAACTCAGTGTCTTTGTTTCCTATCGCAACCCAAAGACGTTGAGCCCGACCTCGAAGTGTGGTGTCCGGCGTTGCTATTTGGTTCCACAAGCCGCGCTTACTGCTGTGCCATTGGTAATCGTTTAACTCTAACAGCACCATATAAAAGGCATTTAAAAACTCATCGATTGAGGTAACCAGCTCGGCAGGTGCTGCATTAGGTGACTGCACATACAGTACAATACCAGGGTGACGATTTAGCGGCATATTGCCAGTGCCTACCATGTAACCTAATTGCTGCTTGGTACGGATTTCGTGGAAAAACGTTGCCGACATAAGGTGATTGGCCAATGAGTATAGCGCGATACTGCGAGGCTCAATATCCTCGCACTGGTGGTAAATAACGACTGCTGAATCTTGCTGATTACAATGCACCTCACGTTGAAAACTGCCATTTTTACCTAGCATAATGAGCGGACGAAGTGCCTCTTCATAACGTTGCTCGTTAACTCTTAGAGCATCCTTCAAGGTCGTAGCCATGTCATGGGCTTGCTGGCGTTGCCAGTCTCCGTAAACAAACATTTCAACGTGCAGTTCTGCAAGAATGGATTCTACGAATACCGAGAGTTCATCGACTTCGATTTCTTCTAGCGCTTCGACTAAGGTTGCGAAAGGCGGGTTATTGGGTTGAAGTAACCCAGTAAGTGCGTTAAACAGCTGCGAAATAGGGCGATCTTGTGAAGCATTTCTCCAGTTTCGTAACAATTGTTGTTTGATGGTTTCAAAGCGAGCAGGGCTGAAATCTCGAGAAGCAAAACGGTGCAGAATCATTTCTAGCAACTGAGGCAGCTTTTGACTGAACCCTGAGAGGGTTAAGGTCACGCCACCTTGGTGAGCATACATGTTGTAACCCATCCCTGCGATTTCTGCTTGATAGGTTTCTTTTGCTAGCGAATCGAGGAACATCTCTACACATAAGCGCGTTTTGACGATGTTCTTTGGTGATGCAACGGCATGAGAGCTGTCGATAGCGACATAAACGACACCTTTGGGCACGCGAAATTCGTCATCTTGCAAATGCCACAGCCGAAACCCTTCGAGATCCTCAATCAACTCTGGCAGTGAATCACCATTTTCGAGTGGCATGGGGTCGAGATCGTAGCAAATATAAGGGTTCTTTTCCGGTAAGACGAATTGCCAGCTTGGGTCGATTTGTTGATAGAAACGACGTTGGTCCTCACTAAAAGGTGTGACGGAGTACGGGGTAAAGTACCATTCGGCAGTACGGTTGTATTCCAGGCCTTTAGCAATCAAAGTGACGCGTACATTATCGATGGTTAAGTATCGCAGCAATGAACGCTGTAACTCCTCATCGTAGCCCGCCATTTTGTAGTCACCATAAACCGTGTCTTCCGGTTGATAGTGCTGCATGTTGATCACCAGATGGCTGACGAGATCCATTGGGCGCGATGGCTCTTGGAAGCGGAAAGCCGATTCTAATACCGCTTGTTTTTCGAGATAGCGCCATTCATCTAACCCGTCTTGTTTGATCATCGAGAGGTATTGAAAAACAGCTTGAACGATATCATCAACATGATCTAAGCCGTTTGGCGTCAGGGTGCAGCTTACGGTAAAGTCTCGGTAGTTACTGCCACTCGCGCCGCCGCCCGCTGAGAGAGAGGTAATCCAGCCTTTTTCTTTGAGTTGAAGCATCAAACTGCCTTCTCCTTCATAACCCAACAGGTGAGCAAAGTAGGAGAGTGGCTTCACGCTATAATGCGCATCCATTCCCGGCATGGGGAATGTGAGAATCAGTTTACGGAACTCTTTGAGCGGCTCGACTTGAACCAAAATGCCCGTGCTTTCCTCAGTGCCTATCGGTACATCAATCGATTTTCCACGAAGGTGGTGATTTGGGATGTCGGCAAACATGGTTTCTACCCAAGCTTGCTGTTCATCGAGCGACTGTGGCCCAAATAGAGTCAGTGTCATCAAATCGGCGGAATACTGAGAGTGGTGAAACTCCACAATTTCGTCGCGGATGGATTTACCATCTCGGTCGCCAAGAGTATCTAAGTTTCCGACAGAGAATTTTGAAAACGGGTGCTCTGGATTGATGACTTCTTTGTTAACTTGATACAGGCGACGAGAATCATCATTGAGTTTGAGCTTGTATTCGGAGTCGACAGCCTGGCGTTCTTTGTCTAATGCTTCTTCGTTAAACAAAGGTGCGGTAAAAAATTGGCTAAATCGATCTAAGGCACTTTCAAAGGCATTTGGAGCAATATTGAAAAAGAAACAAGTGTGCTCTGTACCAGTCCAAGCGTTGTTTGTTCCACCGTGTTGGCTAATATAGCTTTGAAACTCGCCCACTTTAGGGTATTTTTCCGTACCCAAAAAAAGCATGTGTTCTAAATAGTGTGCCAGACCTTGGCGATCGTTTGGGTCGTCGAAGTGTCCAACGTTCACTGCCAGAGCAGCTGCCGACTGTTGAGCTGTATCGGAATGAATCAGCAGTACACGCAGTTCATTGCTCAAGGTAATGTAGCGGTATTGATTTGAATCGTTAGGACTTAGATGCACGATGCGTCTCCAGATTTCGCATTACAGTAATTTAGGCTCCCCTCGCGGGGGGCGCAAAGTTTGCGTTTCGACAAATACTGCTTGCCGTATTTTTGTTATTCGTAGACTTCTGCACAGGCCCATCGCGTTTGCGTATGGGGAAGAACTGTTTGAGTGAATGCTCTGAACTCATTGCACAGTTAAATAGTGTGATGAACTGAGTACATTCTTTTAATAGATTGTTAAGAAAGTCGCTATCTTTAACAAGCGAATTGGTATAATGAACAGATAATTATATCAGTATTTTTGTTTCGTCATTGTTAAAGTTAGCCCCGTCTATCTAATAAAGATAGCAGTCAACCTTTTGGTAGCGTTAGCTATCCCTAGGAAATAACATGAAAATATTCATCATGCGTCACGGTGAAGCCGAGCATTTTGCAGATTCAGACGCAGCACGACAATTGACCCCAAGAGGCAGAGTCGAATCAGAAGCGGTTGCGAGAGCCTGTAAAGAACAGGGTTTTGCGCAATTCGATAAAGTGTTGGTGAGTCCGTACATTAGAGCTCAACAAACTTGGCAAGAGATCAGTGCGTATTTCTCTGCAAAAAGCATTGAAACTTGTGAAGATATTACACCTTATGGCCAGTCCGAGCATGTCTTCGATTTCGCAAGTGCATTAATCGAAGTCGAACAATTGGACTCGCTTTTGTTCGTATCGCATTTGCCTTTGGTCGGTTATCTGACTTCAGAGTTTGTAAAAGACATGACACCACCGATGTTTCCTACATCAGGGCTAGTGTGCATTGAATATGATTTACAAACACAAAATGGTGAAGTGCTTTGGCATATTACGCCATAAGTGTCTAAACCAAAATAAGCGTTTGCAAATTAGAGACAGAATAAGAAAGGCAGGAGATCCCTGCCTTTTCGTTTCGTCGTGTATACAGCAAGCCTGTTACTTTTCAGGAATAGAAAGCAACACTAACAACGCACCATCACCACCAAATTCTAGTGGCGCTTGGTGAAAAGCCATAACGTCAGGATGCTGTGCTAACCAAAGTGGGGCTTTCTGTTTCAGGATGTGTTTCCCAATACCATGTTGCACACACGCACAATGAATCTCGTTTTTGATGCAATAGGCTATCATCGCACCAAGCTCGCGTTTTGCTTCTTGCTGTGTCATGCCGTGCATATCGAGGAACACGTCCGGTACATACACGCCACGACGTAGACGTTTGACTTCATAAGTGGAGACGTCGTCACGTGCATAACGAGTTGGACCTTCATCGTTTAATAGAGGGACAAACTCGTCTGAAAAGTAAAATTCAGAGTCACTCGCTTCACGGTTGGAGCGCTTGATTTCTTTTTGCTTAGTATTTTTTTTTGGTTGCTGGATTATGGTATCCTGTCGCAACTTTTTTACGCCCTGTAC
>NZ_JAWPOL010000347.1:0-1088 GCF_033391095.1 Vibrio sp. Vb0667 | reverse complement strand
AAATCGCCAACATTTGGATACGCTTGTAGCAATTCTAGCGGCAATGCCGCGGCTTTAAGCGCACCACTTACCAGTGCTTCACTGCATTGGAACATTTTCGCTAGCGCTTTTTGGTCTTCGGCTTCACCACTTTCCAGCTTAGCCTGCATCTCTTTGCCTTTTTCGTAAAGCGACAGCGGTTTGTGAGCATTCGCGACGTCAGATAGGAATTTCGCGTGTTCAGTGTTGATACCATCACCAACGTAAACCAAGAAATCCTTACCCGCCAAGATACAAGACATACGACGGCGGCTACCGTCTAGCACTTCAATTTTGCCATCGTCAGTGCGACGACCAACAGCTGGGTACTGTTGACCACGCTCTTTCAGTGTCACCAAAACATCAGATAAAGCATGCTCATTCAAGAATGATTGTTCACGGGCGTTGTCCGCGAATACACGCGTCTCGCTTGCCACTTTATCTGCGGGAATACGAACCAATTCAAACTGAACCGTGCCCTCACCCGCCACTGCCAACTCGATGGTTTGCGCTTTTTCTTTTGCTGCCGTTTGCGCTTCTTGTGGAGTCGCAACTCGACGTTTATTCGTCTTACCAAATAATTTCGCGTTTAATTCAGACGTTTTCAAAGCCATTTACTGTTTACCCCTGATTTAATGACGGCCAGTTAGAGTGCAATACGCGCTCCAATTCCAATGCGCTTTTGTGAACCGCATCTTGAGCAGTTGCAAGTGTCTTCTTGCCGCCTTCGAAATCACTTACGGTTAAATCAAACACAGTGCTGTAGGTGTCTGCACACGTTTCAAATGCACGGCTACGTGGAATGGTTGCCATCATCACTTGGTCACCAAGCAGATAGTTCATTTCCGTCAATACCGAGACTTGCTTCTTGTTGTCGTCTTCGAACATGGTTGGCATTAGACGAACAATCTCTAAGCCTTTCCAATCTTCTGGGAACATCTCATAAACCGTAGGCAAATGCTGGAAGAAGTTAACCGTAGATGCCCAGTCTAGACGTTTTGCCGCACAAGGAATTAACAGTGCATTGGACGCGTACATCGCATTCCAAACCAGAGGGTCGACGTGCGGAC
>NZ_JAWPOL010000346.1:0-1092 GCF_033391095.1 Vibrio sp. Vb0667 | reverse complement strand
TATTGTTGACTTACTCCCCCAATCGTTAACCGGCAATTAACAAAACAACATACTGTTGTATTTTTATACGAAACTGCTCATTTTTGTAGATACAGATCAAATACCTGCTAGAATACCCTTAGTTTTTACAAGAGGATTCGTTATGAGTGTCGAATTAGAAGAAAGCCAAGTATGTGAAGCTTGTGGCTGTGCTGGTGAGATTGGTTTCATCATCAAAGAAGGCGACGAGGTTGCTGACGTAACGATTTTCGCAGAGACTAAAGATGCATTAGAGTCTGAGTTAGCGAAATACATCGAACTAGCTAAATCAGTCTGCGCTGGCGTTGAATACAATGTGTCAGAGCTGACAGAAGAATCTAAAGAGCTAACCGCTCGATTCAAGTTTGAAGTAAGTGCAGAAAAGCTTATTTTTGAACTGAAAACTCGCTCTCTAGCGCGTTAATTCAATTTAAAGCGAGCAACGAGCTCGCTTTATTCTTATCTAAATCACTTCTTTTGCTTCAACACGACCCACTTTAACGACCCATTGGTTTCGTAGTCGTTTTCATCAGAGCACACCAAAAGCACATCATCGACTTTGATTACCGCACCAGCGGTATAGGCTTTATCTTCGTAGTAACAAATTCGCTGGCCTATTTTACCATCAGCAACCACCAAAGCCTTTGACTCCGGCGTACTGTAAGATTTGGCAAAAACTGAACCAGACAATAGCGCGACCATGGCGCTCAGAGTAAAAATAGAAACTCTTTTAAACTTCATGAATATCCCCTTATGCCCGAACAATACTAGCAAGGAAGTATTTCAGGTTCTTGGCAGAATCTCATATTCTAGCAATTTGTTCTTACTTCTAATTCTCAGATATTCCTCCACGTCGTTACGAACAACGGCGAGTTAAGCTCAGGCCGATATAGCCGTCACTGACTCTTTAGGTTATGCTTTTGTCGTTTTTATTGGAAAGTAATCGTTATGCGTTTCATCCCTTTCGCCCTCGCGTTAATTACATTTAGCTCGTCTCCTAGTGCTTACGAGCTCGATTACTATTCCAAATTTGGCCACATCGACAACTATGGCAATCTAGATCTTCGAAACAAG
>NZ_JAWPOL010000345.1:0-1092 GCF_033391095.1 Vibrio sp. Vb0667 | reverse complement strand
GCTAAGTATGATTATCCCAATGACCAGTTGATGCAGAGAGATGAAAAGCATCAACTTAATACGTTCCTTGGTGAATGGCTGACGTTTTGTTTACGAAGTGGCATTAGTAGAACGCCGCTTGCCTTCAATTGATCGTCACGTCATTCAAGGAAAATAACAAGAAACTATAGAGTGAACGAATCAGGTTTTCATTTTGCAATCATCGAATGACAGCATCAAACTTTTACAAATCACGGATACTCATCTGTTCGCTGCAGACGAGGGAAGTTTGCTGAGCGTAAAAACAGCCGACAGCTTTTCTGCTGTGGTTAACGAAGTTTTGCGCCGCAAAGTGGGGTTTGATTACATTTTAGCGACTGGCGATATTTCACAGGATCATAGCGCCGAGTCTTATCAACGATTTGCTGATGGCATTGCGCCGCTGCAAAAGGATTGTTATTGGCTGCCGGGAAATCACGATTACAAACCCAATATGGGAAGTGTGTTACCTTCACCACAAATTCAAGCGGCAGAACATGTGTTGCTGGGTGAAAAGTGGCAATTGATTTTGCTTGATTCTCAAGTAGTAGGCGTGCCTCATGGGCGTTTAAGCGATCAGCAGTTGACTCTTTTGGAAGAGAAATTAACGGAATTTCCTGAGCGTCATACACTGGTTTTATTGCATCACCATCCTTTGCTGGTGGGGAGCGCTTGGCTTGATCAGCATACGTTGAAAGACGCAGAAGCGTTTTGGCAAGTTGTGGATCGATTCGACAATGTAAAAGGCATTTTGTGTGGGCATGTTCATCAAGACATGAACGTAATACACAAAGGTATTCGAGTGATGGCAACACCATCAACGTGTGTCCAGTTTAAGCCGAATTCCGATGATTTCGCGCTTGATACCACATCCCCAGGTTGGCGTGAGCTAGAACTGCACACCAACGGCGACATCACAACCCATGTCGACCGTTTACCAGAAGGCCAATTCCAGCCAGATTTCTCTTCCAACGGATATTAATGATGCCCGAGCTCTAAGTTCGGGCTCGCTTTTTCATGCGAGACTTCTATGAGTAAACCTTCACTTCTATTGTACATCCACGGTTTCAACAG
>NZ_JAWPOL010000344.1:0-1094 GCF_033391095.1 Vibrio sp. Vb0667 | reverse complement strand
TAAAAGAAATGAAAAATGGCGGCCAAGTGGTCGCCATTTTTTTTGAACTCGTTATCTCAGTACGGTTGTACAAGCTTGAGTTGGTACGCTAGTCATGAATATCGCGTGCGGATAAAACAAGCTAGCAACGGTGATAGCGACATTGCACGGTTGTGCGATGGTGTTTTTCACCACATTGGTGAGAACAATGCCCGTGTTGTTTACTGTTTGAGTGGCAGCTTGTTGCGCTTGGTAAGAAACGCAGCCAGAAGTCGCATTGATAATTGCAGTGCTAAATAGTAGTTTGCGGAAAAACATATTCATATCCTTTGTGAATGTTTACGGACATATATATGTAGGTTTGCGCTACTTTAAAACAAAACGGTGTTCAAAATGTATGTGTATTCACGAAATGAACAATGTTTTATATGGGTTGATTGGTTTTGTGATCTGAGTACTGGACAGACCAGATTATGCAATCAAAACCAATCCATGCATCAAAATGACGCCGCAGGTGAGCTTATTCCTCATGCCTTGATAGCCTTTGGGATCAACTTCCAGTTCGACATTCCGTATCAGCTTTTCTGCATACCAAACGGCAGCGTATCCGGTTGCGAGCAACAATATTGCCGCGATGTAATGTGTATTCCCTTGTAACAAGGCACCCCACGCAAGCAAAACAAACAAATTACTGAGAACTAGGATATTACGGCTCAAGCGGTGGTAGTAATGGTCGATACCATTTCCCCAGAGCACTCCCGATAGAAAGCTCAAGATAACGGCGCTGTAGGCAATAAAAAATTGTTGGCCGCTTAGGTTAAATAAGGTGGTGTCAGACACGATAAGCAGCAAGCTGAACAGAAAAGGCACTAAGCCCAAGTACCCAAGGCGTAACATGGTTAAACGTGTCGTGACCATAACTGCACTCCTACAGTTGTTGCTCAATCATATTAGTAAGCGTAGTACTCGTCGGAGAGGTTGAGCTTGGAAATGTGGCGATGACTTTGCCTTCTTTACTGATGAGAAACTTGTAAAAGTTCCACTTCGGAGTCACACCGGCTTGAGTGCTGATTTCAGAAAAGACAGGGTTGGCATCGTTGCCCAATACAGAGCTT
>NZ_JAWPOL010000343.1:0-1095 GCF_033391095.1 Vibrio sp. Vb0667 | reverse complement strand
TGAGTTACGACGATTTACACCAAGCTTTGTTTCTTTATAGCTTAACGCTGCCTAGGCTCATGGCATGCTTTATCTTTCTGCCTATTTTGAGCAAACAGATGCTTGGCGGCGCAATGATCCGTAACGGCGTACTTTGCTCACTTGCGTTGTTTATTTTTCCCGTCGTAAACGAGCAAGCATTGCCCGCCGAAACTGACGGCCTTTGGTTGATTGTGATTCTAGGCAAAGAAGTCTTGCTGGGTATGCTGATTGGCTTTGTCGCAGCCATTCCTTTTTGGGCGATTGAAGCCACTGGCTTTTTGGTGGATAACCAACGCGGTGCGGCGATGGCGAGCATGTTCAACCCAACGCTGGGTTCTCAATCCACCCCAACGGCGGTGTTACTCACCCAAACATTGATCACCTTGTTCTTCTCGGGCGGTGGCTTTGTTGCATTTATCTACGCTCTGTTTAAAAGCTACACCACTTGGCCAATACTCGGCTTTTTTCCGATGGTCACGGACGCGTGGGTAAGCTTTTTCTATGATCAGTTTCAACAGTTAATGTGGCTTGGTGTCTTAATGTCGGCGCCACTTGTGCTCGCGATGTTCTTAGCCGAATTTGGCCTTGCGCTGATCAGCCGCTTTGCGCCGCAACTCAACGTTTTCTTCTTGGCGATGCCCATCAAAAGTGCCATCGCGAGTGTGTTATTGATCGTCTATCTCGGATTAATGATGGATCACTTTGAAGCACTATTTTATGGCATCACTCGCTTTGGCGATCAGCTCAACACGATTTGGAAATAAAGGTTAGGATGTTCTATGAGTGGTGAAAAAACAGAACAACCCACCGCCAAAAAGCTCCGCGACGCCCGCAAAAAAGGACAAGTCGCAAAGAGCCAGGAGATCGTCTCTTCGGCGTTAATTCTGGCACTCATCGCCGTGCTGTTCGCCTTTGCCGATTACTACATGTCGCACATCTCTGCCCTACTTTTGCTGCCAAGCGAACTCGCATATCAAGGCTTTCAAGACGCATTGATCGATGTTGCCATCGCTATCGCCAAAGAGATGGCCTACCTCCTCGCGCCAATCATTTTGGTCGCAGCGCTTATCGCGA
>NZ_JAWPOL010000342.1:0-1096 GCF_033391095.1 Vibrio sp. Vb0667 | reverse complement strand
CACTCAGCTTCCCAAACCGTGAGAAGCGCAGATAGCAACGCGGCGACGTAAACTACGCAGGGGAATAGCCATTGGGATTTTTTGACTGCCAGTGCCACGTATCGACAGTCATTTCAGCCACCGTGCGTATTGCTTTCCAGCCTAGTTCACGCTCAGCTTTTTCCGTGCTTGCCCAACATTCAGCAATATCCCCAGGACGACGCGGGCATAACTCGTAAGGCACTGGTTTACCGCTAGCGGTCGCGAACGCATCCACCATCTCAAGTACGCTCGAGCCTTTACCTGTACCTAAGTTGTAAATGTGCAAACCCGATTTCTCACCCACCGATTTCAATGCGGCGATGTGGCCGTCGGCCAGATCCATCACATGGATGTAATCGCGCACGCCAGTGCCATCAGGTGTTGGGTAGTCGCTACCGAATACCGCGAGTTTTTCTCGGCGACCAACAGCGACTTGGGCGATAAATGGCATCAGGTTATTGGGAATGCCTTGTGGGTCTTCCCCCATGCAGCCCGATGGGTGCGCGCCAACTGGGTTGAAGTAACGCAGTAAGGTGATGCTCCAGTCGTTTTCAGCATGGAACAGATCGCTTAAGCACTGCTCCACCATATATTTGCTGCGTCCGTATGGGTTGGTGGTTGCGCCTGTTGGTGAGTCTTCCGTAATCGGCACTATTTCAGGGTCACCGTAAACCGTTGCCGATGAACTGAATACGATGCTTTTCACGCCCGCTTTACGCATGCTGCGCGCTAACACCAATGAGCCATTGACGTTGTTGTCGTAGTACTCAAGTGGTTTTGCCACCGATTCGCCAACCGCTTTGAGGCCAGCAAAGTGGATCACGGCTTGGATGTCGTGCTGCGCGAATACCGTATCCAAAAAGGCTTCGTCACGGATGTCACCTTGGTGGAACGCAGGCTGTTTGCCAGTCAGCGCTTCAATACGGTTTAACACTTCCAGTTTGGCGTTACACAAGTTGTCGACGATGATAGGTTCTATTCCCGCTTCAATCATCTGAACGCAAGTGTGACTACCGATATATCCCATACCGCCTGTGACAAGAACTTTCACTTTTGCTTCTCCACGTTTGCTGCT
>NZ_JAWPOL010000341.1:0-1101 GCF_033391095.1 Vibrio sp. Vb0667 | reverse complement strand
AAAGTAAATGGTCACTCACTTCAAATTCGCACCGATGACAAATCCTGGCCTGAACTTGATGCGGCTTTTGATTGGCAACCAGATGGCTGGAAGCTCAATCTTTCTCAGCTCGACATTGAGGCGCTGATTCCACTCGTTAAGCTCGCGCCGGAATCGGAATCAACCAGTGACTTACTCAATAAATTAGCACCGAAAGGTCGTGTTGAAGACATTCGTTTAGCCATGAATGGTGGCTTAGATACGCTGCGTTATTCGGCGGACCTCGATGAGTTAGCTATGACTCAGTGGGAACTGTTGCCGGGCTTTCAACATGTGCAAGGCAGCGTTGCGGGTGACTTGAAGCAAGCGAAAGCGAAAGTCACGGTCATTGATGATGTTTTCCCGTACGGGGATGTATTCCAAGCCCCATTGAACATCAAGCAAGGCGAAGTCGACATCATCTGGCAGCAAGATGAGACAGGTTGGCGTTTGTGGTCGGATAAAGTCACGGCTGCGACTCCGGACCTTCAAGTGTTGGGCGCATTTCGACTCGATTTCCCTAAAGAGCAAAGCCCATTCCTATCGTTTTATGCTGAGGCGGATCTCTACAACGCTGGTGAAACTTGGCGTTACTTGCCAACTTTGGCATTAGGCCAAGATCTAACGGATTACCTATCGACCGCCATTCAAGGCGGTAAAGTAAACACGGCCAAATTGCTATGGTATGGCGAGTTAGGAGATTTTCCTTACAAAGAGCACAACGGCATGTTCCAGGCGTGGGTTGGCTTAAAAGACGCGAAATTCAGTTTTGATACTGCGTGGCCAACCATTACCGACTTGCAGCTTGATCTATTGTTTGAAAACGACGCCATGTATCTGGATTCCAAATCGGCGACGTTAAATGGCGTTCACGCTAAACGCATCACGGGGCGCATTCCGGAGTTGGCTGAAGATGGCCATATCGAAATTGAAGCTAAAGCCACAGCTCCGGGTAATGAAGTTCGCGACTACATGATGGCTACGCCGCTGGTTGACTCGGTTGGTGCCGCTTTGACGGCCTTGCAAGTCAGTGGCCCGGTGTATTCCGAGTTCCAGCTCAACATTCCTTTTGATATGGAAAAA
>NZ_JAWPOL010000340.1:0-1102 GCF_033391095.1 Vibrio sp. Vb0667 | reverse complement strand
TACAAATGATTGTTCTCATAACAGTGCTCGTCTCGGCTTATTTAAAGTCAGATTAACAACTGTCCTTGGTGTGCAATGCGGGTTAACTAGTTATCGACTGCCCAGCATTTTAGGGTGAAGGCTACGTATCATCACCTAGATCCATTTGTATTGGTTAAAAACCAATCACTAGCGCGCAGAGTATAGCCAACAGTGTGTATATTGAAAAGGTAAAAATGGAACTAAAATCAATGTAATGCTTTGCATATCTAAATTAATGGTATTACTACTTATGATTCATGGCTTTATTGTTGAGAGAGTCGGAGCATGGCGTTCCAAACCTCGGATTGAGGATTCAGAACGCATCTGTTAATGATGTTGAGTTTGTTTATAAGTCTAACGCTAAGATTTTGGACTTACGCTGAAAGTTGTACAGCCCTTGCTTGGCTCCTGGCAAGTAATCGACTCCAACTTCGTAGAATCCTTGCTCTCTAAACCAATGTAGACTGTGGGTGGTAAGGACAAAAATCTGGTTGATGTTTTCTGATTTTGAACGATGCTTCATGTAGTTCAACAGCAACAAACCTCGGTTGCCATCCCGATAGTCTGGGTGAATAGCAACACAGGCCATTTCAGCTTTTCGTTCTTCAGAATATGGGTATAAAGCCGCGCATCCGATGATTAAGCCATCTTTTTCAATGATGGTGAATTTACCAATCTCTTGCTCTAGCTGTTCTCTCGAACGCCTGTCCAAAATGCCTTGTTCTTCTAATGGATGAATCTATTCCAGCATGCCGCCGATGTCATCAATACCAGCTTGACGAACTTGCTCTGCGCTCGCCATGACGACTTGAGTCCCGCTACCGTCAAACGAGAACAACTCCTGAATCAAAGCCCCATCTACTTTGTAGCTGATGAGATGGCTACGTGGGACGCCAGCGCGACAAGCGGCGATGGAACCTTTGAGGAAACGCAAAGTGCCCGTGTTGTAATCGGAATCTGAAGCGTGGTTTTCTGAAAGCGTTTTGATGACGTGCTCTGCTTCGATAGGCAGCAACTCTGCAACGGCATTGCCATTGTCGTCAATCACGCCTTGTTCTGAGCAGAAACCAATCAGTTTGTC
>NZ_JAWPOL010000339.1:0-1103 GCF_033391095.1 Vibrio sp. Vb0667 | reverse complement strand
TGTCATTAGAAATTAGAACATCATTATAATTCCCAACTTTATGCGCAATTAAATTATCATCAACAACATCATTTAGTCTTATTGCAATATCAACATTGCTTTCTAATAAATTCTCGACCTTATTACTAGACGAAATTTCAAAAATTACCGCAGGGTATCTCTCTTGTAATTTTCTCAAAATACTGCCGAAAATTGATGAAGCTATAGAGTTTGGCATTGTTATCTTGAATTTACCGCTAATACAGTCACTCAGTGATCTGGCTCTATAGTTTAGTTCTTGTAGCTTACTTAATGTTTCAAGAGCCAGAGGACTAATACTTTTCCCATGGTCAGTTAAGACGAGCTTTCGAGTCGTTCTATGCACCAATGTTACGCCTAAAGCAGTTTCAAGCATCGCGAGTTGACGACTGACTTGAGCCTTTGATTTTCCAAGTTCCTTAGCTGCTTCAGTTAAAGAGAGGTGTTTGCATATTGCCGCGAAGTTGATGAGTTCGCTATTGAGCCATTCCATGATTGTTACCTATCTGCAACTCTGAGTCACGTTGTCTTTTTGGAGGCTGAACAGTATAACTTGCATCAACGGAGGGGGAAAATGATATTTAAAAGTTACGAAGAAGTGGTTTCTGAATACCACTTGGAGCAGATTGTTAATAATATAAAAAATGGGATTATTAACGTTTCAGGCAGTGACGATATTAAATCTTTAGTCAACGATAGGAACTGTAAGGTTGGCATTATATCAAAAATAACATCTTTGAATAAAAGTAAAGGTAGCATGTTAATTGAAGCGGCTTGCGTTATCCATAATGAAATTACTGTACCAAAAAATATAAATAAAATTTTTTTAGTAATCGATGTTGCATTATCACATTTAAGTACAAATTATGTTGAGGTTTATGAATATGAAAGTAATAAAACAAAATACGAAACAATTATCCTTGCCAGAAATAAGTTTTTCTAAGTTAGTTGTACAAACCATAAATTTTTATACTAGAGTATTTCGCGTGTTGTTTGGTGGTGAGTTAAGGCATCGGTACTCAAGAAAGCAAAACGTACGGGCATCCGAAGAGCTAAGCGAGCATATGAAAAGAGACCTTGGTTTG
>NZ_JAWPOL010000338.1:0-1104 GCF_033391095.1 Vibrio sp. Vb0667 | reverse complement strand
TCGCTTATGGCAACCAGATTTTATCGATAAGTTGCATGAACTGGGTATCCACATCGCATCGTCCATGTACCCTTCAAAACCAGAAGGCGTTTCAAGCGTGAACATTGGTTCTGATACCTCGGTGTGTTTGATGAAAGCGTCACACCCGCTAGCGAGTTGTAAAGAGCTAACGGTGGATGCTTTACTCAGCTATTCGCACATAAAAGTCACGGGTGGCGGCGATAAAGACTCAAGCACCGACACGGTTTTAAAAGAGATGGGGTTGGCGCGACATATCACATTTAAAGTCCCATTTTTCTCGGCGGCGGTTAATCGTCTAGTCTCAAGTGAACATTTGATGGTCGTCCCTGAGCATATCGCGGTGAACCTCGCTAAGCATTGGAGTTTGGCACATAAACCTCTGCCATTTGATACTCAAATCCATCAATACTGGCTGATGTGGCATCCAAAGTACGATAACGATCCTGCGCATCGTTGGATACGGGAAACGATGCAAAGCGTTATGCAGCAATCAGAATACTCTATTCACTAGACTATGAGTTTCAATCATGACTTTCATGATTAACTTTGATTTCAGTTTATATCACCTCTATTGATAAATTAACGTCAAAGAGGGGAGATTTTTATGACACTAACAGTTTGGTTATCACTTTTTACAGTCTGTTTATTAGGGGCTATGTCGCCAGGGCCTAGCTTAGCGATCGTTGCTAAACATGCTTTGGCTGGTGGACGAATGAATGGTTTGGCAACGGCATGGGCGCATGCTTTTGGGATCGGGATTTATGCGTTTATCACGTTGATCGGTCTTGCGGTTGTGCTGCAGCAGAGCCCAATGCTGTTCAAAACCATCAGTTTAGCGGGCGCAGCTTATTTGGCTTACTTAGGTTTTAACGCGCTGCGATCCAAAGGTGGAGTGGCCGCCAAGTTGGAATCTGGTGAGGAAACGACCGTACTTCAATCTGCTAGAGAAGGTTTCCTTATCTCTATTCTAAGTCCTAAAATCGCACTGTTCTTTATTGCTTTGTTTAGCCAGTTTGTCGCGCTTGGAAATGATCTGAGTAACCAAATGATCATTGTTGCGACACCTTTTGTTGTCGATGGCTT
>NZ_JAWPOL010000033.1:0-43375 GCF_033391095.1 Vibrio sp. Vb0667 | reverse complement strand
TCGTTGATACGCTTAGCGATATGCGCAGCTGCCCACTTACCTACTTGTGCTGCTCGAGTTAACGGGATAAGTCTCATTTTGTGCCCCTAGTTATTGGAATTGACGATGTACTGAAACATTAATTCGCATTATAAAATAAGTAATGGCGAACTGCTATTGTTTTAGGTCAAAATTTTGCTTTTTCTTTAACCAATGTTGGTTTTGTCGACGATTTTTATATCTAAATGCTTTTATAAGACGATTTTTTACAAAGAAATTGCATTATGAAACTGACGAATCAATAGATAAAATTTATGATCTAAATTAAGTTCTGCCTTCGCACTTAACCTTGTTTTTTAACAACCTACAGAGTGCGAAATCGCACACGAACTTCAAATATTATGGGTTAGATATGGCATGGCGCTCATTCTTTAACCATAATTGAAATGTGTAAACCAGTGAGGAATTCGGTATGAAAAATGAGTTAGAGCCGAGCAAAGTACTACAGGCTTACGAATGTGTGATGAACAACGGTACGCCAACCGAATTTGGTAAAATGTATGAAGGTGTAGAAGCGTTTTCTGACTACGATGGGTACAACGTTTTCTTGAGAGGGAATGGTGTTGAGCTAAAAATTGGCTTCCACAACACCTATCACTTGGAATATGACCAAGAGCATTTGAAAGAGAGCTTTCTGAAAAAGATTGCGACGCTCGCCAAGTAAACGGTCATCACCCAAATATTAAAAAAGCCCTTGGGAGAATGCCCCCTTGGGCTTTAGGAGAAGAAATGAGCTTGTCTTGCTCGCTCAGTAAAGTCAAACGAGCTTTCGCCTACTGCTAGAAAAAGGCGAGAACTAGGTTATTGGTTATTAATCGTCTTCAACCAAACTCTCTTCAATGTATTCTTCTGTGGCGTCAGGCTTGTTACGACCATTTAGCGTATGGAAGCGCTTGCGACCACGAGCAAGTTGGGTGTACTTTAGCCACGTACGCTCAAGTTTTGTTTTTGCTTTGCCCGGGTTTTCTAACACCTTGATGAAGTGTTTCTCTTCGCTGTTTTCAGGTGTTAATTCGCCTGACTCTAAGCCAAGCATTGTATCCCCATAAATTGTTAGGATTTCCTCTTCTGAAAGAGTAAAATCGCCAGACTTTGCAAAGCCGCGTGGGAATTTTACGTTATCGTAAAAACGTTTTTTGCCATGACGGAATTCAGTGTCAGACATGTCAACAGCCTCTGTAACCGTTATTGATGAATGTAGTGAACTTACGGCGAAAATTAGGCTTAAATCTAACAAAAGAAAAACAAAACTTTTTTGTCGTCATGATTTTAATTAGTTGTTAATCTGGTTTTATATTAACCAGGAGATGGTTTATGGATGTAAAAGTCTTTCGAACATTTTTAGAGCTGGCAAGAGTTCGTCACTTCGGACGTGCTGCTGAGAACCTTTATATTACCCAAGCCGCTGTGAGCGCACGTATCAAACAATTGGAAAGTTACTTCGATACGCAATTGTTTATTCGTGATCGAAATAACATAAAGTTGACCTCTGCAGGTGAGCGCTTAATCAGCTATGCCGAGGTAATGGTCACTACATTGCAACAAGCGAAGCTAGAATTATCGCTTGAAGATGGCAAAGCGCTGCAACTAACGTTAGGTGGCACGCCAAACATTTGGGACGCTTATTTACAGAATTGTTTAAGTGTCGTCACAGATTCGTTTGGTGGTTATGGCTTCATGGCAGAAGTGATGGGACGTGAGATGCTCAGTCGTAGCTTGCTAGAGCGCACGTTAGATATGGCATTTGCGTTCGATCAGATCAAAGCTGATGAGCTTAACTGTAAAAAAGTGGCAGATGTTGTTCTCGTTCTGGTATCAACTGAGAAAGATTCTTTAGACACCGTTTTCGAAAACAAATATGTGTACGTTGACTGGGGGACGCGTTTCTCCTCAGAGCATTCTGAACGTCACCCTAAGATTCCGGCTCCATATTTACGCACTTCAACAGCGCGTATCGCATTGGACTTTATTTTAGAGAAGGGTGGAGCCGCGTACTTACCAATCTCTCTCGTGGAGCCATTTATCGCTAATGGGCAGCTTCACAAGGTGTCTGGAGTAGAAGATTGGTGTCGCCCTATCTATTTGAGCTATCGTAAAGCTAGCTCGTCTGTAGACGCGATTAAGCAAGTGGAAGAAATTGTCAAAGAGATCGATCCACTGACCGCTTACAGTTTTCAGCAAATTGGTTCTGGCACTTCCGACGAATAGCGTTGAATGAAAAGTCAGAAAAACGAAAAAGCCGCCTTGAGAAATCAAGGCGGCTTTGTTTTTATCTCGATGAATCGATAGTTATGGTAAGTCAAACAACAGGGCTGTTGTGCTTTCGTTTGATGTATTGCGCAAAACAACCTTACTTTGGTGTTCAATCTTCGCGCCGTCGCCAGCCGTCAAAGTGGTATTGTCGACACTAAGGCTGCCTGTCACTTGATGGATGAATAGATTTCGGCCCGACTCAATCTCAAAGTTTAGTTCGCTACTTGGCTCAAGAATTAACTGATGCAAAGTCGCATCTTGCTTAATAAGTAGCGTGCCGTTTTCTCCAGTTGGAGTTGCGATAGTCGTTAACCCAGGATTGCGACCAAAATCTTTTTGCTGATAACCTGGTTTGGTTCCAAATGTGTTCGGTTGAATCCAAATCTGTAGAAACCGCAGCGTATCTTGGTTCGACGCATTGTACTCACTGTGGTAAATCCCTTTCCCTGCCGACATGAGTTGGAATTCACCTGCAGGTAGTGTTTTGACGTTACCTTCACTGTCTTTGTGTGCGATAACACCTTCCAACACATAGCTGATGATCTCCATATCACGGTGGCCATGTGTATCAAAACCCGCGCCAGGCTCGACTACATCGTCATTAATGACTCTCAGCTCAGAAAAGCCCATATGTTGAGGATCGTAGTAGCTACCAAAAGAAAACGTATGTTTGCTATCAAGCCAGCCAAAGTTTGCTCGACCTCGGTCTGCTGCATGTCTTACCGTAATCATAAGGCCTCCTTAAGAGAGCTTTTTGTTTAAAAAGTTATCTAACGCTGCTTTACCTGCGCCAGAGAACGCCAGAGAAACGCTCGCTGCCAGTAATGCCAAGCCAAACTCGTAACCGTTGTTTGCCATGAACAGGCCATTTTCAAAGTGGACAGAGAATATCGCTACCACCATCGTGAACGCCAAAGCAACCGCTGCTGGTCGAGTTAGCAGACCAAGTAAAATGAACAAGCCGCCAAAGAACTCTGCGCTGCCCGCAAGTAACGCCATGAGTACGCCAGGACCTAAACCGATAGATGCCATCCACTGACCTGTGCCTTCTAGGCCGTAGCCACCAAACCAGCCAAACAGTTTTTGTGCGCCGTGCGCCATAAAGATAATGCCGATTGGAACGCGAAGTGATAGTGCGCTGTAACCTGCGTTTGATGTGGTAATTTTCTGTAATAGTGCTTTCATGATTCTGTCCTCTGACTCTTTTCAATGAGTGGGAAGCGTGTGCTCCCGTGCTGTTGAGAACAGTTTAGGTAGAGGCGAACATAAAAATAACGGGAGGATTTTGATAAACTCGTTCTAAAAAATTGAATGATTGGTTTTTATTTATTTAAATCAATGTCTTGATTTTTATATTCGAGTGTTTATTTGCCGATTACTGTCTGTTTTAAATCAAGGTCTGTCATTATTTTCGATAAACATTTTTGCTGTTAAACAAAAAAAGAGCACATGTACTGTGCTCTATTGCTTTCGCTTTTAACAAGGGAGAAAGGTGCGTTAAAGAAAACCGTCAGAGGTTCATTAAGCTCTCTAATGACTCCTCTACATTGTTGTAGTGATAAGTTCGAATATTACGTCCATCCGTCGCATTAATCTGAATTTCTGAGATCTCGTTATCTGAGTCTCGTTCGATAATTCCAATAGAATGATCTACGGATTTACTGGTAATAACCTTTTGGTTTCTTAATACAATTACGCAAGTATGTAAGTCCATGCCAATTCCCTTTAGCCGACGTTGTTGTGATGTTCTGGATCTAACTTTAGTGTACAAAAGCGCTAATGCCAATAAATCTCAATATTGAGTTCCGAAAATGGCTAATTGTGGGCGCTTAAGCAAGCTACAATAACACTATATTGAACGATGCCTATGAACAATAAATGACAAAAGGCATGAGCAAGGAAAGCGCTATGTTTATTCACCCCCATACCTCACTGACCTTCGAGCAGTGTCACAAGGCGCGAGTCGCGCGAGACAGTCGTTTTGATGGGCGATTTTATGTGGCGGTAAAAACAACGGGAATCTTTTGTCGTCCGATTTGCCCGGCAAATTTGCCTAAAGAAGAAAATGTTGAGTATTTCGCTGATAAGACGCAAGCCCTTCAAGCAGGGTACCGCCCGTGTTTACGCTGTCGACCTGACAGCGCGCCTGGATCTTGGGCATGGAAAGGTGTCGAGACGACCTTTCAACGAGCGATTTCGTTAATTGATAGAGGGGAGTTGCATCACCATTCGGTGTCTGAGTTGGCTGAGCGTGTTGGGATTTCTGACCGTTACTTACGTATGTTGTTTGAGCAGTATCTAGGTATGTCACCCAAGCAGTATGCGCAATATCAGCAACTAATGTTCGCCAAACAGTTGCTTCACTCCAGCTCTATGTCGGTCACCGACGTGGGGTTTGCGTCAGGTTTTAACAGTACGCGCCGCTTTAACGATGCTTTTCAAAAGTTTCTCAAACTAACGCCTTCTCAAGTACGCCGTAAAGAGTTTGATGGTGCGGGTTGCAATCGAATTGCCTTACCTTATCGAGGTGAGTTGAATTGGTCGCACATGTTGGACTTCTATCGTTTGCGAGCGGTTGAGGGGGTTGAGCTAGTGAGTGATGAGAGTTATCAGCGCAACGTTTTTTTGGATAACAGCAAAGCCTGGTTTAAAGCGACAAAAGGTGAAGGATACTTAGAACTGGCGTTTGAAATTGAAGACGTAACGAAGCTGCAAAACTTGGTGTCTGACATTCGTCGTATGTTCGATCTTGACGCTGACATTTGTACTGTTGAGCAGCATTTGGAGTATGTCGCGCCTGGGCTCGTGTCGAGTAAAGGTATTCGTATTCCTGGTGTATGGAATGCATGGGAAGCAGGGGCTAGAGCGATTTTAGGCCAGCAAGTGTCGGTTAAAGCGGCGATTGGTCAACTTAACTTATTGGTGGCCACACTTAGTGGTGAGTCAGAAAAACGTTTTTTCCCGACTCCCAGTGATATTGCAAACGCCGACGTGAGCTTTTTGCGCATGCCGCAAAGTCGTAAAGAGACGCTAGTGCGCTTCGCTCAGTTTATGCAGGACAACTCAGAAGCTGACCCCCAGCAGTGGCTAGCTTTGAAAGGCATTGGACCTTGGACCGTCAGTTATGCTCAACTGCGAGGGCAATCTCAACCCGATTGCTTTCTAGATAAAGACTTAGTGGTGAAAAAGGCGATGCAGCGTTACCCATCACTGAATACGCACACTGCGGCCCCTTGGGGAAGCTACGCGACGTTTCACTTATGGAATCAATCATGAAAACATTTTATACCGAAATGCCGAGTCCACTAGGAACGGTGACTATCCAATCGAACGCTGAGGGCTTGCTTGGCATTTGGTTTGAAACATGCACCACTAAGCCTAGTGAGCTGGGAGTGCGAGACGAGCAGCATCCGGTTTTGCGCCAAGCTGTCACCCAACTGGATGAATACTTTGCTGGTCTGCGCAACGAATTCGACTTGCCCCTTGCAGCGACAGGCACTGATTTTCAAAATCAAGTTTGGCAGGCACTAACGACCATTCCATATGGGGAAACGTGGAGCTATCAAGATCTTGCGAATGCGATAGGTAACCCTAAAGCTGTGCGTGCTGTTGGGTTAGCAAATGGGAAGAATCCGATTTCTATCGTGGTACCTTGTCATCGCGTTATTGGCAAAAGCGGAAAACTGACTGGATATGCAGGTGGAGTGGAGCGCAAGCAACGTTTGCTCGCGCTGGAGCAAGGTACACCGCTTTAAGTGAGGCGATTCTCATATTGGGATTAAGCGTGCTACACAGGGGTAACGATAGTGTAGAGTTTCATATTCGTTATACGAATAGAAAAAGGACAATAAGGACATGCCTTTCAAAACGGATTTTGATGCCTTCATGAGTGAGTGTTGGCAGCATCACGAGGAAAATCCCGAACAAATTTATACTCAGCTAGAAACGGCTCTGAGCGAGGTGGAAGACGTTACCCAAATCGAGCGAATATTCGCATTGATGCTGCATACCGCTATTGGGCACCTCCAGTGCCCAGAACAGTTTCTTACTTGTTTAGATCACTTTGATGAACGCAAGGTTGCCGAGAGTTTGGCATTTCAACGCAGTATTGCCGTTGCGCGCTACTTCGTAGATGGCACTGACAATATGGAATTATTGGAAGAGCAAGAACAACGCCGAGTTTACGCTTTGATTTCGAATGAACTTTCTGCACTTGTTCAGCTTGAACTGGCGAGTCAATGGTTGGTGAAGGCAGCGTTAGGAATGACGCCGAACGATGCAGAAGGGCCATTAGCGCGCACTATCGCGATCACTGCGAACAACTTAGCATGTCAGTACGAAGCGCTGGCTGAGCGCACGTGCATGGAAAAATCGAAGATGTTAGAAGCAGCGACACTCGCGCTAGACTATTGGAAAGTGGCAGGGGGGTGGATGCAAGAAGAGCGCGCAGAGTATCGCTTAGCGATGAGCTTGCTTAAAGCGGATAAACCGCAAGAAGCCAAAGTGCATGCTGAGCGCTGTGAGGCTATTTGTCAGCAAAATGGTAGCGACGCGTTTGAGCTGTTCCACGCACATGACTTGTTGATGCAAGTACACTTCCATCTTAGCCAGAAATATAAAGCTAAATTGGATGAAGAGATGCAGCAGCACTGCAAAACGAGCTCGTTGACGTGATCTTAGCGTTGAATGAAAAAAGCCCCGAGCGACTGGCTGGGGGCTTTAGGGTTGTTGACTATGCAGCGATGATTATGCTGCTTGCGCTTTTGCTTGGTATCGTCCTGGTTTATGGTTCATCGCCAAAATCAAGTTCGTTGCGATGGCACCTAGAACAGATAGAGCGATAAGGTGCACATCTACAATGAACAGTGACATCACCACGATGGCACAATCTAACGCCATTTGAACTTTACCCGCTCGAACTCCAAAACGTTCCTGAAGGTACAACGCTAGAATGTTAAAGCCACCCAAACTCATTTTGTGACGGAAAATTACCAACATACCGATTCCAATCAGCCCACCACCCAAAAGTGCCGCATAGAAAGGTTCGATTCGTGAAATCTCAATCACATGATGCAGATGATCGACCGCAAAAGAGACAATCGAAACCGCAATAAAGGTATTGATAGTGAAGCGCCAACCCATGCGCATCACAGATAAAATATAAAAAGGGAGGTTAAGAGCGAAAAATATCTGACCAAAACTGAAGTCACTCACTTTGGTTAGGAAGATCGCCAAACCAGCCGTACCGCCAGTGAGCAATCCTACTTTGCTAAAAAATATCACCCCAAGTGACACCAACGCACTGCCGAGCGTCAGAGCCAAGAGGTTCTCTCTTAGGCTATGATCTTTGTCCATAAATTAATTTCCTTGGTTTAAAAACCGCGCCGGAGATAACACGTCTCACGGACGCGATAGACAGTCGCCAAAATAGCAACTAACAAATCGGCCAATAAAATGTCGCGAAAAGTGATGGATGTCGAGTTTTTGGACGAGATTATGATGATATTAACCTGTTTAACATAATGTACACAGATAGAAAAACACCAAGGAAAAGTTATGATTAAGAAAGTTGGCAACACCCAAATCAGCACATTACATCGACTGAGTTGTCACTGTGGAAAAGTTGAGCTGGAACTGGCGTTACCCAATGGTATTGAGAAGCCGAGACGGTGTGACTGTTCTATGTGTCGACGTCGTGGCGCGATTGTAGCATCTGTACCTTTGAACGGTATTCGTATTATGCAAGGCGAAGACGTCTTGAAGCAGTATCAATTTAATACACACACTGCGAAGCACTTTTTCTGTGGCGAGTGCGGTATTTATACGCACCATCAGCGTCGCTCTGACCCGAGTGAGTATGGCTATAATGTCGGCTGCTTAGAGGGCGTCAACCCATATGAGTTGGGAGCGATTGAAGTGATGGATGGCGTTAACCATCCATCCGACCGCTAGGTTGTGTTGCAAGTTAAGCACCTGATTGTCGGTGCTTTTAAGTAAATAAACCGCTATTCATCCACAAGTGTACCGCAATACTGGCGGCATAACCCAAGGCGATGACGGGAGCCCACTTTAGGTGGCCAAAGAAGGTGTATTGTCCACGCGCGGCTCCCATTAAAGCGACGCCTGCCGCGGAGCCAATGGAAAGCAAACTGCCCCCGACACCTGCGGTTAATGTGACGAGTAGCCAGTTGCCCATCGACATGCTTGGTTCCATGGTCAGTACAGCAAACATAACCGGAATGTTATCGACAATTGCAGATAGGACACCAACCATTACGTTTGCCCAGACTGGGTTCCATTGCGTGTACATGACGTTTGAAACCAGTTCGAGGTAGCCAAGTAAACTTAAACCGCCAACACACATCACAACACCGTAGAAGAACAACAAGGTGTCCCATTCGGCTCGAGACACACGATGAAACACATCAAACGGAACCACTGAGCCTAAGCGCTTCAATGCCTGATCATCGCCATTGGCAATTGCCATAGCTGCTTTTTTTGCGAGTGAGTGTTTAAGAGTTTGACGCAAAAAATATCCGAAAAACTGTAAGTAGGCCAAGCCCATCATCATGCCCATAACGGGTGGGAAGTGCAGCAAGGCGTGGAAAGAGACTGCGGTGGCAATCGTCAGAATGAACAACGCGACAATACGCCTTGCCCCGCGTTTTAGCTCAACGTGTTGGTGAATCGTATTCGGTTTTGTGTTTGGAACAAACAGTGACATCAAAAACGCGGGAACCAAGTAGTTCACCAATGACGGTACAAACAACGGAATGAACTCAGCAAAGCTGACATGACCAGCTTGCCACACCATCAGGGTTGTAATATCCCCAAATGGGCTGAATGCACCGCCAGCGTTGGCTGCGATAACAATGTTGATACAAGCAAGATTGACGAACTTAGGATTATCACCAGAGACTTTCATCACTACAGCGCACATCAAAAGGGCCGTAGTTAAGTTATCGGCAATCGGTGAAATGACAAAAGCGAGAAACCCCGTCAGCCAGAACAACTTTTTGAATCCAAAACCTTTACCAACCATCCACGCCTGTAAGGCATCGAAGAGTTTGCGTTCTTCCATTGCGTTGATGTAAGTCATCGCCACGAGCAAAAACAGCAGCAACTCGGCATATTCCAACAAGTTGTGTTCTAGTGCGGATTTGGCGATTTCAGGCTGGTTGTGTTGAGCAAAGGTGTAGCCAATCAGAATCCAAATTAATCCTGCAGCGAGCAGCACTGGCTTGGATTTTCTCATTTTCAGATACTCTTCCAACATAACCAGTATGTAAGCGATCGAAAAGATAATCAGAGCCGCGTAACCGACACCAGAATTAACAAGATTCAGTTCATTGGTTGATGCAGCAAAGGTGGCGCTAGAGAACAACAAACAGCAGAAAGCCACAATTGGATAGATTGGCATAGACATTTCTCCTTTGTCTGGTTGGAGAAATATTAGCCACAAATGAATGAGTTAGTTGTGAGAGAGCTCGAATTAACAGTAGGAGTTAGGAAATGATAGTGTGCGCCACTATTTTCTGAGTGACGCAATGCTTGCTGCGCCGAATAAAACCGCAGCGGCATATAAACCGTAAGTTAACCAGTGACTAATCTCTAAAAAAGGAACGAGTCCTTGACCTGCCCACATACAGCCTCCGTTTAATGAGCAATGTTGTAATAGTCGAGCCAATTTAAAGGAAATGAACAATGTTTTTTGTGAGTGAAAGCAAATTCTGAAGGATTAGAAAGTCAAAAATTGGTCAGTGAGAGAGAAATCTCATTTTTAACTGGCTAGCTCTAACCCTTTTGAGTTAAAGCTAGCTATATCTAGAGCTGAATGCATTTAGCGTAGGAGCCATTTTTTCAACGGTGAAGTGTCAATTGCTTTCACAAGCAGTATGGTTGCAACAATCGTTGCAGGATAAATAAACACATCTTTCGCGAGGTGTTGCAGCCCGATAAATCCAGCGACATTCATCATGACAATTATGATAAGCAGATGGCTAACATATATCCCTAACACGCTAGGAGATAGTTTGAAGACCCAAGGCATGTCGCCAAAATGAGGGTGAGCCAAAAGCCACATAAAGACACCTACAGCCCAGATAACGGTACCGAATAGGAAGTCGTGCGAGTTGAAAGCGATGTCATGTTGCATCAGCCAGTAAGCTTCACCAAAATGCAGTGCCATGCCAAGAATAATGCATCGAACCGTATTGTTTCGCGACCACCGCCACTGCGCTTCTCGTGCGGAATAACCTAGAGCAACTAGCAACGTGCTGAAAAAAGGCCCGTTACGAGTAAAGAAAGGCGCTGGCAGGTCGGTAATGGTCGCGTAACTGCCAGCAAAGACCCCGTATATGTATAGCAATACTGCAGTTGGCAGTATCAGTTGCACCATATTGATATGCACGAGAAAGGCAATTAACGCTACGGCAATGACCAGAGCCGGAATAAACCACAGATGAACGAGTCCGCCTTCGATGAGTGAATTGATCGGGGTTGACATTAAGTACCCCCAATAACCTTGCCTTTCGGCGAGATACCCTGCCTCAGCGACCGTCTGCCATTGGAATGGCATCAGTAAACTGATCATGCTCCAAATGAGCCAAACCTTCATTAACGGTTTGGCGTAGTTCTTAAGAGTATCGATAGGTGAGTGACTCAACTTCGGCTGGATTAGATAACCCGAGATGAGAAAGAACAGCGGAACAGCAAAACGAGCCAGTTGGTTGAGCATATAGCCAACCCATGGTATCCCATTCCACTGCCAGTACGTCAGTGCCATCTGGCAATGCAAACCCACAATCGCAAGCATCGCAATGATACGTGCAAACTCTAAGCTGGCTATTTTTTGTTTCTTTGCCATTACATTGTTTACCTAAATAAAAAACTTAGGTGAAAATAGCAGGTTGTTACTGAAGTAATACGTGAAAAAGTCAACAGACTTGCGCTTACATTGAAGCTGTTTCGAAAATTAAGACTTACTTCAAACTTCTTAATTATTAACCTATTAACGCAATCAATACCTGATTCGTGAGTCGAAAATAGCACTGAATAATGGTTAGACCAGTTAACTCGAGATTGCAAAAAAGAACGATCGTGCTAAAAATAAGATTATGCAAAAAGGAAAAGTGACAAAAGAGTTTATTCTGCAGCGGGCTTTTGAGATCGCCAGCGAAGACGGATTAGAAAGTCTTACGATTGGAGAGTTAGCCAAGCAATGCGGTATGTCGAAAAGTGGTCTGTTTGCCCACTTTAATTCGAAGTTGAATTTACAGCTATCGGTGCTTGATCACGCCAATAAAGTGTTCGCTGATCGGGTTATTGAGCCTGCTCGAGAACTCGGGGATGGCAATATCGAGCGTAAAATTCGAGGGTTGCTCGACTCTTGGATGACTTGGAATCACGCATTCCAAGGAAGTTGTATGTTTCTTGACGCTTGGAATGATACGGCAGATAAAGATTGCCCGCTTCAGGCCGGACTGCGTAAATCCATAGACACTTGGCTGAGTTATTTGGAGATCCAAATAGCGAAAGGCAAAGAGAAGCAAGAATTTGCAGCAGACTTAGATACACGCCAAGCAACGTTTGATTTGTACGGTCTCTATTTGAGTGCGCATGTTTTTTACTCAATTAAAGGTGAGCAAGAAAGCTTGCGTCTGTTTTGGCAAGGGATCGACAACTTATTTTCTCGCTGGAAAGGCTAATATCGGTTATTCGCTTCCCAGATTCGTAGACATAAAATCACAAAGAGCGGCTGAGTTCGCTCTTTCTTATCAGCGTAAAAAGCACGACCGTTCTATTTTGTGCAAAGCTGATAGTTAAGGACATGATTATGAGTGAAAAAATTTACTTTAATACATCGCAACGTTTCAGTATTAAGCGCAGTTTGGTGAACATTAGTACTCGGTTACACCATACACTGGCCCCGTCACATGCAAAGAAGACCGCGCGCAAGCTTCTTCTGACACCTGCTCGTACGCAACCTAAAAATATTGAACCTCAAGGGCTTATCAAAGGTGAAATTAAAGGGCATGCAGGCATCATCAAAACCTATACTTTGGGATCTGGACCTATTTGGGTGCTAACTCATGGTTGGTCTGGAACGGCAAGTCAGTTTTATCCACTGATGGAACATATTGCGTCGAAAGGGTTTACTGCTTTGGCGTACGATCATCCGGCACATGGTGGGAGTGAGGGGCAGTATGGGCACATTCCGGGGTTTGTCAGAGGATTAGAAGATGTGTTGGATACGGTCGAGGATATTGTTGGCCTAGTTGGGCACAGCATGGGCACCGCTTCTGCTCTTGAGTGTAGGCACAGTAAGTTAGAAAACAAGCCTTTGCTGCTTATTGCTCCGGTATTAAATTACGTAGAGAACTTATTCGGTAGCATTGCACGTTCCGGTTACTCGATGAAGCTTTTTAATGCTGTGGTTTCAGAAGTTGAAGACCAATTTGGTTATCCGTTACAGTCCATTGATCCGATGAAGCGTTTGTCTGAGCGTCCGTCTCACACCATTATTATTCATGATGAGCAAGACAAGTTCACCAAATACAGTGTCTCGGCAAAAGCGGCTGAAGAGATTAAAAACGTTGAGTTAGTGACAACACAAGGTCAGGGGCATGGTCGAGTGATGAAGTGTGAGCAAGTCTTCAGTAGTTTTGACCGTTTGCTCGATAGTGCTTGGTAACCCTTACTTTTACTGATTGATTCGCTCCGTTTTGCGCTAATTCGGTTTGAAAGTAACACCTCAGACTTTTTCGTCTCTGGTGTTGCTCTCCTCGTTAAGAGGTTAAATCCAAAAAGGACAGCCGAAGCTGTCCTTTGTTTATTTAGCAGAACGTCTGCAAGGCTGAAATTAGTTACAGTTAGCTACGCCAACTTCTTTCCAAACGCCCCATTCGCCAGATTGGCTAGGATCGTCACCCTGAGTCCACCATTTCGCTTCCCACGTTTTACCTGCGTGAGTCACTTGGTTACCACCTGTGTACACTGCGCTCGCATCCCATGCGTTGTCACAAGTACCAGGGTTCGGATCGGTTGTGTGCTGTGCAACAACCACTGTCGCGCTTGCCGATGAAGACGCTTTACCGTCGCTCACACTTACAGTGAAGCTTAAGCTTGTGTCTTGCGGGTATTCCGCAGCAGTGAACGTGACTTTGGAGCCTTCAACCGTTGCATTCAGACCTTGAGGTAGAGTCCAGTTGAATGTCAGGGTATCGTTGTCTGCATCGCTAGACGCAGATGCATCTACAACCACAACGTCACCAGCGTTTGCTGTTGCTGGAGCAACAACTTGCGCTACTGGTGCGTTGTTCACTGGGTCAACAACACCTGCTGGTTTCACTGTTACTACAACGAGGTCAGATGCCGTTGCACCTTCGTTATCAGACACCGTCAGCTTGAAAGTTAATTGCTCTTCAACAGTAACTTCTGCTGCATCAAAGCTTGCTTTCGCTGAGTTTGCACCTGTTAGTGCCACTGCTGTGCCAGATACTTGTTCCCAAGCGTAGCTTGCGATGGTGCCGTCAGAGTCTTTTGACAGGCTGCCATCTAGAACCACATTTGCAGGACCTGTTACCGATTGATCTGCGCCAGCGGCTGCGGTTGGTTTACGGTTTGGTTGAGGTACCACACCACCGGCCATACCTTCGTGCATCGCGTTTAGAATGTCACCGTTATCCGCGTCAATTTCCCAAGAGAATAGACCAGCAAGACCAAGAGACTTCGCATAGCTACCTTTTGCTAGCACTGAACGGTGGTCATCAAATGTGATCAACTCGCCCGTAGTACGGTTCCATACCCATGGTGCTTCTGCTTGTGCATCGTAGCCGTACTCGAAGCCGTTAATGCCAGTGTTGTTTGCACCTAACATGAATGACTTAATGCCTTTGTAGTCAATTACGCCATCTTCCCAAACACCTTGTGCTGTGCTGCCCTTCAGTTTACCTGTAGCAGTACCTGTCATTGGGTCGTTTGGATCGGTTAGCGTATCTGGAGTTACGCCTTCCCAGCCACGACCGTACATTGCTGTACCAAGTACTAGCTTGTTCGCAGGAACGCCTTGAGCAAGAAGAAGTTGGATGCCGTTATCTGCTGTGTAAGCAGGACCTTTGTACGGTTCGCCGTTCTCATCAACGCCACTACCGTCACACTGACCAGGACGCATGAATGAACCACAGTAAAGCGCAGTCTGGTGACCAGGAACGTTGTTCCAACCGCCGTAGAAGTCGTAAGTCATTGCGAAGATGTAATCCATGTACTGAACTGCATCTGCGTAGTCTACGTCTTCAATCTTGTCGTAACCGACACCGATAGCGGACGTTAGCTCGTAAGTACGGCCTGTCTCAGCTTCTAATTCATCAAGCATTACGCGCAGTTCACGCATCAGTGCGATGTATGCTGGGCCATCGTTTACAGGGTCGCCCTTATCGGCTGCTGCACCGCCGCCGCCAGGGAATTCCCAGTCGATGTCAACACCGTCGTAGAATTTCCAAGTTTTCAGGAACTTCTTAACTGATGCGACGAATGTGTCACGGTTTTTCTTGTCCACGAAATCGAAGAATGGGTCAGACAGTGTCCAACCACCGATCGATGGGATGATTTTTAGATCAGGGTTACGTTGTTTCAATGCCATTAGCATTGCGTAGTTACCCTTGATAGGCGTGCTGTATTCATGACCAGCTTGTGGGAAGCTCTTCTGATAAGCAGCCCAAGGGTCATGGATAACGACTTCATAATCAGGCACACCTGTACAAGCAGTTTGTAGCGCGTTGAAACTGTTGCCGCCAACAGACTTCACAGACTCATTTGGGCCACAAATTGGGATAAAACCGTAAAGGATGTGAGTCAAGTTGTCGACCGGCATATTATCGACTGTGTAGTCACGGCCATAGATGCCCCATTCAACAAAATACGTACCCATCACGACGCTTGGATCGGTATTGTAGGTTTTGTTGTTTGGATCGACATTCATCGTTAGTGGCTTCAGGTGAGAACCATCGGTATCTGCAATCGTGATTTCAGCTGGTGCGCTTTTCGCACAACCTGTCGCATCACATGCTTCGATTTCCATTTGGTATAAGCCACCTTGGCCGTATTCAAACGAAGCTGTCGTTTGGCTACCAGTGATAGGGCCGCTTGCTACTTTTACACCATCAAAATAGACGTTGTAAGTGTCACCAGGTGTGCCACTCCACTGGTTAAATTTAACAGTGATCTTCGCTTGCTCATGGTATTTCACCATGTCGTAGTAGCCTGACGTGGTTTCCATCGCGAGTTCAATTTTAGAAAACTGAAGGTTGTTGGAACCGTACATATCGATACTTGGTGCGGTTGGAGCCGCAACTGCAGCACCTGATAGCGCTAAAGCAACTCCAGCTGCACATAGGTTAAATCGAATCATAACTTCTCTCTCAATCCTTGGATTCATGTTCTACCTAGAACATAGGCTGCTCTTGCACCAGATAAGATGATTGGATTTACTCCACGTGCAAAAGCATCACACTCAGCATTTCAGAGAGTTTTTTTTCGTCAAAAAAAATTAAGACGGTTTTCGAGGCACTTGAGAGAACTTAACTAAAACTCGCACTCTGTTACACAGAAAGTGTCAGACTGAGTCAATAATTTATAAAATCTCAGCAGAAACTAAAATTATTGTTTACTCAGTAACGAGTTAGTTAAATGCGATGAAGGCCTTATTTTGTTGTTTATTAAGGTTTTGTTTCATTGATATAGAAAGAGAATTGAAAGGAAAAATAGCCGTGAAGACGTACTAGTCACGGCTGAAGTGTTCACTCAACGCGGCACGACGTTTAGAGGCTGCGCCGGTTTCTGAGCCCTGAACGGTATGCTCAAATCCTTTACGAATGAATCGCTGATCTGGAATAAGAGGTTCAATACGGCGTATTTGAGGTGAAAGATGAGAGCCTGAGATCTGATACGCTGTCTTTCCTAATCCGGTATTCAACGTGATGACCTTGCCATCGAATTCAAATTCCGTCGTAATAAGTCGATGGTTTCGGTATACCCCATCTTCAGTGAAAACGAGACGTTCTGTTTGGTAGGGTGGCGCGCCAATCTCAATCCATTCGCCGTACACCTTTTCCGGATCAATGTGGTCTTGATAGGAGAGGTGGATTTGATAGCCAAAAAACGTCAACAGACCCATCCCGAAGCAGACAAATGTACTCTTGAGGATTTTGGATTGGTGGCGAGCCAAAAATGAAAGTTTTGGTTCTTGTCGTGCTTTTCGCCTTCGGCGAGTCGAGTCCGTCATAGATCTAATTTTCTCCACTTTTTTAACATGGTGGAAACCTTCCTTTTTAAAAACAAACAATCCCGCCATTGAGACGACGAAACTATGATCTAATGTCCACTTTTACATTCAGATACACATCTTATTGATGGTTTTGTTGTTTGCTCACATTCATTACTTCGCAGGTTTTCTTGCTCGGTTTAGGTCGCCTGATTAATCCTCGCGAAAAGAGGTTCTCGCTCAGTAGCAAAGGATGTGCGTTATTACGTTGAGTTTAATGGCTTTCAAAGCTTGAGTAACGGAAAGAAACAAGGTAAAAAAGAGCGGACTTTTGATAAGGAAACCAATAATGAATATTAAGGAAAATAGCTATTTTGCTGGTAGTGTAAAATCACTAGGCTTTAACCAGAAAGATCAGGATATTAGCGTTGGTGTGATGCTTCCTGGTGAGTACACGTTTGGTACTCAAGCACCAGAGCGTATGACGGTTGTAAAAGGTGCGCTTGTGGTCAAGCGTGTTGGCGAGAGCGATTGGACGACTTATCAAAGTGGTGAGTTTTTTGAAGTGGAAGGTAATTCTTCATTTGAGCTTCAAGTGAAAGAAGCGACTGCGTATTTATGTGAGTACTTCTAGCGTTCATTTGTTGCTCGTCATAAAACCACCTTCGGGTGGTTTTTTCGTCTATGTGCTTCACTTATAACGCATCTTTTTGGTTATTTGGGTATATACTTAATAAAAATGTACCCATCGACCAGGGAGGAAGTGATGGCAGTACAACGCAAGCATTCTGATCTCCCTCCTCGTTACGAGGACAAAGATCTCACCAATGAGCAAAGACAGCGCTTTACCGAAGTTGCCAATGCCGCTCATAAGAGACGTGAATTTTATCGACGTGCTCTAGGAAAGAGCTTAATGGGCAAAATGAAGGGCCGTGCGTTTAAAGATCACCCCACTCGTCAGCAAGACAAGCCGAACAGAACGTTGCAAGTAGTGTGGTTAATCGTATTCCTCGTTGTGGGGCTTTGGGTGATGCATGTGTTCGCTTAGTCATTAGCAAGCTTCTGGTACCGCTGGTGCATCAGATGTTGACTGTTCTTCCGTATTGCAGTGCTCATAAAAGGCGTACTGGTTTTTACCAGTATGTTTAGCTGCGTACATTGCTTTATCTGCACATCGAGTCAATTCAGACAAATCCTTTGCATCTTGCTTATAGATAGCAGCACCTACACTCATTGTTAACTCGTTAATCATATCGTAGCTTCGGTAACCTGTCGGAAACAGATTCACGATCCGTTTTAGGATGCTGTCGAGGTCATCTTTACTTTTTACATCGTAAAGCATGATTACAAACTCGTCGCCCGCAAATCGAGCGATGGAGTAGTCGTGTTTATCGGTTTTTCTGTCTTTGTTGCGAATGTTATTTTTTAATCGAGTTGCGAAGGCTTGAAGTACTTGGTCACCAATATCGTGCCCGTAGGTGTCGTTGATGTGCTTGAAGTTATCGATATCGAGAAAGACCAATGCGGTGATGCTGTCATCAGATGAGTGCTTGATTTTATCGAGCTTTGCGCGCGCCCAAGTCTCAAAGCTCCAGCGATTGGCAAGCCCAGTGAGCTGGTCAAAATATGCTAACTCCTCAATCCCCTCACGATACAGTGTTTGAATGTAATTGAGGACTTTCGTGTAGTAATACGAGAACGTGTGACACACAAACGCGGTCGCTATCAGGGTCAGCATCAATCTCCGCTCTATGATTTCTGTGGCTGCTGGCAGTCGATCTAAAAAAGCGACCCCAAAAAAGATCAGTAAAATGTAGGTGCCACTGAACAACAGACCGACCTTAAACTCATTAATTAATACCAGAGTGGCGACAATAGGATATAGCCATAACATTTTGCCTGACGGAGCATCGTTATACAGAAGTAACAATAACCCTTCGAACATTAAGACAGCACTTAGCCATAAGTCGGCGTATTGATGGTGCCGCTGGACTTTTATTACATAACTGATTGCTAAGCATGCCAAGGCACACAAAGCATGGAAAAAGCTTAAACCCCAGTTATTCTCAAGTGATTGAGCAATGGAACCATAAGTTAAACAGGCAGCGGCGATACTGGAGCATAAAAAGACAATTTTCTTTTTTCTTGTTGAGCGGATGTCCGCCATTTCTTCTAAGCGCGCCCCAGCCAATGTCGACATTACGTATCCTTGCTTAATTAACGTGTACGCTTATTCTAGGCGGTATTTTCGCGATAAATAGAACAACAAAGTTTCCAAATGTGATATCAGTCATTTTTAGTGCAAAGCCATCAGTGTGATTTGGTGCGAGTGTTCAAAGAGGAATGGTGGCGCATGCAGGTTTTCATGACGGTTCTTCATGGCTCTATATGGTTGGACTGATAACTCAAAGTAATGTATCTAGTTGGAGATATTTCTATTGATTATCCTGATTCTGTTCGGTGCTCGTTGATTGAGAGTATTGTTCACCAATCTCTGCTCTACGTATCGTCAAGGCATATGTCGTTTCGAAAATGCATTAGAAATATTTTTCCGAAACAGGGCGAAATATTGTTGTCGTTATGACCAATATGCGACTAGAATCCGCGCTAAATCACAACCTCATATCGAGCTTCGTTCGAGTCACTATTTTTAAACTGCTTCACAAATATTGTGAGGCAGTTTTTAGTTGTAGGAAAGGTTACAAGCATGCCTAAAAGCCAAAACATCAACCAACGAATGTCCATCGTGGCATTAGCTTGGCCAATTCTTGTCGAAATTTTGCTACGGACGGCTTTAGGAACCAGTGACGTGTTCATGCTGAGTGGCTACTCAGACAAAGCCGTATCCGCTGTTGGTGTGATCACGCAGATTACCTTCTTTTTAATCATCGTTTCGACGTTTGTCAGTAGCGGTACGGGGATTTTGATTGCCCAATACAATGGCGCTGGACGCGAGCAAGAGTCAGTGAGCGTTGGTGTTGCGAGTATTGCGCTGTCTGTGCTCGTCGGTGTGCTATTGAGTGTGATTGCCGTGCTTGGTGCGATATACCTACTCCCGTATTACGGCTTGGAAGCGCAAGTTGAGCAGTACGCTCATGAATATTTGCTGATAAGCGGTGCGATGACGTTTAACGTTACGATTGGCGTTGTTTTTACAACTATTCTGCGTAGTCATGGTTATTCACGTTCCCCAATGGTGGTGAATTTGATCTCGGGTGTGTTCAACATCATTGGTAACTATATTGCGCTTTACCAGCCATTCGGTTTACCTGTGTATGGTGTGCAAGGTGTAGCAATAGCAACCGTCGTCAGCCAAGTCATCGGTACGTTAATGTTATGGTTTATTCTCGCTCGCAGCAGCATTGAACTACCGATGTCGACCATGAAACAAGTGCCCGCAGAGATTTACAAAAAGATCTTAAAAATCGGCGGCATGAACGCGGGTGAAGTGCTGTCTTACAACGTGGCGCAAATCTGCATTGTGTATTTTGTGGTGCAAATGGGGACGGCATCGTTGGCGGCTTTCACTTATGCACAAAACATTGCCCGTTTCTCGTTTGCTTTCGCGTTGGCAATTGGTCAGGCAGCGCAAATTCAGACTGGTTACTACATCGGTAAAGGTTGGGTGAGCAGCATTTTAAAACGCGTACAAATCTACTTCTTAGTGGGATTTGTGGCATCAACGGCGGCAACCACACTGATTTACCTGTTTAGAGAAGAGATTCTGCGCGTATTTACCGATCAACCAGAGATACTCGCATTGGCAGGTTCGTTAGTCATGGGCTCAATTTTGCTCGAGGCCGGACGTGTGTTTAACCTGATTTTTATCGCGGGGCTCAAAGGCGCGGGTGACATCAAGTTCCCAGTGCAAATGGGGATTTTGAGTATGTGGGGACTAGGCGTGCTTTTCTCTTACATCTTTGGCATCCACTTGGGTTATGGCGTTTTAGGGGCTTGGATGGCAATCGCACTCGATGAATGGGTACGTGGTATCATCATGGCAAGACGTTGGCGCTCTCAGGTGTGGACCAAGTTTAAGGTGAGCTAACGGTTTTCGGTATTGCGCATCACGCCTATTCTGTTGTTAGAAACCAAAAAAGGCACTGTTAGTCAGTGCCTTTTTGTTATTTAAAATCGGGAAGACGTTGGAATTCGCACTCAGCTTTGAACACCATGCGCTCTTTGCTGTATGGATGATCCAGCTCTAGCATCTCAGCATGCAGGTGTAAGCGGTTGGCTTTTTCGCCGTATAAACCATCACCAACCATCGGCATGTTTAACCCCATGTGATGAGCACTGTGTACACGTAGTTGGTGAGTACGCCCGGTTTTCGGATACATGTATACCTTGCTGCGCCCATCTTTGACTTCAATCAGTTGCCAGTAGGTTTCTGCATGTTTCCCGTGTTCAAAACACACCAGTTGACGTGGGCGGTCGTCAGGGTCACCACGCATTGGCAGTGAGATTTCCCCTTCAGGCTCGTTTAATACGCCTTCGAGCATTGCCATATAACGTTTTTTTACGCCGCGAGCCATAAACTGTTTTTGCAGACTTTTGTTCGCGCGCTTGGTTAAGGCAAACACCAAAATGCCAGAGGTCGCCATGTCGAGGCGATGAATCACAAACGGCCCTTCCACATCAGGGTACATCGCTTGTAGGCGCGTATAAGCAGAGTCCTTGATAGTTTTACCAGGCACTGAAAGTAAGCCCGAGGGCTTGTTGACGACGACCATAGCGTCGTCTTGGTAGATTATCTCCAGCTCTTTGTCTTCTGCCCAATTCTCCGCTAATGGGTTGGGTTCGACGTCCAGCCCTTGCATCATATGGCCTAAAATCGGCTGACATTTGCTGTTGCACGATGGGTAGAATTTTTTGTGTTGGCGAACTTCAGACTTTGGCGACACACCCCACCAAAATTCTGCCAGCGCCAGCGGTTTGAATTCGTGTTTAAACGCGTATTGAAGCAGTTTTGGCGCAGCACATTCCCCCGCACCTGCTGGTGGGACTGGGTTTGTGGTGTCCGCAAAAATGTCCACCAAGTCGCGTGCTTCGCCATGGTTGTTTAGAAAGCGGTATTGTTTATGCAGTTTGTGCTGCAAAGCGTTGGAGAGTGTCTTGCGCTGCTCTTTCAGATGAGCAAGTTGCTGCTCTAACTCGGCCAATCGCGCTTCTTTGATTGCAAGCTTTTCATCCCACGCTTGCTTTAAGTATTTGAGAACGTTTTTCTCGGCGACACTTTGTTTACCCAACTCATCCAACAAGATTTTGAGGTCATCGGCATTGAGCGTTTGCTCGCCCTGTTGGCGCTGTCGCTTGCGTGCTGCTCGGCCATCAATCATCACTTGGCGCTGTGTTTGCTCCTCTTGCTGATAAGCGGCTCGGTCGGCTTGGATTTGCGCTTTAAGATCCGCTAATTCCGGATTCGCGGCACAGGTTTTGTACTCCGCATTGGCGGCGTTGATGGCATCCGTTTCTGCGCGGAAGAAGCCTTCATCGGTCAGCATGTCGTACACAGGAGGGACAAATCCTGGAATCAAGTTTTGGTCAGCAATTTTGCCAGAAAACGCACTTAAAAAGCCGAGATCGCCTTGAGGGCTTTCTACTAGTAATACGCCAAACATTTTGCCTCGCCCCGTTTCTTCATTAACCAAACCAAAATCGTGTTCGAAGTCGGTTTGCGCTAATAAGTGCTGTTGCAATTGCTTTGCGGCCATAACGCAAAGAGGATGCGGCGTGTAGTAGAACGGAAACGTAAACTGCGTTGGCAATTCATAGCCAGAAATATCAGCAGTAAAACGAGTAAAACAATGTTCAGGCGAGTGCATGGTGGGTATCCGCGAGAGTAAAAAATCGAGCGAGGATTGTACCTGTTTGAGTCAGGATTGCCATGTCGGTGTTGGCACTCGCTCTTGGATTAAGAACAAGAGCGAGTGGGGAAGAGCTTATCGCAGTTTTTGTAATGCAAGCTTCCACTGTGCCGGTTTGTCGTAGTAGGCCGAGTGCGGCAAGGTCAAGTACTCGCCATTTACTTCTGCAATCAGGGTTGGATAACCACCAACGTGTAACTGTCGCATCAATTGTCGGCTAGAGCGAATTCTCTCATCTAGTTCGGCTTCGCTTAACGCCATGTTTTGCTCCCACGCATCACTTGCTAAACCTAGCGATTCTGCAATGGCTTTGAGCGTCGATGCTTCATTCACTTTTAACCCGAGCTGATAATGCGCAGATTGGATGGCCTTTAGCATGTGCCATGGATTCAGCCCCATTTTTTCCGCACTCAAGATCGCTTGTGTTGGTAGATAAGAATCAAGAACAAACGCATCTTCGCTTTTCACGCGTTGCAGATATGCTTCACCAAACGTCGCTCCGGTTTCGGTTGCAATACGAGCGTCACTGTTGATGATGTGCTGACGAAATTCAGGTTCAATCGCGCGTTTCTCAATCATACCGCCGGGATGAAGCTCTACCTTAAATTGAGAGGTGTCCATCAAGGCTTCGATGAGTGGTGATGCCCCGTAGCACCAACCACACATGGGATCGAAGAAGTAATGCACGGTTACCATGACATTTCACCAGTATGCACTTTCGCACCGATTTCTAGCGCGATTGGCAATTGAGCTTCTGGGTATTTCGCAGACATGGTGTCAATGAGTTGAACGCTGTTATTGCTGTGTTTTTTCGCTTGCTGAAAATCCTGCAAGTATTGTTGCGAGTAGCGAATGGTGTCTGCGTTCAGCTTTGTGCCTGCTTTCATGTGACCAGGAATGACCACTTGAGGTTTAAGCGCAAGCATCTCGCTAAGTTGCTGCTCCCAAGCATTGATGGCGGTCTGGTCAGCGGCATCTGCCATCCACAAATGTACGTTTGAGTACACGGCTACGTTACCTAGAATCGCTTTGTTATCTGGAATCCATAGGTAAGGGCGGTGTGCTGATGTGCCATGGTTACCACGAATTTCAATCTTATGACCTTCTAGCTCCAATGATGCTTTATCGTACGCGACAGGGATCACTGGTTTTACCGGTGCGTTTGCGCCAAGCTTTGGTCCCCAGTACGCCAGCTTTCCAGCCAATTTCTCTTTAATAATTTTTTGAACCGCAGGCGTTGTAATGATCTGCGCATCAGGGAACTGTTGGTGTAAGGCCTCTGCGCCAAAGTAGTAGTCTGGGTCCGCTTGGCTGATAAAAATGGTTTTAAGCGTTTTGCCTGAGTCCAGCACTTTAGCGGCAATGCGCATCGCGTCAGCTTTGGTGAAGCCAGTGTCGATAACCATGGCGTCAGTCTCACCGTATACCAAGGTTGAGTTTACGTGGAAGCTGTTACCGTCGGCGTTGTAAACCTCAAGAGTAAGGGGAGAGGCTAGGACAGGGCTTGCCATTAAAATGGATGCAGCAATCAAAGTTAATTTTTTCATAATAAGCTCCTAAAGAATTTGGGGCCAAGCGACCATGGCTTGGGAACGGGAGCTATATTAGGAAATTGATACGCTCGGAAAAATACACAATAATGTGCATCACTATTTCTTATTTCGATCAAATGTATGGATAGAGTAACGGCAGCAAAAGTGTTTGTGGATGTGGTGTATTCTGGCAGTTTTACCGCGACCGCAGAGCGGTTAGACATGTCTCGGCCAATGGTGACTCGTTATGTAGAGGCGATGGAGAACTGGCTGCAAACTCGTTTGTTACACCGCACCACGCGCAAGGTGTCCCTCACCACCGCAGGGGAGCGCAGCTTGCCTCAGATTGAGCGCTGGTTAAAACAGGCCGATACATTAACGTCGAACATTGCCGCTGATGGTGAGCTGTCCGGAAAAATCCGTCTTGCGTCTAGTACTTCATTTGGATTCTCACAGTTGATCCCCGTAGTAAACAGTTTTATGCAAAAGCACCCCAAAGTGCATATCGACATAGATCTGCAAGATTCAGTGAGTGATCTAACCGAACAACGTATCGATCTGGCGATCCGAATTGCGTCAGATCCCGATCCTTCTTTGATTGGTAAGCCGATTGTGGTGTGCGAATCGGTGTTGGTAGCATCACCGCAATATTTACAAACTCACCACGCGATCGCGCATCCGCGAGATTTATCTTCACACGACTGTTTGGGATACAAAAACTTTGAGCGTCACGTGTGGCATTTGTCTCAGGGCGACCAGTTCGAATCGGTGGGAATTGAGTGTCGCCTAACCAGCAATGAGGCCACGGCGTTATTGCATGGCGCTTTACAAGGCATGGGTATTTCGATGTTGCCAACTTACTTGAGCAATATCTATCTCAAATCGGGTCAGCTTGAGTCGGTGTTGCCGGATTGGAAGCCAAATGATCTCAACATTTACGCGCTGTATTCATCACGTAAACACTTGTCTCCTGCGGTGAGAGCTTTCATCGATCACAGTGAAGATTACTTTAAACAGCACCCTTGGTGAATGCGAAAAGCGTCGTCATCCCGACTTGAGATTCATACAAGATCCTGTACCTTACATGGATATATTTTCGCAGCATCATTTAGAGTTTTCGTTAATGTCACAAGTTCGCATCAAATTTATTGCTTCCGATATGGATGGCACATTGCTTGACCAATACGGTCGTTTGGATCCGGAGTTTTTCGATCTGTTTTTGCAACTGGAAGAGCAAGGTATTTTGTTCTCCGCTGCGTCTGGTCGTCAGTATTACAGTCTGCGAGACACGTTCGCGCCAATCAAAGACAGACTGTTGTATGTGGCTGAAAACGGCACCTTAGTGATGTACCAAGACAAAGAGCTCTACAGTTGTACCATTCCTAAAGCGGAAGTGTTGGAGATTGTGAAAGCGGCTCGTGAAATTGACGGGGCGAACATCGTATTGTGTGGCAAGCGCTCGGCGTACATCGAAACGCATGATCAGCAATCGCTGGAAGAATTTCAAAAGTACTACCACCGCTGTGAATATGTGCCGGATTTGCTTGAGGTCGAAGACGAGTTTATTAAGGTAGCAATTTGTCACTTTGACGGTTCGGAAGAGCTCCTGTTCCCGACCATGAACGCAAAGTTGGGCGCAACGCATAAAGTCGTGGTGAGTGCAAAAATCTGGCTGGATGTGATGAATGCCGAGGCCTCTAAAGGTGCGGCCATTCAGCATCTTCAAGAGACGATGAATTTTACTCCGGCAGAAACTATGACGTTTGGTGACTACCTCAATGACCTCGAAATGCTGCAAGTCAGTGAGCATTCGTACGCGGTTGCCAACGCGCACGAAGAGATTAAGAAAATTGCTCGTTATTCTGCGCCAAGCAACCAAGAGGCTGGGGTACTCAAAGTGATTAAAGAGAAAGTGTTAGCGAAGTAACGCTCATTTTTTCGATGTTATTTTCTTCTTCACGTAAAAAGCCCCGCATACACTGCGGGGCTTTGTTTTTTTGGGGGGGAGTAATGTTCCCGTTTTTAGCGTACGTACTTGGCGGTTGCGCTGACTAAAAAGTGTTGCAATTTCCCGTCTGATTTTGGCACCCACAAGTCGTTATGATAATGGTAAATACGGCCATTGACGGTCACAGACAAGGTATTATCACCCGTTTGCTCCATGCGAATAAACTGATCCGAAGTGACCAAAAACGGCTCTTGCTCTTCAATGCTCTGGCCCGTTGCCAATACGAAGTAGCCGAATCGGTTGCCAGCATCCGGATCGGTTGAGTAGATTCGATGCCCAACTAGGCTATAGTCGTCGTTGAGTGCCTGCTCAAGCGTTTTTTGCCCGATGGTTTCGTGCGATGGAATAAATACCCAAGCCAACACACCTGCCGCAATGACTGCCAGTAGAAGCAGTACTTGCATGAACTTTCTCATCATATATACCGTTTAACGTTGAAATTTCATTTTGTACATGCGCTTATCCGCTATGCTGATAAGAAAGTCAACATTGTCACTGTCTTTAGGGTATTGCGCTAAGCCCATGCTCGTTGAAAGTGTTGAGACTTTATCGGAGTTTAATATTTGTGCATCAAAGACGGTATTTATCTGCTCACGTACGTTCTCTTCATTGAGATGTTCACCTTCAAGTATAACCGCGAACTCATCTCCTCCCATGCGATAAACAGTAAAATCATTGAGTGTCATAGAATTAAGCCGCCTAGCGATTTCCCGCAGTACAGTGTCGCCAACTTGGTGTCCGTGTGTGTCGTTGACTTCTTTAAAACCATTTAAATCTAGAATCCAGAGAGAAAAGGGCCTTTTTTCTTGAGTAAATTTGTTTAGGGTAATGAATAGTGCATTGCGGTTCCCTAGGTTCGTCAAAGGGTCGCTTAGCGCCAATTTTCTATGAAAATGGGATTCACGATAAAAGAAATAAGTTAGAGAGATAATCGACAAAACGAACGTCGCAAACAGCATATATTGTGCTTGCATTAAGCGCTGGGTTTGACCTTTTTGTGCTTCATAAGCTTTACTACTTAGACGGAAGTTTTGATTAACGAAGTCTATTAAGCCTAAATATAGTGTTTGAGTTGAACGATAAAATGCAGCAGCAGCTTGGCTATCACCTGTTCTAGCTTCTACTAGTTGTTTTTCTAGCTCTTTGAACTCTTCAAAAAGGTTAATGAAGTAAAGGTGCATGTTGTTCCGAGAAAAGAACTTATTGGCTTTCGTGCTACTGGTCAATAAGTCAAAGCGACTCCACGCTAACTCGTATTGAAGCTCTGCACCGTCAATATTCAATACGTTTTCATCTAACCGTCTGGCCTCGCCGACAAGTTCTGATAGTTCTTTGGAGAGTTGGAATAAAAACCAAGTCGCTTGTTTTTGTTCGTTATTAAAATTTTGTGAGAGTGAACGTGTTTGCTGTAAAAGCACGACATTCGCGAGAAGCAAAGAAACGGCAAACACCACCAGCAGCATTTTGCTGGTGGTAGAATATTGCAATATTCTTTGTTTCTTAGAATAGGGTTCTGATAACTTCATTCTTATTATTTTTCTTTTATTTCATTTACTTGCCATACCATTTGCGCATGATATTTATTGTAGTTTAGCTCTGGATAGAGATTGAGTGGATATATCACCCAGAAAGGGCCTTTATTCCTGACTTTTATGTAATTCTGATCTTGTTGATAAGCCAGTATTGGTTGATATCGAAGAATATCTTGTCGGGACAATGTCGAGTGGTAGTCGTTTAAGCTGCTGATATCAACCTGCTCTGGTACCTTTCCGTAGACGTGTGTAAGAAGCGTGCTGAGTTTAACGCCTAAAAACTCTGACGAGGCAGGAAGCCAAGGCAATGTCATCGTGTAGCTAGTGGCAGGTAAAGCTTGGATCTCTTCCAGTTCCAGTATGACACTAGGCTGCTGGCTACTACTAAATACGATCGTATTTGCAGACAAGAATGGCGCAACAAAAAACAGACCTAGCGCGACTATCTTTTTCATCATATGCCCTTTTGAGTTTTATTCTTTTTTCTTAGCTAGGACAAAGGTGCTAGCGGTAATTTATTTATAATTATAGAGCCAACCGGATGAGATTTTATAATACGTTATGTTTCAAAAATAACTGTCGGTTTACGTCACGTCAAGGTTATTAAGTTGCTTCTTAATTAAAAGCTCAGAGTATTGGGATGATGGTAGAGTTTCGTAATGATTTCGCGGTATTTAATTGGTTTTTAGTGCAGCTTTGTTTCATTTTTAATAAAGATACTGTGTCGGAAATGAGAATTTAATAAGGCGAGAAATGGACGTCGAATTTGTTCTTAAGTTACATTATTTTACATATTTAAATCATCGATATTCAGATATGTATTTGTTAGTACGTAAAGAAAATAAAGTCACCTAGTTTTGGTGACTTTATTTTTTATTTCATGAGCTTACTTAAATTAACTATGCAAACAAATATTTTGCATGGAAGTTGAGGTGCTCTTCAATAAAGCTTGAGATGAAGTAATAGCTATGGTCATAGCCTGGTTGCATTCTCAAGGTTAGGTTTGAATCGTGTATTTTTGCCGCAGCAATCAGCGCTTCCGGTCTAAGCTGCTCATTTAAGAAACCATCAGCATCACCTTGATCAACCAAAATTGGTAATGGTGATTGTTGTTGTTTTAGAAGTTCACTTGCATCGTATTGCTTCCAGCTTTCAAGCTCCTTGCCTAAGTAAGCAGTAAAGGCTTTTTGTCCCCAAGGGCATTGCATTGGGTTACTGATTGGACTGAACGCTGAAATAGAACGGTACTGTTCTGAATTTTTCAGACCAATGGTGAGCGCTCCGTGGCCGCCCATGCTGTGACCCGAAATCGACTTCACGTCAGAGACAGGGAAGTTACTTTCGATGATCGCAGGTAACTCCTCGGTCACATAGTCGTACATGCAGTAATGCAGTGACCAAGGTGCTTGCGTCGCATTAAGGTAAAAGCCAGCTCCTTTTCCTAGGTCATAGCTTTCGTCGTCAGCGATACCTTCGCCTCTCGGACTTGTGTCTGGTGCAATGATCGCAATGCCAAGCTCGGCCGCCATACGAAATGCGCCCGCTTTCTGCATAAAGTTCTCATCGGTACACGTTAAACCAGAGAGCCAGTATAGCGCGGGTACGGGATTTGATTTCGTTGCGTTAGGTGGCAAGAATATCGCGAAGCGCATGGTGCAGTTTAGGGCATTGGATTCGTGTGTATATTGCTTGTGCCAACCGCCAAACACTTTGGCTTGGCTTACATTTTCAATGGTCATGAATAAACTCTCTAATTAGCAGAAGGAATTCAGGCTCCCCAAAAGGAGAGCCTGAGGCAGCATTATTGATCCATATGGATAACTGTTCGGATGCTCTTACCTTCATGCATCAGATCAAACGCTTTGTTGACGTCTGCTAATCCCATTGTGTGGGTAATGAACTCCTGTAAGCCGAATTCACCAGCCATGTAACGGTTTACGATTTCTGGAAGCTCAGAGCGACCTTTAACGCCACCGAAAGCGCTGCCACGCCATACACGACCAGTTACCAGTTGGAATGGACGAGTTGAGATCTCTTGACCTGCACCAGCAACACCAATGATGACTGACTCACCCCAACCTTTGTGACAGCACTCAAGTGCTTGGCGCATCACGTTTACGTTACCGATACATTCGAATGAGTAGTCAACACCACCGTCTGTCATTTCAACAATCACTTCTTGAATTGGCTTGTCGAATTTTTGTGGGTTGATGCAATCAGTTGCACCAAGTTGTTTCGCTAGGTCGAATTTGCTTTCGTTGATGTCTACACCGATGATGCGGCTGGCACCAGCCATGCGAGCACCGATGATTGCAGAAAGACCGATACCGCCTAGACCAAAGATTGCCACGGTGTCGCCTTTTTCAACTTTAGCTGTGTTTAATACCGCACCCATACCAGTGGTTACGCCACAACCTAGAAGACAAACTTCTTCAAGTGGTGCTTCTTTGTTTACTTTCGCTAGTGAGATTTCTGGAAGAACCGTGTACTCAGAGAAAGTAGAACACCCCATGTAGTGGAAGATAGTTTCGCCGTTGATAGAGAATCGGCTTGTGCCATCTGGCATTAGGCCTTTACCTTGCGTTTCACGAACGGCCTGACATAGGTTCGTTTTGCCAGATTTACAGAACTTACACTCACCACATTCAGCAGTGTAAAGTGGGATAACGTGGTCGCCAACTTCAACGCTTGTTACGCCTTCGCCAACCATTTCAACGATACCGCCACCTTCGTGACCAAGGATTGAAGGGAAGATACCTTCTGGATCGTCACCTGATAGTGTGAATGCGTCAGTGTGACAAACACCAGTTGCTACGATGCGTACTAGCACTTCGCCGGCTTTTGGAAGTTGTACATCAACTTCTTCCATTTTAAGCGGCTCACCTGCAGCCCAAGCGACCATTGCTTTTGATTTTATGTGAGTTTGACCAGGTTTGATTTCAAGCGACATTGGATGTTTCCTTTATATTTTCAGTATATGGAGTGACGTAATAAGCGTAGTTAAGGTTTGCTTACCGCGCTTCGTCGTTTTGTTGGTGCTCATTGTAGGTGTTTCAGTAAAAATGATAATCCGTCCATTTTGAAAATGATTTTTACATATGCGTAATAATGATAAGGTGAGCGTGTAAAAAGAGTGCGATGCCTCCTTAAAGCGGAAGGGAAATGGAAAAGGTGATTGACCTGAAGTTAGATAGAGGGGCTAAAGTAGAAAACTGTCAAACCATCAGCTAAGTAAGAGTGATTATGAATAAGACGGATCTGAGTGCCTATTTAACCAAGCTAGGCTTGCCTAGTGAATTGCCCGCCGATTTGGAGTCATTGCACAGAATTCACGTGGCGCAGCATCGTTGCCTGCCGTTTGAGAATTTTGACATCGCATTGCAGCGAGGCGTCTCTGTTGAGATTGAAGATATTATTCAAAAAACCGTGTACCACTCTCGCGGTGGTTACTGCTTTGAATTAAATGGTTTAATGCTTGATGTGCTCAACACTCTTGGGTTTGAAGCGCGAAGTTTGCTAGGGCGTGTACATGTGTCTGGTACACCAACAGGTCGTAGTCATCAAATCACGTTAGTGACGTTAGAGGAACAAACATGGATTGTCGATGTGGGTTTTGGCTCCAATACCCCTCGAGCGCCATTGCCATTTATCCTTGACCAAGTGATTCAGACGGATTTACAAACCTTCCGTTTTGTCAAAGATGCTCAGTTTGGTTATTTCCTCCAAGTGCTTTCAACCGATGGAACGGACACGTGGAACAATCTATACAGCTTTGACCTAGAGTTTGTGTTTGCTGGTGACATTGCATGTAGCAACTTCTTTACCTCGACTTCGCCTAATTCGCGTTTTACTAGCGCAAGGGTCGCTGCTAGAGCGACAGAAAGTGGGTTGGTGACGCTGCTTAACTACACACTCAGATGCACCAATCATGAAGCGCTAACAGAAATAGAGCTAGAGCCAGGTCAAGCCTACCTGGATGCGTTGAAAGAATATTTTGGTATTGAGCTTGATGCGCAATACGACGATCTTCGTCCGTTACCTGACGCGTAAAGTTCTCCAGTTTTCAAAGCGTAGCGCGACGAGAACAATGTAATCACTATTTGTCTAGAAGAGGTCGACAGGAATACAGCATGGCGAATTGGGAAGGAGTCAGCGAGTTTGTTGCCGTAGCGGAAACTAACAGCTTTACAGCTGCCGCGGCTAAACTGAAAACGTCAGTGGCACAAATCAGTCGCCGCGTATCGGCACTTGAAGAGCGTCTTGCGGTTAAGTTACTGCATCGCACGACGCGAAAAGTTTCTCTGTCTGAAGCTGGACAGCTTTATTATCAGCAGTGCAAACATTTGGTCGAAGGGCTAGAACTGGCTGAGCTTGCTGTAACGCAAATGCAGACTGAACCGCGAGGTTTGCTGCGTGTGACAGCGCCTGTGACCTATGGGGAAATGAACCTCGCGCCGCTCTTGCATCAGTTTTTGGAGAAGTACCCGCGTGTGGACCTCGATTTAGTGCTGACCAATCAAAAACTGGATTTGATAGAGCAAGGGGTAGACGTGGCGATTCGTCTTGGCCGCCTGCAAGATTCCAGCATGATCGCAAAGCGTCTTTCGTCGCGTCAAAATTACGTGTGTGCTAGCCCTATGTATTTGGAGCGATTTGGCGAGCCTCACACATTATCCGAACTGGCTCGACATCAGTGCTTGGTTGGTTCGGTCGATTATTGGCATTTTAAGGAAAATAAACGCGATAAGTCTTTGCGCGTGTCGGGGAGGATTAAATGCAATAGTGGTTTTGCGCTAATGGGCGCCGCCAAACGTGGTTTGGGTTTAGTGCAGTTGCCGGACTATTACGTTCAAGAAGCCCTAGATAACGGTGAGCTAGTCGAGGTGCTGACCGATTACCGAGACGACCGTGAAGGCATTTGGGCACTGTATCCACAAAGCCGAAATTTATCGCCCAAAGTGAGGTTGTTGATCGACTTTTTAGCGCAGGAACTAGCGGATTAGAGTTTTCATGAACTTTAATACAACTGAAGTTGCTAAAACGCCCAGTGATGCCGGGCGTTTTTATTAGGATGAGAGCTGGAATCGAAAAGACATGAATCACTATTGGTTGGATTCCGCGTCTTCACGTTTAATCACTTTGTGTCCATCTTCAGACACGCCTTTTTTCCAATAGCTGCTGATGTAGATATTCTCGCGATCGACTTCTTTTTCGTTGCGGAAATATTGGCGCAGCGCGCGCATTGAATCGAACTCACACGCACACCATACCGAAGCGTTACCATCTAACCACTCGAGTTCGCGAACGCTATCAGCCAAGGCTTGCCCTTCGGTTAACCAAATCAACTCCACGCCTGCTGGCGCGTGTAGGGGTTGGATGTCGTTTGGAGACATCACGCTGATCACAGCGTAGCCTTTGGCCTCTTCTGGCAACGTGCGAATTTTCGCAGAAAGCGCTGGAAGTGCCGTCATATCGGCAGCCATGAAGAACCAATCCGCCTCAGTATTTAAGTTGGAAATGCTACCCGGCCCCACGATGTTGATCGTGTCGCCTTTTTGCGCGGCCATTGCCCAACGTGCGGCAAATCCGCATTGCAGATCTTGCGTTACGTGTCGGACGAAATCCACTTCGATTGAACTGGTTTCTGGATGAAAGCGTCGAATTGTATAGGTGCGCATGATTGGTCGGTCGTCTTCTGACAGGATGCTCAGATCCGCGCCGCCCATATCGTTAAACAGTAATTTGATGTAACTGCCTTCGCAGTCACGAGGAAAGTGGCTCAGCGCCTCACCTTGCAAGGTAATGTGCTGCATGTTTGGAGTGATGGTTTCTGTGTCTGTGACAACAAGCGTTTTAGGTTGAGGCTTCTTTTTCATTGTTACTTTACTCGATAATTATTCTCTTTCTCATTTAAAGATTATCAAGTTCCCTAACAAGAGGGTAGCGTCTTTAAACAAATTTACACTGTGAATTAACGCCAAAGCCTCAAGCAAAATGCAGTATCTGTCCTTTCCCAATTACGTAAAGTGAGTCGTTTTTAACCATAAATGGACTTATATCATTGGAATCGTAGACAAAAGCAACAGAGCGGCCATGCTGTAGTTGAACCCCTTAACGCGTTTATCGGTGGTCAACCAACGCTGCAATTGCATGCCTGCCGCCGTCCAAAATGTCACCGATGGCAAGTTGGCTAAACAGAAGATACCGGCGATAAAAGTCAGTTCGAGCCAAGAACCGCCACTGGTGTATACCGTAATGGCCGTCAACGCCATCGACCAACCTTTTGGGTTCACCCATTGGAATGCAACAGCCCCTAAAAAAGACATCGGGCGAAAATCGTGTTTTGCTTCGGTTTTGTCGCTGGTGGCGATTTTGTACGTCAAGTACAGCAAATAACTCAAGCTCAATACTTTTAAAATGGAGTGTGTAATTGGATATGCGTGGAACAGGCTCATCAAGCCAATGCCCACCAAAATTAGCATGGCACCAAAGCCAAAGGTAATGCCCAACATATGTGGGATAGTGCGTTTAAAGCCGACATTTGCCCCTGAGGTCATCAACATAATGTTATTGGGACCCGGCGTAAAAGTGGAGACAAAAGCGAACAACGCCAAAGCGCCCAGTTGATGATATTCCATAGATTGTTCCTTGAATCAGTTCTCGATAAGTTGAGAACAACTATAAGTAGAACTGAGGTCAATATTGTGCTTTTATTTGATGATTAGAAACTAAATAAGCAATGAAACATCATCATGGATAGATTTGACGAAAGAATATTGCAAGTGCTCAAACGAGACGGAAGAATCTCCAATGTGGAGCTGTCGGAACGCGTTGGTTTATCTCCGTCTGCAACCTTACGCCGAGTGCAAGATTTAGAGCGTAAAGGCGTGATCAAAGGCTACCGAGCAGTACTGGATAATCAGCAACTTGGCGTGGGTTTTGTCGCTTATGTGTCGATTGGTTTGGCCTCGCACTCTAAGCAGGCACAGCTGGGTTTCGAAGAGCATGTGCGTTTTGTAAACGAGGTGGTGGAATGTCACAACATTACGGGATCTAACGAATATCTCATACGCGTAGAGACGCAAAATCTCGCCGCTTATAAAGCGTTCCATGCTGATGTGTTGGGTGAGTGCGAACACGTCAAGTCGATCACAACGATGGTGGTGATGGACACACCAAAAGACGAGCGATAGCCAAACGAGAGTGACAGTTTTTGTGGCACATGAATTTGAAGTGACTCGAAAGAGTCAGTCGAGTATGAGAATGGTTCACAACAAATGCTGGAAAGCAGATGGCACTCTTACAATTTCCATATTTATTCTCACCTTCTAAATAATCCCATCCTGCTAGTTTTGCTTAAACCGCTTGTGTTTCAGAGCGGCGAGTCAGCAAAATTAAGGATGAACGATGAAATCACATGTAACACTTCCTCTTTTGAGCTTAAGCGCTGTTGCCGCATTGAGCTCATTTAACGTCAACGCCCATGGCTGGGTAGAGTTTCCAAGTGCTCGTCAAAATACGTGTTATTTAGACGGTGGTTTTTGGACCAACGAGATCCCTAACCAAGCGTGTAAAGCGGCTTTTGAAGAATCTGGTGCTTACCCGTTTGTGCAGCGCAGTGAAATTGCAGCAAACGTACCAAATTACCGAGATATGGAGCATGTGAAAGCCGTGGTTCGCGACGGTGAGCTATGTTCTGCTGGCGATGCCGCTAAGAAAGGCTTGAACTTTCCTTCTCCAAACTGGCAGCGCACCAATGTTACGCCAGATGCAAATAACCAGATTGAATTGGTGTTTTACGGCAAAGCGCCGCACAACCCATCGTACTGGGAATTCTATCTCACCAAGCCAACTTATGATGATTCAAAGCCTCTTACTTGGAGTGATTTAGAGCTGATCGACACCGCAGGTGATGTGTATGTTGATGCGGAAAAACGCTACCGTATTCAGGTGACTTTCCCTGCTGATCGTTCCGGCGATGCGGTGCTTTATACTCGTTGGCAGCGCATTGATGTCGCTGGGGAAGGTTTCTACAACTGTAGTGACATTACGTTAAACGGAACGGGCACGACGCCACCGACTGACCCTGTTGATCCAACCGAACCGGGCAATAATCTGACATCTCTGGGCTACTTTGTTCAGCAAGGTTTCGGACCAGTAGAAGCGGGTGACACCATTCGTTTTCGTACGTTTAATGCGACAGGCAATGAAATTGTCGATATTTCACTACCAATCAGTGCAAACAATACGGCGACTTGGGCGGCAGAAATTGCGGATCAATTTAATGCGCAGCAAACGGGCGATTGGTACGTGGGCATTTGGCATCAAGAGATGAGCCACTACATGTTCGATAGTAACAACGTGAATGCGAACCAAGTATTAGCGCCAAGTGCAGACTTCAGTTATGCGTTGTCACTGATCAAAGCGGATGTAACGCCACCAGTTGAACCAACCAACTTGTGGGACAAGACGGCCGTATACAACCAAGGTGATGTGGTGACGCACAACGGCAAAGAATGGACTGCCCAGTGGTGGACGTCTGGTGAGGAACCAGGCACAACAGGCCAATGGGGTGTATGGCGTTAAGCCAGTTATTCGGGCTCTGAACAATAAAACCCTTCTCATGTTAGAAGGGTTTGTTTTTTTAGCCTAAAACGATCACTTTGGTCGAGTGGTTGTCTTGAAAATCAGAGCACATATCGTTATTCGCTTGCTCTCCACTCGCTCCAGTTGAGCATCGCGTAGTCTGCCAGTTTTAGCATCGGAATGTCTTCGTGTGTATCACCGTAGGCATAAACAGACGCAAATTCGTCGAGCGAAAACGTGGCCCTAACGCGCGAGACTTTTTTTTCTAAACTACAATCACCTTGCTGGTAAAAGCCACTCAGTTTTGGCTGTTCTGAGATCAGTTCACTGCACAGCAAGTGGTAACCGTTCGCTTCACACCAAGGCTTGAGATACGCATTGAGTGATGCCGACACCACCACAATGGTATCGCCTCTGTGCTGATGCCACGCCAACCTTTCCATCGCTTTTGGCCGTAAGTACAGCGGGATCACTTCATGGGCAAACTGAGTGCCAATCGCTTCAATTTTCTGCGTTTCTTTCCCTGAAAATGCAATAAAACTGCTGAGAGGACGCATAACACGAGCGGGTAACACTCCGAGTTTGTACAGCGCATAAAATGGCATGATAGCGACCTTTCCTACTCGTTTGCGCAGGCCATAAGCAGAATAGTGGAGGAAAAGGCTAAACATATCCTCTCGGGTGATGGTGCCATCAAAATCAAACAGTGCCAGTGACGGCTTAGTATTATCGAGCAAATTCAGCGCCTATTTTTTGGTTTAAGATCGTTTTGTGTTTATTGATAAAACACCGCCAACCAGATGGTTTCTTGCGTTGGGTCAGTCCAGCTCACTTTGTGTTTGGTATGAGCTGGAATCGTAACGTGATCGCCTGCCTCAAGTCGTTGCACTACACCTGATTCAAAAGTCAGCTCTCCAGCTCCTTTAAGAACCAAGACCCATTCATGTTCTTCTTGATCGTACCAGCCACTTTCGGGCGAGGTTTGCCCCGTTGAGACAATGCGTTCTATACGCAGGTTTTTGTGGGTCAGCAGGTCTTCGAACACTTCCTCGTCGAGGTTATTCGGTAAGTCTTTAAACAGGTTCATGGCCTTTCCTTAGAGAATGATCAGTCCAAAAGGCGCAAGCAATTGCTCTTGTTGCCAATCACAAATTTTAACACCAAACAGAGAAACGCGGCGAACATCTAGCCCGTCTAGTTCGACATGAGTCAGATCACACTGCTCAACGTTAAAGGTTCCCCATTGTTCTGGCGAGAATTCGCAGCGAGATAAATCCGAGCCTTTGAGAGTTGCCCCTGCGAGGTTCGCACCGTTCCAACGGTTTTCAAAGAGGTCACATTTTTCTAGTAACACTCGTTCGAAGTTACAGTAGGTGAGGTTGCAGCCAGTAATAAAAGCAGAACAGAAAAACATGGTATTGCTGACGCGATTAGCAAAGTTCGCACCTTGGAAGTTTGCCCCTTTGAGATCGCACTTACGCAGCTCCAAGCCCATACAATTTGCGCCGTTAAACAGGCTCATCGCCAACATGCAGTTCGTAAAGCTAGCGTCTTTTAAGTTCGCGAAGCGAAAACTACACCCTTCTAGCGCTTTGGATTCGATAAAGCGACAGTCGATGAACTTAGCATCGCGCAGATCGGCATGGTCGAAACAGCACATATAAAAGTGGCAGTTTTTAAAGGTAGCATTCTGAAAATCGTGATGAGAAAAGTTTTCTCGTTCAAAAATGAGATCGGTTTTTAACATGTCTTCTCCTTAGCTGCGAGCAGACTAGCACTCCAAGTGACTGATTTTCCAGAAAAATAACTTCTTGTATTTCAGTGTTTTACAAACCCCTCAAATCGCGATTTTAAGGGGTCAAACGAGCGTTTTAAGTGGGTTGTTTTTTGAAAATAGAAGACGTAGAGGAAGAAAAAAGTTTTTGCTGGCTACGGACCTTAGCGAGAGGATTCGTGTTTTTGAGCATGCATAGCTTCTCACACGCACAGTTTGCATTACAGAATTGTATCCGATTTGCATAATTTGTTGATCGGTATGGCGTTTCTCTATACAAAAAACCTATATTTTTCACAAATTGATTTCCATCAAAATAGTAGGGTTTCTATGTGCTAGATTGCGCACAGCTCAAAAAGATATAGATACCCGTGTGCTTCAAGGCGCTGAGTTTACTTGAAATCTCAGATCAGTTAGTAGGCACCCCTTTGGGTACGACATAACGAAGCCCTACGAAAGGAAATAAAAATGAAAAAAACAATCTGCAGTCTAGCAGTGGTTGCTGCACTCATGTCACCAAGTGTTTTCGCTCATAAACAAGGTGACTTCGTTCTTCGTGTTGGTGCGGCGTCTGTCGTTCCAAATGACAGCAGTGATAAGATTCTTGGTTCTCAAGAAGAGTTAGAAGTTGACTCAAATACGCAGCTTGGTTTGACGTTTGGCTACATGTTCACAGACAACATCAGTTTAGAGCTTCTAGCAGCAACACCATTCAGCCACGACATTTCGACAGATTTGGTTGGTAGTGATATCGCGAAAACCAAACATTTACCACCAACGCTAATGGTGCAGTACTATTTTGGCGAGTCTCAAAGTAAGTTCCGTCCATACGTTGGTGCAGGTCTGAACTACACCATATTCTTTGATGAAGATTTCAATAGTACGGGTAAAGGCGCTGACCTGTCAGATTTGAAATTAGATGATTCATTCGGTCTAGCAGCGAATATTGGTGTGGATTATATGATCAACGATCAATGGTTCCTCAACGCCGCTGCGTGGTACGCAAACATTGAGACAGAAGCAACTTATAAAGCAAGTGGAGTGAAGCAAAAAACCGACGTCAAAATTAACCCTTGGGTATTTATGATCAGCGGCGGTTACAAGTTCTAAGAAAAACCAGTAGTTACACGCACATTACTATTATTGGCATGACTTTGGGGGTGGTTACGGGGACTGCCCCTCTTTTTTATCCTCGTTTTGATTGCACATCATTTACTCCACTTAGCAACATGCAAAATTGGATCTTTACCTTGCAGATCATTTTATTGTCGGAAGATCGAAAAGTCCTACACTGATCACATAATTGAACAAGTGGACAATATAAATGAGCGACGACATCGCAAAGCATTCTTCCTCCAGATCTAAGTTGGTAAAAACTCTTTTCTTCACTCTCTGTGTTATTGCATTTAGTGCGATGTATTGGTCTTGGCAGTATTCTGACAGTCATCCAAGCACGGAAGATGCCTACGTTAGGGCAAAAATTTTGTCGGTAGCGCCTCAGGTAAAAGGCCAAGTGGTTTCTGTGGATGTTAAAGATTTCCAATCCGTTAACAAAGGTGACCTACTGCTGAAGATAGATTCACGCCCATATTTGTTGGCAGTGAAGCAAGCAAAAGCGGCATACCAATTGGCGGTCCAGCAACATGACGTTGCCGATAAGCAGGTAACTGAAGCCGTTGCGGGCTTAGATGCGGCGCGCTCTAACCTGACAGAAGCGCAAGTGGAGTACAAACGTACGGATTCCTTGGTGAAACGCAAACTGGCGTCGGACCAAGATTTAGATACGGCAAAAAACAAACTAGCCAATGCCCAAGCGAGCCTGGAGCAAGCGCGCGCGACGGTAGAAAAAGCCATTGCGAACCGTGGTGAAGAAGGCGCAGAGGCTGCGGTTGTTCAACAAGCGGGAGCACAGTTAGCGCAAGCAGAGCTGAACTTGAGCTACACCGACATTACGTCACCAGTGGATGGCATTGCCGGTGAGATCAATACGCACGTAGGCTCGGTCGTTAGCGTGGGTCAAACGTTGTTCCCTGTGATTTTAAAAGACAGCTATTGGGTACGCGCGAACTTTAAAGAAACCGATCTTACTCATATTAAACCTGGCATGCATGCGGATGTGGTGATTGATATGTACCCAGACGTGGTGTGGAAAGCAACGGTAGAACAACTATCGCCTGCGAGTGGTACATCGTTCTCCTTGATGCCACCAGAAAACGCAACGGGTAACTGGGTTAAAATCAAACAGCGTTTCCCTGTACGTTTGGCATTAGAAGTACCGGCCGATGCGCCGCAACTTCGCGTGGGTGCGAGCTCAGAAGTCACCATTGATTTGCAAAGTAGCGTGCAATGAGCCATCAAATTACGGCAGACAAACGGGGGATTGCCACCGTCGCCGTGATGCTTTCTGCCATCATGGTGTTAATCGATATGACCGTTGCGAACGTGTCGCTATCGCACATGATGGGCGCGTTGGGCGCAACGGCAGACCAAATTACGTGGGTGTTGACGGGTTACAGCATGGCGGAAGCGATCTTCATTCCGATGACCAGTTTCTGGGTGTCGCGTTTTGGTGAACGCAAAGTCATGTTGGTTGCTGTGATCGGTTTTGTGATTGCCAGTGCGCTTTGTGGGCAAGCACAGTCTCTTGAAGAGATGGTGCTATTTCGCATTATCCAAGGCGCTTTCGGCGCGTCGGTGATTCCATTGGCGCAGTCGACGTTAGTGCAGATCTATCCGTATGAGCAAAAAGGCAAAGCGATGGCGATTTTCTCCATCGGCATTTTGCTTGGTCCTATTTTGGGCCCAGTTGTAGGTGGTGTGATCACCGACAACATTAACTGGCGCTGGATTTTTTACATCAACTTGCCATTCGGTTTGATCTGTACCTCTTTGATTTATCGCTATATCCATATCGACAACAAATCCAAACCTAACTTTGACTGGTGGATCATCGGTTACATGGCGTTAGGTGTGGGCGCGTTGCAGTTTGTGTTGGATAAAGGGAATGAAGACGACTGGCTCGACTCACGTATGATTCAGACCGCGATATTGCTCGCAGTCATGGGATTGGTGATGTGGATCTATCGCAGTTGGAAAACCAAAAGTCCAATAGCGCCATTGTGGCTACTGAAAGACCGAAACCTTATGGTCTCGTCATTGATGATTGCCGTGGTGTCGATGGCGATGTTTGGTCTGACGACTCAACAACCAATGCTGTTGGAAAGCTTGCTGGATTATCCGGTCTCAACCACTGGTTTATTAATGGCACCGCGTGGGTTGGCGTCAGCGGCGATGTTGATTTTGGTGATTAAGCTCAATCCGCAATTCGATCCCAGAATCAAAATAGTCTTTGGCTTAAGCTGCATCGGGATTGGTAGTTATTTGATGACGCAATACTCACTGCAGATCGATACATTTTGGATTGTGATGCCGAGTATGATTCAGGGGATGGGGCTTGGTTTAACCTTCTCGACGCTATCCACCTTGGCGTATTTAACGATTCCGAAAGAGCAATCTGTTGCGGCGGCGAGTATTTACAATCTGTTCCGTACCATTGGTAGCTCGTTTGGTATTTCTATCGCCACCACGTTCCAATATCGTGATAGTCAACAGCAATGGCATGCACTGGGAGAGGGTATTAATCCTTATAATCCTAACTTGCATGACTGGGCGGCCAATCAGGGGCTTTCTATTACCGACCCGGTTGCGTTAGACCAATACCAACAGATGTTGCAGCAGCAATCGCAAATGGTCGCGTTTGTGCACACCTTCCAGCTTGTGGGAGTGATGTTCGTGATCATGATGCCGATGCTGGTTTTCATTCGGTCGCGTGAATAACATGAAGTTCCGGTGAATAGTGTAAGAGAACGCCTCTCAAGTTGTGTCAGCTTGAGAGGCGTTTTTTATTGGACAGTGCCAGTGAAAGAAGGACGTTTACTCAAACGTCACTTCGTCAAAATGCGGATTGGTTTTGAGCGCGCGCATTGCGACTAATTGTTCAGTCGGGAAAGCGGTGTGCTCACCATCCATATCTAAAAACAAGCACTCTTGTCGCTGCATGTCGTAGCCTGTGTCGAACGCGTTGCCCTGATGAGTTTCACCATTTTTTAGTGTGATCTCGATAGGGAGCTTAAACATACAGGCGATTTCAATAAAATCGTATTGGCTGCAAGTCACCATAGTTTTCTCCTTTCAAACCGACGCAGTATTCAGAAGGTTTGAGAACCGTATCCTTAAATAGGAGACGTTTGATTGAAACTGAATCTTCATCTTACACCTCATTTTGGTCACGAAATAGACATACACGCACGTTTTAATAAACCTACTGTTGAGCGTTCACAAGCGAGACAAAACTACGATATGTCTGAGACGATACTTAAGCGCACATACCTAACAAGTGAACAAAAGACACAAAAGCCAAGTTCACTGATTTCCCCTCAAACCTACGATGCGCAGTTGGCGCACCGTGTTCACCACTCGCCTCAATTTGAAAACGGCCGAGTTAAAAACGAGATGCCAAATGTCCCTAGCCCGCAATCATTCTGGCAGGTGTGTTGGAGCTATCTTGGTGGTAGAACGCCATTGAGTCCTAACGAACATCTGCCACATTTCCCAATTCAACCTACGCAGTTTGCGCAGCGAAGTGAATCGATGCGCGTTACTTGGCTGGGCCATTCCACCATGCTGGTGGAGGTCGATGGCATTCGAATTCTGACTGATCCGGTATTTGATTACGCTTCTCCGTTCATCGCAAAAGCGTGGTTTGAACGCAATATTCCCAATACCCATGCCAGAGATTGTTTGCCGATTCCTGAAATTATCGTGATTTCGCACGATCATTACGACCATTTAGAAGCATCGACCATACGTTTCTACGCCGATAAACCCGTGACGTTTTATGTGCCCTTAGGGGTTGGCAAGCATCTGATAAAGTGGGGCGTTTGCGCAGACAACATCGTGGAATTCGATTGGTGGGATAGCGTGCACTATGCCGGAATCGAACTGATTTGTACGCCCGCTAACCATAATTCGGGTCGTACTTATTTCGATAAAAACGCGACCCTGTGGGCTTCTTGGGTCATCAAAGGAAAAGAAGAGACGCTCTATTTTAGTGGCGATTCAGCTTACGATTCGCATTTTTCCGAGATCGCACTGCGATGTGGACCAATCGACATTGCCTGTTTGGAAGTGGCTGCCGATGTGAAAGGCCAAGGTTATCCGGTCGAAAACTGGGGACACATGCAGGCTCACCATACCGTGCAAGCGTTTCACGATTTAAATGCGAAAAAACTGTTGCCCGTACATTGGGCTACATACGAGCTATTTACTCACCGTTGGGACGAACCGATTTTAGATTTGCTTGCCCATTGTCAAAAAGAACATATAACGCTGCTGACGCCAATGCCGGGGGAGAGTTTTTACGTTCATCAAGAACATATAAATAAACAGTGGTGGCGAGAAAAAGAAATAGGTGAGCCAGCTAGAATTTTGACTTAATAATATGTTCTTACTTCAATAATTATTT
>NZ_JAWPOL010000337.1:0-1105 GCF_033391095.1 Vibrio sp. Vb0667 | reverse complement strand
AGCAGCATTCGACATGATGATGCAAGCACAAGCGCCTTCGCTGACCATGCCGGATGGCACCGATTTAGAGGGCTACGCCAAGCTGCTTATCGAGCGCTTCACGAACCCAAGCCTGAAGCACAAAACATGGCAAATCGCGATGGATGGCAGCCAGAAGATCCCACAACGCATGGGTGGCAGCTTGCGATTCCATCTTGCTCAAGGTTCTAACTTCTCTTGGTTGGCAACAGCAATTGCAGGTTGGATGCGCTACGTATCCGGCGTGGACGAGCAAGGCAATGACATTGATGTGCGCGATCCAATGGCAGAGACACTACGTCAGATTTGCGACCAACACGGCTTGAACGTTTCTGTTGTGCCTGCGTTGCTCGCTGTTGAAGCCATCTTCCCTGCAGAGCTTGGTCAAAACCCACAAGTGATTGATGCGGTGAGCAGTGCTTACCAATCTCTAATCGATAACGGTGCTCGTGCCACTGTCGCTGCGTTGTAATAGGAGTTAACGATGAAGAATTTCTTGTGTGAAGACTTTTTACTCTCAAACGAAACGGCGCGCCGCTTGTACCATGAGCATGCGTTCCACCAGCCAATTTATGATTACCACTGCCACCTAAATCCAGCGGAAGTGGCGCAAAATTGTCAGTTCGATAACTTAGGTCAAATCTGGCTTGAAGGCGATCACTACAAATGGCGTGGCATGCGCTCGGCAGGCATTGAAGAGCGTTTGATTACGGGTGATGCGAGCGATTACGACAAATACATGGCATGGGCGAAGACGGTACCTCAAACCTTGGGTAACCCGCTTTACCACTGGACGCACCTAGAACTGCGTCGCCCATTCGGCATTACCAATATGCTGTTTAGACAAGACACTGCTGACCAAATTTGGCATCAATGTAATGAGCTGCTGGCGACCCCCGAATTTACGGCTCGTGGCATCATGCAGCAAATGAACGTCGTAATGGCGGGCACAACCGATGACCCTATTGATTCACTAGAACACCACAAAGCGATCGCTGAAGACGACACCTTTAACGTCAAAGTGTTACCGAGCTGGCGTCCGGATAAAGCGTTCAAGATCGAATTGGACCTGTTTGCGGATTACATG
>NZ_JAWPOL010000336.1:0-1108 GCF_033391095.1 Vibrio sp. Vb0667 | reverse complement strand
AAATACGACTGTGCCAGGGTAAACTGCTTTAACTTGTTGACCATAGTTAGCGGAAAGCACCATACCTTTCCAGTTTACTTGTCCGGTTTGACGCGTACCGAAGTTATGTAACACACTGCCTTTGAGTGGCCATGGTAGTTTGCCGCGCTGTTTGCCGAGCCCGTCCATTGGTACCGCATTTCGCTTGGCGGCTTTTGCAATCTCGGCTTTTAGACGGGTTTCATTGCGTTGTAGTTCAGCAAGGTAACGTTTGTCGTTTTTAATGCTGCTCTGAATTTTGTTCAGCGTTTGCTTACGATTCGACTGCGTACTGGCCAGTGCGGTACGCTTTTCTGATTGCTGCTTGAGCAGGGTTTCGATCTGCTCTTTCTCTAGCTCAAGTTGGTTTTTGTTGTGCGCCAACTCTTGAGTGGTTTTGGTGATGGCATCAATCACTTCGGCACGAGCCTTGGCTAAGTGCTGAAAGTATTGGCTAATCCGGTCTTCTTCTACGCCTTGATTCAATAAGTGCCCATTCGCTTTCGCTCGCTCGGTCACGTAATACGTTTGCAGCAACTGCTTGAGCTCTTCCTCTTGTGCTTGGCGCTGGGCTTCTTGCAAGGAGATTTTCTCTTCCAGTTTATTGATGTTCTTGTCTGCTTGAGCAAGGTCGGCTTTAGTTTGCTTGATTTCTCGCTCCAGCTTAGAAATGCCAAGCTCTTGGTCTTTGAGCGATTTTTGCAGCTCGTTAAGCTGTTTCTCTTGCGAGGTTAGCGCCTTCTTTTGGCGATTGATTTCGCTAGAAACGCCTTTGAGCTCTTGCTGACTTGCGGCGAAAGAAGAGAGGGGATAGGTGGCAGATAAAGCACAAGTTAATAAAATAGCCGAGCGGAGCACTGGGTGATTTTGTTTTCGCACTTGAGAGTTACCTACCACATTATTGTCAAAGGATCAGAAGACGGTTAAATGCCATCTCCATGGATAAAGCTTTGTGATTTACCGTTAAAGCCTTGGTCCATATCGAGAGACGGTTTGTCTGTTTTTGGTCGACCAACGATTTTCGCGGGTACGCCTGCTACGGTCGTGTGCGGTGGCACCGCTTGCAATACTACGGAGCAAGAGCCGATTT
>NZ_JAWPOL010000335.1:0-1109 GCF_033391095.1 Vibrio sp. Vb0667 | reverse complement strand
GTTTAAGCTCTATCAAGATCCGAACTTAGACCACAAACCGAAAGAGTTGGAAGAGCGAGGGGGAGCGTATTACTCAGATGCGTCACTCAATCTCGTCGACTCTATTTATAACAACCGTAACAGCATTCATGTCGTAAACGTCTTAAACAATGGCGCGATCAATGGTCTACCGGATGACGCCGTGATTGAATGCAGTGCAGTGATTGGTAGTTGGGGAGCAAAACCACTTGCTGTTGGTGAGCTATCAAACAACATCAAAGGACTACTGCATCAAGTGAAAGCTTATGAGCAGTTGACGATAGAAGCCGCTGTTGAAGGTAACTACGACAAAGCATTGATGGCATTAACGAATAATCCTTTGGTGCCAGACATTGGTCGAGCGAAAGCGATATTGGATGAGCTGTTAGCGGTTAATGCGCCTTATTTGCCTCAATTTAAACTTACAGCGTTGTAATACTAAGGAAGAGCGTCAATGAAAGTCATTTTTAATGCGGACGATTTTGGTCTGACTCAAGGTGTTAATAACGGCATTGTAAAGTCCCATCAAGATGGTGTCGTGAAATCGACTACTATGATGGTAGGGATGGATGCCGAGCAGCATGCAATCGAGTTAGCCAATCAAAATCCAGACTTAAAAATTGGCGTACATCTACGGTTTACAGCAGGTGCTCCTCTCACGGAGCACCCAAACTTAACCAATGGTAGAACGCATTTCGTCAAATACAGTGAATTTTGGAACAAGCAAGATTTTGAAGCTCAAGCGGTTTACGATGAAGCTAAAGCTCAAATTGATCACTTCTTGTCACTTGGACTAACGCTCAGCCACCTTGATAGTCATCATCATGCTCATACGCATCCTCAGATTCTTCCTATTGTTCAGAAACTCGCGAAAGAGCACCGCGTGCCACTTCGCGGGAGTGGTATCTGTCACCAACCAATGACGACAAGCTATTTCTTTACCGATGAGTTTTACGATCAAAAGGTAAGTTTGGACGGATTAATGCAACACCTTTTGTGCTTAAAAGAGAATTACGATGTGGTAGAGGTGATGTGTCATCCTGCTTATGCCGACCAGCCCCTTATTATGAAAAGTGGCTATGCACTGCAAA
>NZ_JAWPOL010000334.1:0-1109 GCF_033391095.1 Vibrio sp. Vb0667 | reverse complement strand
ACCAATCTCTGGTCCTGCGAACTACCCAGTGATTTCTGGTGGTAAAGAATTTGCGTTCAAGTTTGAGCAACCAGATCTACCAATCGGAGACCTAAACGCGGGTACTGGCGGTGGCGGTACAACTGAACCAGGTTCTTGTGACACTGCTGGTTTGGTAACATACCCAAATCTGCCACAAACTGACTGGGCAGGTAACCCAAGCCACGCAAACCAAGGTGACAAAGTCATCCACAATGGTGTGGTTTACCAAGCAAACTGGTGGACGGCTTCTGAACCAGGTAGCGACGGTAGCTGGGCTACAGTATGTAACATCTAATCATTATTGATTAACTGTTATTACCTAACTTTCATAGGTACTTAAACAAAAGCGCACGGTAATTATCGTGCGCTTTTTCGTTCATGTTGTCATTTGAATTGAGGCCTTTCAGAACTGGTAGCTCTCCGGTATAACAACAATGCCTTTTTCTGAGATTTTGAAGCGTTTGGCGTCTTCAACCTTATTGATGCCGATTTGTGTATTCGGTGGTATGCGAACGTGTTTATCGACGATGCAATTCACCAGTTGGCTGCCTTCACCGACTTCTACATCATCAAAAATGATGGAATCCACAACGGTCGCGCTGTCTTGAATGCGCACATTTGATGAAATGATCGAGTGCTGGACTGAGCCGCCTGAGTTGATAACACCGGTAGCTATGATCGAGTTGATGAAAATACCTTCGTTTCCTGTTGCAGAAGAGACGGTTCTCGCTGGTGGAAATTGAGGTTCGTAAGTGCGGATAGCCCAGTTAGATTGATAAAGGTTCATCGGAGGTACTGGTTCCAATAAATCCATATTTGCTTCATAGAAGGAGTCAATTGTCCCGACATCACGCCAGTAACAATCTTTATCGACACGACCTTTGCTGCCACAAAACTTGTAAGCGTAAACCGATTCGGTGTCGATCAATTTTGGAATAATGTCGTTGCCAAAGTCATGGCTAGACGTTTCCAGTTTCGCATCTTCGGTCAGCGCTTCTTTGAGCACATCCATATCAAAGATGTAGATCCCCATTGATGCAAGGCTCTTGGTTTTATCGTCTGGGAGAGTAGGTGGGTTTTCAGGCTTC
>NZ_JAWPOL010000333.1:0-1111 GCF_033391095.1 Vibrio sp. Vb0667 | reverse complement strand
CCAAGCAATCCAGTACAAGCTTTTGCTAACTGCGACATGCTACAAATTATCTTTATGGCTATTTTGACAGGTCTAGCCATTCAAGCTCTGGATTCTCGTGGTGGCCCTGCTATCCGCACGTTTAAGATGGCCAATGAGATCATGATGAAGCTGGTTGGTTTGGTCATGAGTCTAGCACCTTACGGTGTGTTTGCTCTGATGATTCAACTAGGTGCAACCTTAAATGCGAATACACTGATGTCTGTTGCAGGTTACGTTGCGCTTGTCGTGGCTATGCTTGTGTTCTGGATTTTCATCTTCTATCCAATGGCAGTTGGCATTACGACTGGAACTTCTCCAAAGGCGTTTCTCCGTGCAACTCGTGAACAAATCCTATTTTCCCTATCTACGGCAAGTTCAAATGCAACCATCCCTGTAACCATGCGTACTCTGACAGAGAAACTGCAAGTTTCTAAATCAGTTGCGGGTTTTGGTGTACCGCTAGGCGCGACGATGAACATGTCAGGTGTATCTATTTACATCGCGCTTGCAACAATCTTCGTTGCTAACGCGTTTGGCCAGCCAATTAACACCGCTGATGTGTTTACACTCGGTCTGACGATTCTTCTTCTTTCTATTGGTGCTGGTGGCGTACCAGGTGGTGGTGTGGTGATGGTTGGTGTGCTTCTTCACCAATTGGGTCTTCCACCAGAAGGTTTAGCTATCATTGCAGCGGTTGACCGTATCAACGATATGTTCTGTACCTCTTCGAACGTGGTAGGGGATACCGCAGTGAACACTATTGTCGCCAAAACAGAAGGTGAGATCGGCAATCAAGAAGAAGTAGAGGCGCAGCCTGCACAAGCTAATGCCTAGTCTTGAACAATAGAGTTGAATCTATATATAGAAAGCGAGCGGAATGAGCTCGCTTTCTTGTTTTTTTATGTCACAGAAAAATAACCGCTTTTCATCATGTTTACTTTGGAAGTTGTCTCTGGAATGTGATGCATTCCCAACAAGCTTGAAAGAAATCAATTAATTCATAAAAAATACGCTTTTTTTCAATTCTGCCCTTGAAAAGCGTTTTGACGCCCTTATCTATGTGGCATAGCGAAGCAAACATTGATTATTT
>NZ_JAWPOL010000332.1:0-1111 GCF_033391095.1 Vibrio sp. Vb0667 | reverse complement strand
TCAACAACTTTGAATGGCAGTTTATCGTGACGGCTGAAGCCAACATCGCTGATACCATGGGCAATGATGATTTCACTGCCTATCTGGTAACCCAATTGTTTGGCGACGTCCGATCCGAGTACGGTTTCAAATAATCCATTGAACTCTTTCCCTTTCGAGAAAGTAAGTGGTTGCTTACTTCCGTACTTATAATGCTCAAAGTAACTATGATTGGTCCCCATCACTCGAAAGCCTTTGTGAGAGTCTCCGAGCGAAATGGGAATTGCCCAATCAACCGCGCGATGCTGGCTGAATTCTTGGTAGCTTTTCCAATCGATATTATTGGTGGCATTACCGATACGAAAGACTGAATACAGCAGTAAGTTCACTTGGCCTGAGCGTCCGCCGACAATTAGGTCAGTTCCGGAAATGGTGTTCGCAAAGCTGTCTTTTGCTTGAGTGCGGATACGTTCTACGCCAAGCAGCAAGATTACCGATATTGCTACCGTCATGATCGTCAACACCGCTGTCGCTTTGCGGTTCATCAAGCTTTTCCAAGCGAGTTTGATTACAGCACTCACGCTAGCACCTCCATGTTACTGCTTTGGTTTATTTCTGGCAGATTAATGGTGCGATCGAACAAGCTTTCCAGAGTTGGATCATGGCTGACAAAGATTAATGTCGCGTTGGCTTGATTAGCCTGTTCCATCAGCAGTTCGATGAACGCCATGCGATTATCATGATCGAGTGCAGATGTCGGCTCGTCAGCAATGACTAACGCAGGATGCCCTATTAGCGCACGAGCTGCAGCCACTCGCTGTTGTTGTCCAATACTCAGCTCTGACACTGGGCGAGAGTGTAAATTTGTCGGTAAATGAAGCCGCTCCAACAAGGTTGTCGCTTGTGATAAAAGCTCGGCTTTGGAGGCGTTTGGTGTCACGCGATCTCGTCTCACTTTACTGAATTGGCAAGGAAGTAATACGTTGTCGATGACATTCAAATACGGCAGCAAGTTGAATTGCTGGAAGATATAACCAATGTGGTCGGCGCGGAATCTATCTCTGCGGCTTGAACTCAGCGTCGCTAAGTTCGTATTGAGTACTGATAACGAGCCCGCACTTAACGTATTGAT
>NZ_JAWPOL010000331.1:0-1112 GCF_033391095.1 Vibrio sp. Vb0667 | reverse complement strand
ATTCGGATTGTAGTGACAATCAGTGCCCGTCGAAGATGGAAACGTACACGTACTGCTGTCGGCGGTCGTGTTCAGCACCAGTTTTTGGAAATCTAAAACAGGTGCGACAGGAGGAATGGTTTCCGTTGTGTCACTCTGGTTGCCGGCTTTTGCGGTGTTTCCATCGATATCACCAACAGCATCAGCGCGAACTTTCCCCTTTACGGTAAATTCGATCACTTCTTCAGGCGCAATATCGACCACCAAATCCAGATCATCGGTGGCATCGTATGGTTCGATGTAGGTGTCTTGCGTGCCACTGGTACCAACAGAGGTAAAGACGTGGCTGATTTCAGATTCTGAAAATGCCGATTTCGTTGTGTCACCAATAACTTCAACACGAACATTAGAGATGATGTCTTGAATCGCGGCCTCATCACGCCATACAGGTTCGGTGTTGGTCACCGTAAACTTATACACCACCTCATCTTCTGGTTTATAAGTATCTCCCGCTGCGTAAGGTTTACCAGCAATCGAAACGATCTCTTTGTTAACAGCTAGATTGCTGCCTTCCGGTGTCACGCGAGCTGTCGCGAAGTTCGTGCCGTCGTATTTCGGCGTCGAAGCAATTTGATCCAAAGCGTCTGGGCGAATACGTGACTTCATCACAAACTCAATCCAACCGCCCGGCGCAATGGATAGAACTGGAATATCGATATCCGCATTTGCACCACCAACAAAGCCGCCGATATCCGTCGTTGCTTCACCAGAAGTTTTCACGCTCACTTCCCATCCGTGCGCAGCAAACGCAGGTAAACTCTGCGCGTCTGATTCTCCAGCCGCATTTTGTGCCACTCGGACTTTGATGCTAGAGAATAACTCTTGCAGTGATTTGTTGTACTCCAGTCCTTTACCATTGTTTTGGAGGCGCAGACGGTACACGATATTTTCACCACTAGACGTGTGATTGTACGTCAGCTTTTCGCTCGATACAGACGAATCCGTGTACGCTTTATGGGATTTGCTTACCTCAGAAGGCAGCATGTTGGCTGGCTCAGCAACTAGGTTATGACTGTTATCGATAACCGCCACGTTTAAGATTTGGCCAACCGCTTTCTCGCTGATCTTTGCTT
>NZ_JAWPOL010000330.1:0-1112 GCF_033391095.1 Vibrio sp. Vb0667 | reverse complement strand
ACCGAAGAACTAAAAGAGATGTTAGATCGTCACTCAGATATCCCGAAAGTTGTGATGGATTGGGGCCCAGAGAGTTCTCGTGCGGACAAGATCATCGATAACTCTGAAGAAGGTGGCTACCTAGCAACTAAATACCTTATCGATAACGGCCACACTGACATCGCCTGCCTTAGTGGTCACTTTGAGAAACTTGCTTGCCAAGAGCGTATCGCTGGTTTTCGTCGTGCCATGGCTGAAGCAAAACTGCCAATCAATGAAGATTGGATTCTTGAAGGTAACTTTGAATGCGATACTGCGGTACTGGTTGCAGACAAGATCGCCGCGATGGAAAAACGCCCTACTGCAGTATTCTGTTTTAACGACACCATGGCACTTGGCTTAATGAGCCGTCTGCAACAAAACGGCATCAAGGTTCCAGATGACGTTTCTGTTATCGGTTACGACAACATTGAACTTGCAGAGTACTTCTCACCACCGCTAACAACGATTCACCAACCTAAACGTCGTGTGGGTAAAAATGCGTTTGAGATCCTACTTGAACGCATTAAAGATAAAGAACACGAAAAACGTGTGTTCGAGATGCAACCAGAGATTGTTATCCGCAATACCGTTAAGAAACTTAATTAAATGAACACAAGCGCCCTTAGGGGCGCTTTTTTTTATTAAAAAAATAACACTTCCCGCACACTTTGCCTCATTCTTAAAAACAATAACTTCCATAAGTTACTGTTTTCTTTACATGTGAATTATTAATTCCCGCTTCTTTTCAAACATTAAATACAATTCTCAATTATGAGTACCCATGCACAAAATGGCATTATTTATTGAATCAAGATCACGTTTTAAAATCTAAAGTGTGATGTTAATTCAATATACGAAGTATCCTCATCTGGTCACGCACAGGGCAAACCATCCGAAAGGGTGGGACGCAAAGCCTCCGGCCTGAACCATAGTAGTATATGGAAGGTAGCGGGGTTACCGATGGCAAGTGTGCAACCAATGTCTTTACCCTTTAATGACATTGCCTTTGCGCACGTTTGCTACTCTCTCGGACCTGACTTTTGGTGGCGTAATATTAATTACACCGAGATAACAAAACATGGATAAACCGA
>NZ_JAWPOL010000329.1:0-1112 GCF_033391095.1 Vibrio sp. Vb0667 | reverse complement strand
GTTGTCATGGTATTCGTACCTGCTCGGCGACTATCGCACCCTTTTGGTTTGATAACTGCCTTCATACATTGAAATCAAGAACCAATACTAGGCACATCGTGCCAGTTTATCGGTGATAATGATCACAACAATATCACCTTTCGTTTCATGTTTTACACAAATTATTTGACGCAACCGATAAATCAACAGATTTAGAAAATAACAAAAAACAGAGATGGACGAATAAAAGAGACAAAAAAGGCCCTGCGATGCAGAGCCCATTAAAATTGATAGTACCTATAAGACGGATGGCTTGCCCTTCATCATGCGCAAACCTTCACGCTTGATGCAATCGACCAACGGGTTTTCGGCCATATCCGCACGCCAAATAAAGGACAATGTGCGCTCCATTTTCAGATCTGGTACGTTTAGCGCGACTAAACGTCCTGCCTCAATGTAACGTTCAACATCCAAATATGGCAAACAAGTTAAGTATTGTCCGTTAGCCACCAAGCTGCGCAACACAGGAACGTGTTCATACTCACGCCATACATCTAAATCTTCAATCAAATGATGAATGGAGCTATCAAAGGTTTTACGAGTACCTGAGCCATGCTCACGCAACACCCATTTCGCCTGCTCTAATTGAGCTAAACTGACCGAAGGGTTACGAGCAAAAGGATGATGAGAAGCTGCGACTACAGTAAGGTGGTCACGACACCAGATTTCTTGGTGTAAACGGTTATCGTCACAACGTCCTTCAATAATGCCTAAATCGTATTTGTAATCTAACACGCCATCGATAACCCCTTTCGTACTTTGTACGCCTAGCGAGATTCGCATCTCAGGAAAATCGTTATCAATGATACTGATAAGGTCTGGCACCAAGTGTTCTGCTGGTGTTTGGCTCGCACCAAGACGGATCTCTCCGCTTAACAAATGTTGCTCATAGAATCCCATTTCTATCTGCAAGGCATCTTGCAATAAACGCTTTGCTTTTGGCCTTAACCACATCCCCCAATGTGTTAGGGCCATTTGCTTTCCTTGCCTTTCAAATAAAGGCCTGCCAAGCATTTTTTCTAACTGCGCGAGCGACATACTTGTCGCCGATTGTGTCAGAGCCAGTTTGTCTG
>NZ_JAWPOL010000328.1:0-1112 GCF_033391095.1 Vibrio sp. Vb0667 | reverse complement strand
CCGTCAAGGTTCAACACCAAAATCTGCACAAGAGGTTTTAGCTGCAGGTGAACAAATTTGGGTTCGCGAGCTAACGACCACCGATGAAGATGGCAACACTCAAAGCAGCTGGAAGCTAAGCCAAGTGCCTAGCGCGAACACCGCATTTGTCGCGATGAATCCTGAAAATGGCGGCATTTTGTCACTAGTAGGTGGTTTTAACTTTGTTCACAGCAAGTTTAACCGCGCAACCATGTCCGTGCGTCAGGTTGGTTCTAGTATCAAACCATTTATTTACTCAGCCGCTATCGATAAAGGCCTAACGTTAGCAACTCTGATCAACGATGCGCCAATCAACAAATGGGACGCAGGTTCAGGATCGGCATGGCGACCAAAGAACTCACCTCCAACTTACGGTGGTCCAACTCGCCTTCGCATTGGCTTAGCGCAATCGAAAAACGTAATGGCGGTTCGTACCTTACGTGAAGTGGGTCTGGATGAAACTCGTCAGTACCTAACTCGCTTTGGATTCGATATCAACGAAGTACCTCGCTCAGAAACTATCGCCTTGGGTGCGGGTAGCTTAACGCCAATGAAAGTGGCGCAAGGTTACTCGGTTTTTGCAAACGGCGGTTACTATGTTGAGCCGTTCTACGTCGAACGCGTTGAAGATGCATTTGGCGAAGTTTTGTTTAAAGCCAACCCTAAGAGCGTTTGTCATCAAGATTGCCCACAAATGAGCCCACAACCAGAAATGGATCGCTTTGCCAGTGAGTTCGGTGAGCAAGACGTTGCCGTTGATGGCCAAGCTCCAGAGAACGCACTAGAAAATGATGAACCAAAATACGCACCACAAGTGATCTCTGAACAAAACGCATTCTTGATGCGTGAAATGATGTACAGCAACATCTGGGGTGGCGGCAACTGGCGTGAAGGAACTGGCTGGAACGGTACCGGCTGGCGTGCACAAAAACTTGAGCGTCGTGATATTGGTGGTAAAACTGGTACGACTAACGATTCAAAAGACGCATGGTACAACGGTTATGGTCCGGGCGTGGTTGCGATTGCATGGGTGGGCTTCGATGATCACTCACGCGCGTTAGGCCGCACGACGGTGAACAGCAATTTGGGTC
>NZ_JAWPOL010000032.1:0-43974 GCF_033391095.1 Vibrio sp. Vb0667 | reverse complement strand
TGGCTAATGCTCTGTATGTTAAGCGTAAAAAAGTACAACTTTTTTGCCTTTTTCTTTGACTAATTTTGATTTGGAAGATAATATTCGCGCCCTATGCAAAAGGTAAAAATACCGCGAACGGTTGACCCAGCTAAAGCTGCACAGAAACGATTGGATTACGATGGCATCATCCAAGCTAGTCTTTTCAAGCGCTTAGTGGAAACAACTGAAGGCGTAAAACGCGACGCAGAAGTCTCATTGTCATTTGGGATGGATGAACAGCGACTCGTTGTTATCTCTGGTAAAGCTAACATCGAAGTCGATTTAGAGTGTCAGCGTTGTAATGAGGTATTCGCACATGAGTGCGAAGTTGAATTCCTTTCTACTCCTTACTACGGTGAGAAAACAGAACAGGAAGCACCAGAAATTTATGATTTGGTAGATCTAAATGAATATGGTGAATTAGACCTCATACAACTTGTTGAAGACGAGTTCATCTTAGCATTACCTCAAATTGCGATGCACGATGAAGCGGATTGTAGCGTTGATTCAAATAACATGGTTTTTGGTGAGATTCCTGAAGAAATTGAGGAAGAAAAACCGAATCCATTCGACGTTTTGAAAAGTCTGAAAAAGTAATAGGTGTGGTAGCCGATTCTTCTTCAGGTTTTTAACCCAATAGTATAGGAGTAGGGTCAATGGCCGTACAGAAAAACCGTAAAACTCGTTCTAAGCGCGGTATGCGTCGTTCACACGATGCGCTAACTACAGCTGCTCTATCTGTAGACGCGACTTCTGGTGAAACTCACCTACGCCACAACGTAACTGCTGAAGGTTACTACCGTGGTCAAAAGGTTATCAACAAGTAAGGTTGAACCTTTGCAAAGTATTACCGTTGCACTTGATGCAATGGGCGGGGATTTCGGTCCACGCGTAACAGTGCCTGCCGCCGTGCAGGCACTGTCTCATTTCCCAGAGCTAAAAGTGATTCTTATTGGTGATCAATCTCTGATCACGTCTCAATTATCTCAACTCGGTACCTCGACCAGTTCCCGCTTGACTATTCTTCACAGCGAGAAAGTTATCTCGAACTCAGAAAAACCTTCATTGGCGTTGCGTAATAGCCAAAATAGTTCTATGCGTATGGCTATCGATTTGGTTTCTGAGCAGAAAGCGGATGCTTGTGTTAGTGGTGGCAACACCGGTGCATTAATGGCACTATCGCGTTTCATTCTTAAGTTACTTCCTGGCATTGAACGTCCTGCTTTAGTTTCCGCTTTACCGACGATTACCGGAAAGCGCACTTGGATGCTAGATCTGGGGGCGAATGTATCGTGCGATGCTGATAGCTTGTTCCAATTTGCTGTAATGGGCAGTGCATTAGCTGAAGAACACTTGGGTCGTCCTCCTCGCGTTGCTGTACTCAATATTGGCGCAGAAGAGATTAAAGGTAACGATTTAGTCAAACGTTGCGCAGAAATGCTTTCTCAGACCGATGCGATTAACTTTGTCGGTTATATTGAAGGTAATCAAATTTTGCATGATGTTGCTGACGTCATTGTTTGTGATGGATTTGTCGGCAACGTATGCTTAAAAGCCAGTGAGGGAACAGCTCAACTTTTTATCGAAAAAATTAAAACCAGCATAATGGCATCAACGATAAAGGGTTGGATAGCTAGAAAGTTGTTTTCTAGGCTGTTTAATGAACTAAAAACACTGAACCCCGACCAGTATAACGGCGCAAGTTTGCTAGGATTGCGCGGCATTGTCATAAAAAGCCATGGAAGTGCGGATGTATCTGCGATTGTCAATGCACTTGGCGAGGCAGTACACGAGGTCAAACGACAAGTACCAAGCCGTATTAGCGATCGTTTGGAAGCGGTTTTACTCGAGAGGCATTATTAGTCTTCATGTATAGCAAAATTTTAGGTACTGGCAGCTACCTGCCATCTCAGGTGCGTACAAACGCAGATCTAGAGAAAATGGTAGATACAAGTGATGAGTGGATCGTTGCTCGCACGGGTATTAAAGAGCGTCGAATTGCTGCAGAAAACGAGACTGTAGCAGACATGGCATTCTACGCAGCTGAAAACGCTATCGATATGGCGGGTATTGATAAAAACGATATCGACCTGATTATCGTAGCCACAACGAGCAGTAGCCATACTTTCCCTTCATCTGCGTGTCAGGTGCAGGCAAAGCTTGGCATTAAAGGTTGTCCAGCTTTTGACTTAGCCGCTGCTTGTTCTGGTTTTGTGTACGCATTATCTGTTGCAGACCAACATATCAAATCTGGTATGTGCAAAAACGTACTTGTGATTGGTTCAGATGCTTTGTCTAAAACGTGTGATCCGACAGACCGTTCAACCATTATCCTATTTGGTGATGGTGCCGGAGCCGTTGTCGTAGGCGCTAGCCAAGAGCCTGGCATTATCTCTACCCACATATACTCGGATGGTCAATTCGGAGAGCTTCTAAGCCTACCTGTACCTGTGCGGGGGCAAGATGCGGATAAATGGCTTCATATGGCTGGGAACGAAGTATTCAAAGTCGCTGTCACTCAGCTATCGAAACTAGTAAAAGATACGCTTGAAGCCAACAACATGCATAAGTCTGAACTAGACTGGCTAGTGCCGCACCAAGCGAACTACCGCATTATTTCAGCGACAGCGAAGAAACTTTCGATGTCACTAGACCAAGTCGTGATTACACTTGATAAACACGGCAACACATCAGCTGCGACGGTGCCAACAGCACTAGATGAAGCGGTACGTGATGGTCGTATTAAACGCGGTCAAACTCTGCTTCTTGAAGCGTTTGGCGGCGGATTCACTTGGGGCTCGGCCCTTGTGAAGTTCTAAGTTTCACAAGAATTCAAAATTTAAGGTGCACTTGGTGCATCTTATTTCTTTTTACTTTGCTTAAAGGAAAACAACATGAGCAAGTTTGCTATCGTATTTCCAGGTCAAGGTTCTCAAGCTGTAGGTATGCTTGCAGAACTAGGCGAACAATATGACGTAGTAAAACAAACATTTGCAGAAGCATCTGACGCACTAGGTTACGATCTATGGGCGCTTGTTCAAAATGGACCTGCAGAAGATTTAAACGAGACTTTCCGTACTCAACCAGCTTTGCTAGCTTCATCTGTTGCAATCTGGCGTGTATGGCAGGAACTTGGCTTAGAGCAACCAGCAAACCTAGCCGGTCACAGCCTAGGTGAGTACTCAGCACTTGTATGTGCGGGTGTTATTGACTTTAAAGAAGCCATCAAGCTGGTTGAATTACGTGGTCAACTTATGCAAGAAGCAGTACCAGCTGGTACTGGCGCAATGTACGCGATTATCGGTTTGGCTGATGATGCGATTGCAAAAGCGTGTGAAGACGCAGCGCAAGGCGAAGTGGTCTCTCCAGTAAACTTTAACTCGCCTGGTCAAGTCGTTATCGCTGGTAGCAAAGACGCAGTAGAGCGAGCTGGTGCGCTATGTAAAGAAGCTGGTGCGAAGCGTGCGCTTCCTCTTCCTGTTTCAGTACCTTCACACTGTGCACTTATGAAGCCAGCAGCGGAAAAACTTGCTGTAGCTCTCGAGTCTATCGAATTTAACTCACCACAGCTGCCAGTTATCAACAACGTTGATGTGGTTGCTGAGACAGATCCTGCAAAAATCAAAGATGCGCTTGTTCGTCAGCTACATAGCCCAGTTCGTTGGACTGAGACAGTTGAACTGATGCACGAACAAGGCGTAGAAAATCTTCTTGAGCTTGGTCCTGGTAAAGTTTTAACAGGTCTAACAAAACGTATCGTGAAAACGCTAACTGCAGCCGCAGTGAATGATATCGCATCGCTAGACGCTGCGAAGTAATCCATCAAGCGATAAATTTGCGATAAGAAAAGGAAACACAACATGATGAATCTAGAAGGTAAGATCGCGCTAGTTACCGGCGCAAGCCGTGGTATTGGCCGCGCGATCGCGGAACTTCTTGTCGAGCGAGGTGCTACGGTTATCGGTACTGCTACTTCTGAAAGTGGTGCGGCTGCTATCAGCGAGTATCTTGGTGATAACGGTAAAGGCTTAGCGCTTAACGTGACTGATGTCGAGTCTATCGAAGCGACATTAAAAACGATCAACGAAGAATTTGGTGTGATCGATATTCTGGTGAATAACGCTGGTATTACTCGTGACAACCTATTGATGCGCATGAAAGATGATGAGTGGAACGACATCATCGATACCAACCTAACGCCAATCTACCGCATGTCTAAAGCGGTTTTACGCGGTATGATGAAAAAACGTGCGGGTCGTATCATCAACGTAGGCTCTGTTGTTGGTACCATGGGTAATGCTGGTCAAACTAACTACGCAGCAGCGAAAGCGGGCGTGATTGGTTTTACTAAATCAATGGCTCGTGAAGTTGCGTCTCGTGGTGTAACAGTGAACACTGTTGCTCCTGGTTTCATCGAAACTGACATGACTAAGGCACTAAATGATGACCAACGTGCGGCAACATTGTCGAACGTGCCAGCAGGTCGTTTAGGTGACCCACGTGAAATTGCATCAGCAGTAGTTTTCCTTGCTTCTCCTGAAGCAGCGTACATTACTGGTGAAACTTTGCATGTAAATGGTGGCATGTACATGGTTTAATGCGACAGTTTATGCAAAATAAGCTATTTTACATTGTGAAAAATAGCCTATAGTTGCAGTTAACTGTCATGAACTTGTCATGCTTATGCGCAAGATTTGTGCATGATTTAAGTCAAAAATGTATTGAAATTCGGTTAAATTCGCTAATTTTGTGGTTTGACCAGCAAGGACCCCCTTGCAACTTTCAATAGTTCGAATAAACTACGGAATCATCGCATTAGGCGAAATCTGTAAAGGAAAAGAAAAATGAGCAACATCGAAGAACGCGTAAAGAAAATCATTGTTGAACAGCTAGGTGTAGACGAAGCAGAAGTTAAAAACGAAGCTTCTTTCGTTGACGATCTAGGTGCTGATTCTCTAGACACTGTAGAACTAGTTATGGCTCTAGAAGAGGAATTCGACACTGAGATTCCTGACGAAGAAGCTGAGAAGATCACTACTGTTCAAGCTGCAATCGACTACGTAAACAGCGCTCAGTAATTAGCTCTCCCAGGCGGTCTCCTAGACCGCCTGTGTTCTTTCTAACTTCTTCTATCCTCTCATAGAAATATTCAATTCCCGGAGAATTATATCGTGTCCAAGCGTCGTGTAGTTGTCACTGGCATGGGTATGTTGTCACCGGTAGGCAACACAGTAGAATCATCTTGGAAAGCCCTGCTAGAAGGTCAAAGTGGTATCGTAAATATCGAGCACTTTGATACTACGAACTTCTCAACTCGTTTTGCAGGTCTTGTTAAAGATTTCGATTGCACAGAGTACATGTCTAAAAAAGATGCTCGTAAGATGGACCTTTTCATCCAGTACGGCATTGCAGCGGGTATTCAAGCTCTTGATAACTCTGGCTTACAAATTACCGAAGAAAATGCGGCTCGAGTTGGTGTTGCTATCGGCTCAGGCATTGGCGGTCTTGACCTTATCGAAACTGGCCATACTGCATTAGTAGACAAAGGCCCTCGCAAAGTTAGCCCATTTTTTGTTCCTTCGACCATTGTAAACATGGTTGCAGGTAACCTATCTATCATGCGTGGTCTTCGTGGTCCGAATATCGCGATTTCTACCGCATGTACTACTGGCCTGCATAATATCGGCCATGCAGCACGTATGATTGCCTACGGCGATGCAGATGCGATGGTTGCTGGTGGTGCAGAAAAAGCTTCTACGCCTCTTGGCATGGCTGGCTTCGGTGCAGCTAAAGCGCTATCTACTCGTAATGAAGAGCCTCAAAAAGCGTCTCGCCCATGGGATAAAGGCCGTGATGGTTTTGTTCTAGGTGATGGTGCTGGCATGATGGTGCTTGAAGAGTACGAACACGCGAAAGCACGTGGCGCGAAGATTTACGCAGAACTGGTTGGTTTTGGTATGTCTGGTGATGCTTACCACATGACTTCTCCAAGCGAAGATGGCTCTGGTGGTGCACTTGCGATGGAAGCGGCAATGCGTGACGCGAACATCACAGGTACCCAAGTAGGTTATGTGAATGCTCACGGTACATCTACTCCTGCTGGCGACGTTGCAGAAATCAAGGGCGTGAAACGTGCTCTTGGTGAAGAAGGTGCGAAGCAAGTACTTGTATCATCAACTAAGTCTATGACTGGTCACCTATTAGGTGCAGCAGGCTCTGTTGAAGCAATTATCACGGTTATGTCTTTGGTTGACCAAATCGTTCCACCAACGATTAACCTTGATGACCCAGAAGAAGGTCTAGACATCGACCTTGTGCCGCACACTGCGCGCAAAGTTGAAGGTATGGAATACGCTATCTGTAACTCGTTTGGCTTTGGTGGTACAAACGGTTCTTTGATCTTCAAAAAGTTCGCTGAGTAACACTATCTAACCTTATTTAGATAAGCGAAACTTGTATTCTAACGGCTCGATGCTTAGCATTGAGCCGTTTTGTTTTATTTGTTGTCTGCTAATTTGAAGGTACGTGAATGTTTTGGGTAAATGGAGTTCCGCAAACGCATGTAGAGCTAGGTGACCGCTCATTCCAATACGGTGATGGAGGCTTTACCACCATCCTGACCCAAAATGGAGAGTTGGTTTACTGGCAAGAACATACTGAGCGCATGAGTGCTTGCCTTGACGCTTTGAAGATCTCTTCACCTGACTGGGAAGTTGTGCATGATTGGGCAAGCAAAGCGGTTTTATCTGACGCACGAGCGGGGGTGAAGATTCACGTTAGCCGCGGTATTGGCGGGCGAGGGTATAGCCCTAATGGGATTGAAGGCCCTATCGTGACGATTTCCAATTTTGCGTTTCCTTCTCATTATTCATCTTGGCAAGAACAAGGTGTGGACTTGGGCGTTTGTAATACTCGTCTAGGGATTCAACCTTTACTTGCGGGACATAAGCACAACAACCGTTTAGAGCAGATTCTCGCCAAGGCTGAAATCGACAATACAGAGTTTGCAGATGCAATAACGTTAAATGTGCAAAACCATGTCATTGAAACTACAATGGCCAACCTTTTTTGGGTTAAAGGTAATAAAGTATTTACGCCGGAGCTGACCTTATCAGGCGTTACGGGCGTAATGCGTCGTAAGGTGCTTGAGTTACTTAAAGTAAGTCATATTGAAGTCATCGAGGGGCGTTTTATACTTCCAGATTTGCTGAGTGCTGACGAGGCTTTCATGTGTAACTCAATATTAGGTATCGCACCTATTCGCAGCATAGTGACATCGAACTCTAAGACTATATTTCCGATAGGAAAATTGACTCAACGACTGCAAGGGAATTTAACTACGTGATTAAAAAACTGTTGGCTTTTGTTGTGCTGATCGCAGTGATAGGCGCAGCAGCTGTTTTTTATATAATTTCACAGGCTAAACAATACGTTGAAAAGCCTATTCTATTGGAACAACCTCAGCTGTTTACTGTAGAAAGTGGTACAAGCTTTCATCATGTCATGCGCGCCTTAGTTGAAGATGAGGTGATTGAAACATCGGAGTATATCCGTTTAATTCCTCACTTATATCCAGAATTGTTGCAAGTGCGAGCGGGTACTTACCAACTTGAGCCTGGTATGTCACTTTCGCAAACATTGGAGGATCTGAATACTGGAAAAGAATACCAGTTTGCGATCACTTTTGTTGAAGGCAGCCGCTTTTCTGAATGGGTAGATCAACTAAAAAGTGCTCCTTATTTAAAGCATGATTTAACCGATCTTTCAGAAAAAGAAATGGCTGCGAAGCTCGGAATTGAGAGAGAAAAGCTAGAAGGGTTGTTTTTAGCAGAAACCTACCATTACACAGCGGGTGCGAGTGAAAGCCAGTTATTAAAACGAGCGCATCGAAAACTCAATAAAATACTGGACGCTAGCTGGGAAGCTCGTCAAGAAAAGCTGCCATTACAGGATAAATATGAAGCCTTGATTCTCGCGTCTATCATCGAGAAAGAGACGGCTATTGATTCTGAGCGTGAGCGCGTCGCTTCTGTGTTTATCAACCGATTGAACAAACGTATGCGGTTACAAACTGATCCGACAGTTATTTATGGTATGGGTGACGCCTACGATGGCAACATTCGTAAGAAAGATTTGCGTACGCCGACACCATATAACACCTATACCATCAATGGTTTGCCACCAACACCGATTGCGATGGCTGGTGAAGCTTCCATTGAAGCGGCTTTGAATCCAGAAAGCAGCAACTATTTATATTTTGTAGCAAGTGGAAAGGGCGGACATGTATTCTCGAAATCCCTTGCTGAGCACAACCGTGCTGTTCGTGCCTATTTAAGAGAACTAAGAAAGAACAAATGATGAAAGCAAACTTTATTGTCGTTGAAGGCCTAGAAGGCGCGGGTAAAAGCACTGCGATTAAAACCGTTTTAGATACGCTAAAAGCGGCCGGTATTGAGGATATCGTAAATACCCGTGAGCCAGGAGGCACACCGCTAGCAGAAAAAATGCGCGCTCTGGTGAAAGAAGAGCACGAAGGCGAAGAACTTAAGGACATGACGGAGTTGCTTCTTCTGTACGCTGCACGTGTTCAGTTGGTTGAGAACGTGATCAAACCAGCTTTGGAAAACGGTCAGTGGGTGGTTGGTGACCGACACGATATGTCGTCGCAAGCTTATCAAGGTGGTGGCCGTCAGATTGACGCATCGTTAATGAAAAATCTCCGGGATACAACGCTTGGTGATTTTAAACCTGCTCTCACTCTCTATATGGATATTGACCCTCGTGTTGGGCTTGAGCGTGCACGTGGGCGTGGTGAGTTAGATCGTATAGAGAAGATGGATATTAGTTTCTTCGAGCGTACACGTGAGCGTTATTTGGAGATTGCTCATGCCGATCCTTCCATCGTTATCATTAACGCAGAACAGACGATTGAAGGCGTGTCGCGTGATATTCGGGACGCTCTAAACGAGTGGCTAGCTCGTCAATAAGTGAAACGTAAATTTAGGTGACTCATGTTAAATGATTATCCATGGCTACAGCCAATATGGGATAACCTCAAAGTAGGGTTAGAGTCGGACAGAATACCAGGTGCGCTTTTATTACAAAGCGAGCAGGGCTTGGGCATCGAAAAACTTATCGAGTTTTTTAGCCAAGTACTTCTTTGCCAAAATTACGCGAGTGAAGCATGCGGTTTTTGTCATAGCTGCCAGCTAAATCAATCTCAAAACCACCCTGATTTACACTGGATCAAGCCAGAGAAAGAAGGAAAGGCGATAACGGTGGACCAAATTCGCGCTTGTAACCGTCTTGCTCAGGAATCATCTCAGCTTAATGGTTACCGCCTATTTGTAATAGAACCGGCGGACTCTATGAACGAGTCGGCATCGAATGCGCTGTTAAAGACGCTAGAAGAGCCTGGGGCAAAGTGCTTGTTTTTGCTCGTTACCCACAATCAGGAGCGTCTGCTCCCAACGATTCGTAGCCGTTGCCAACACTGGGTTGTTGCGCCTCCGTCAGCGGAACAAGCAATGCAATGGATGCACGAACAAGGGGCGAAGCAAGTTCCTGCTTATGCCTTAAAACTGAATATGGGCTCTCCAATAAAAACATTGGATGCGTTAAATAATGGTGATCTCGAAGCTTACTTGGCTTTTGAACGCAGTTTTATTAAGGCAATGTCTTCGCCTGTTTCAGACGTTTCTGAGTGTGCTTCTTTAATCGCTAAACACTCAGAGCAATCACTAGACTGGGCATGGTATTTACTGACAGATGCTCAGAAAGCGCAGTTTGGTGTATCAGAAGCTCAAATGCTTCCGGGCGCGACAAAGTTTCAACCGGACAACTATAACGGTTTGTACTCATCAGCGAAGGCGCTGATGAACCTGAAAGCTCAGGTGCAAGCCTTTCCTGGCCTGAACCTTGAGCTACTATCAATGAATTGGTTAATTGAATCACGAGAGGCATTATGTTCGTAGATTCTCATTGTCATTTAGACAAATTGAATTACGACGATCTCCACATCAATGTGGAAGACGTTATTAACAAAGCTAAACAAGCAAACGTAACTGAGCTACTTTCTGTTGGAGTAACGCTGGATTCTTTCCCGAAAATGATGGAAATGATCGAGCCTTATGACAATGTTTATGCTTCGTGCGGTGTGCACCCACTTGATGTTGAAAGCGACTTTTCGATGGACGTATTGCGCCACCATGCGTCGAATGCAAAAGTCGTCGCTATTGGCGAAACGGGTTTAGATTATCATTACAAGCCCGAAACGGCCGCGTTACAGAAAGAGCGCTTTGAGCAACACGTTGATCTTGCAGTGGAGCTCAACAAACCTTTAATTATCCATACCAGAAACGCACGTGCGGATACTCTAGATATTTTGCGTAAGGGTGGGGCAGAGAAATGTGGTGGTGTTATCCACTGTTTTACAGAAGATCTTCCATTTGCTGAAGCTGCACTGGAGCTGGGGTTTTATATTTCTATCTCGGGGATTGTTACTTTCCGTCAAGCTACAGAGTTAAAAGAAGTGGTGAAGACTCTACCTTTAGAGAAGCTTCTTATTGAGACAGATTCTCCTTACTTGGCTCCTGTTCCCCATCGTGGCAAAGAGAATCAACCCGCTTACGTTGTCGAAGTCGCTTCTTATATTGCGCAACTCAAATCGTGCTCTCTTTCTGAAGTGGCACAAAAAACCACCGAAAACTTCCGAAATCTTTTTTTGCGATGAAAAAATAATAAGAGCATAAAAAAGGAGCTTAGGCTCCTTTTTTGTTGATAAAAACAACAGATACGCTCACGAGTTTAATGTTTACTAAAAATGTTGATTTAATAACATTCAAAAATCACAAATGTAATTTTGTTACTAAAAATAACATTGGGGCGTATTTTATTTACGCCTTAAAATTAATTATATAAATAATTAATTCTTTATAAAACAGTAATATAAGTGCAATGCAAACCTTTTCATCGGCTGTTTTTGGGTGTGATCCAAGACTTGTTTTGAAACTAAATTTCGTAACTGTGTGGAAAGTTTGAGGGTCATCAATATATATTTAGAGCCGGAAAATATAATGCAGTTGTGGTTACATTTTCATTGGGTGCTAACCTTTAGGCTACGGGGGTGTGCCGTTAGTGCCCAAATAATACTTATAAATTTATCAGGAGCATAAACATGTTTAAGAACCTTTTTGCTAACCTGCAAAAAGTTGGTAAGGCTCTGATGCTTCCAGTATCAGTTTTACCAGTTGCAGGTATTTTATTAGGTGTGGGTGCTGCCCATCTAAGCTTTATTCCAGAGATCGTTTCTAATCTTATGGAACAAGCTGGTGGTTCAGTATTCGGCCAAATGGCACTTCTATTTGCAGTAGGTGTAGCGCTAGGCTTCACTAACAACGACGGTGTTGCAGGTCTTGCAGCTATCGTTGGTTACGGCATCATGACGGCAACGCTAGGTGTAATGGCGGGCGTTATGGGTGTTGAGAAAATCGATACAGGTGTACTAGGTGGTATCCTTGTCGGTGGTGTGGCTGCTTGGGCATTCAACCGTTTCTTCAAAATCCAACTTCCAGAGTACCTTGGCTTCTTCGCTGGTAAGCGCGCAGTGCCAATCATCACTGGTTTTGCTGCGATCATCCTAGGTGTTATCCTATCTGTTATCTGGCCACCAATTGGCGGTGCAATTTCTGCATTCTCTGATTGGGCTGCACACCAAAACCCACAGCTAGCATTCGGTATCTACGGTGTTGTTGAGCGTTCTCTAATCCCATTCGGTCTACACCACGTATGGAACGTACCGTTCTTCTTCGAAGCAGGTTCTTGTGTTAACGCTGCCGGTGAAGCTCAAAATGGTGTACTAACTTGTTACCTAGTTGCTGATGAAGCATCTCGTGCTGCTGGTAATGGCTTCGGTCAGCTAGCGGGTGGTTACATGTTCAAGATGTTCGGTCTACCAGCTGCAGCAATCGCAATTGCTCATTGTGCTAAACCAGAAAACCGTGCAAAAGTAATGGGTATCATGGCGTCAGCTGCACTGACTTCATTCCTAACTGGTATTACTGAGCCAATCGAATTCTCATTCCTATTCGTTGCTCCGCTACTATACGGTATCCACGCTCTACTAGCTGGTTCTGCATACATCGTTTCGAACACTCTAGGCTTTGTACACGGTACTTCTTTCTCTCACGGTCTGATCGACTTCCTAGTCCTATCTGGTAACGCTCAGAAGATGGTGCTAATGATTGCCGTCGGTCTAGTTTACGCAGTAATTTACTACGTAGTGTTCCGTGGTGTAATCACAGCGCTTGACCTAAAAACACCTGGCCGTGAAGATGAAACGGAAAGTGCAGCTGTAACTTCTGGCTCTGATATGGGCGGTGAACTGGTTGCAGCGTTTGGCGGTAAAGCTAACATTACTGGTCTAGATGCATGTATCACACGTCTACGTGTAGCAGTTGCAGATACAGCAGCTGTTGACCAAGACAAGCTAAAACAACTAGGCGCTGCTGGTGTTGTAGTTGTAGCTGGTGGTGTACAGGCTATCTTCGGTACTAAGTCTGATAACCTAAAAACTGAAATGGATGAGTGGATTCGTAACCACGGTTAATCGCAGTCATTCATAGTAATGCATAAAAGGAGGCTTCGGCCTCCTTTTTTAGTTCCTATTTTATTAACTGACAGTTCCTTTTTTAGTGTGATCCTAAACTCATCTTTACTTTTGTCAGCTTTTTCATACATCGAGCTTACCCATCGTTGACATATTGATATGCCATTATGTTTGAATAGCGAATAATGTTTTTTTGAATAATTGATAACGTGTATGAAGAACAAATTCATTTTAGTTTTGGGACTAGTTTCTAGTACGGCAATGGCGGCAAGCGAACCAACGGATCTATCAGTTGGTATGGCTGTCGATCAACAATTAAGTGTTGTTGTAGAGTTAGATAACAAATATCGTGGCATTATCGGAAACGATGGTATGGCGTTTGATTACATCGCTAAGCGTGGAACATTCGATCAAAACATGCCTGTGACTTGGTATGTCGGCGTTGGTGGCTGGTATGAATGGGATGACGAGTTTGGTGTGAGAGTACCACTTGGTGTGAACTGGGATTTATCACGCGGCTGGGACCTTTATGGCCAAATACACCCAGAGCTAGATCTTTACAAAGGTGCTGACTTGCAACTTGGCGGCGCCGTTGGCATCAAGTACAGTTTCTAGAATTGAACTAATGTATGTATAAAAAAACGCCGGTAACTACCGGCGTTTTTTTGTATGGAACTTAACGTTCTATTGTTTATTCATGGCTCGCTTAATGCAAACGGCAGCGCCGCCCCAAGTGATACCTAAACCAATAACCATCATAATAATTGCGCTGATTGTCATTTTGCTGTCTCCTTGCGGTTCACTGCGTTGATCACTAGACCAAAGATAAAGAGTGCGGCGATAAGTGCCCAGCCTAAAGTTAGATCATAGCCACCGTAGCCTTCAGTAATTAGGGCGTATAGCTTGGTCGCTAAGATAATGGCGAGCATGATTGGTGTAACGAAGCGTAAGCAGATCTCGAACCATTGACCAACAGAGAAATCAGAGCGCTCGTTAACGTAATTACGTACTTCTGGCACGCGCTTCAATAGCCACGCCATCAAGACAATCTCAACCAGACCACCAACCATGATGCCAACGTTGTTTGCAAAGTGGTCTACTAGGTCGAGTAGCAGCAGACCGCCATTGGTAGCAAACGCCATAGAGACAACGAAGCCAATACCAATCACAACATTTGCAGCTTTTTTACGGCTCCACTTCAGCTTGTCGATAATGGCTGAAGTTACGGCTTCCATAATTGAAATATGCGAACTTAGACCAGCAACCACCAGTGCAAAGAAGAACAGTGGACCAAGAATATATGGGGCAGGTAGTAGGTTAATTGCCGCAGGTAAAGTAACAAAAGCCAAGCCAACGCCTGCAGATACCACCTCTGTTAACGGCTTACCTTGCTCTTGAGCCATGTAACCCAATACTGAGAAGATCATGATGCCGGCTAGGATCGAGAAGCCACAGTTGATCAACACGGTCATAAACGCGTTATTCGTTATGTCTGACTTTTCTGGTAGGTAGCTAGAGTAAGCTAGCATGATGGCGAAGCCGATACTTAGCGTAAAGAAGATCTGACCATATGCCGCTGCCCATACTTTCACATCCCAAATTTTGCTGAAATCGGGTTCGAACATGTAGTTCACGCCATCTAGAGCTCCTGGCAAGAAAATCATACGTCCGATTAAGAAAATCACCATCAAGAATAGGATTGGCATCATAATTTTAGATGCTCGTTCAATTCCTGATTTCACGCCTTTGGCAATGGCGGTGTAAGTAATTGCCCAAGCAATTACCATGGATAAAGCAATCTTCCATTGAATACTGCCTAAGTCTGTTGGTGAGTTGTCACCTAGCTTTAGGTATTCACTAAAGAAAAATGCGTTGGTATCGGTTCCCCAACCTTGAGTGAACGACAACCCAAAGTAAGAAATCGACCAACCGATAACAGCCACATAGTAAACGGCAATAACTGCAGCCACACCAACTTGGAACCAGCCAAGCCATTCAAATTTAGAATGAATTTTCGCAAGTGTTTTTGGTGCCGAGCCTCGGTATTTTTGTCCCATACTGAACTCAAGGATCATAAATGGAATACCGGCAGTGATCATGGCAAAAATGTAAGGAATAAAAAATGCGCCGCCACCGTTTTCATAGGCCATGTATGGGAAACGCCAAATGTTTCCCAAACCGATAGCAGACCCAACTGCTGCTAAGATGAATCCCGCCCGGGATCCCCATTGTTCTCGCTTCATATTTGACTCCTATAAGACTCCCTGAGGAATGAAGCTCTCTACGTAACACAGTAATAATTGCGCAAATAGTTGGAAGAAAGGACCGCTGTTATCCATCAGCTTTTCTATCCTTAATTCTAACTTCTTATAATTTTATAGAGCTATATTCTGGCTACTGTAAGAGAAAGTAGATTATTAATCTTAAAATTTTGATGTGTGTTTGATAAAACTGAAATATTTATCTGTTTTCACTGATCAGACTAACTTCTAATAATACTTAGCGCAATAGAATCTAAATGTTAATTCAGATGCGTTGTCTGGTTTTAATCTTGTTAAATTTGAGTTTGATTGTGGTTTTATGTGGGTGTGTGGTTGTTTGTCTGGAATAAATGACTGGGATCTAATAATTGCTTTGGTGTTTAAGACTATTTTGATTAATTAGGGCGTACGGCTATCTTTTGTGCACCTATCTAGATGATGCTTCGTTACTTTGCCAAACAATGGTGTTTAGACGATATCCTTTATCGGCTCTGTGCAGGACTCGTTCAGCGTTCTTTGTGACGAGTCCTATAAAGGAACATGCATAAAAATTAGAAGCGGAAACTAAAACCGACATTTGATTGGAATTGGTTCATCCAATCAGTATCGAACTTAATGATACAGTTTGAGCCGTCATTAGGTAGAGTACAGGCGCCAGATGTATCGTTATCAACGACCGTTCCTAACCATCTCAGTTGGGCTGTTAATGCAAAGTTCTTTGAAAATTCATATTCCAGCCCTGCAAAAGCGCTAGCCGAAAATCCGTATTTTTTGTCTACCCAATCCACATCGGCGTAAGAAGCGCCCAAACCTACACCGATATAGGTTTGCCATTTTTCTGCGACAGGATAGTACATGCTGCTTTGGAAGTGCAGATAATGGATATCTGCCGAGTTGGACAGCTTTTCAAGTTCCGTCGATTGATTGGAGTAAAACAATCCGATCCTTCCTTTTTCTAAGGGAGTCTCGACTGAAAGAGCGTAATTCACTGCGGGGTCGAGATCGTATGTATTACCACTTTCATCCTCTACTTGGCCGCCTCCTGTATAGCCTATGTATGGTGTAACGATGATATTCGCTTGTGCATTGATAGCAGTACTCATCATCATGATTCCTACTAGCCAGCTGAGTTTTTGGTTCATGCCCTATCTCCTTATTATGACTAAGCTAATTGTGATGGGTTAGTCAAAATTGCGCGACTAAATTAAGCAAATCTTGAACATATTTCACACCGGTGTTATTAATTTGTTACATATTAAGGAGGTGTTTATGGAACACGATCTAAAATCCGCATTAATCATTGTGGTGACTGTTTTTGCAGTGCTTTTGTCATTTGGCATCATTGCTATTACAACAGCTTAAGATAACCACTTTTACCAAACGTTTTAACAAAACGGCGTGAGCCTATGATACGTAACAGCGGTATAATCACAGAAAGCCATGCAGAGCTTGATGTAAAAGTTTATGAGCACTTTAGGCATGGTAAAACTGCTTTAGTCACGCAAGGTGGAGGGCAGAGAGGGATTTTTACCGCTGGCGTTTTAGACGCCTTTTTACTTTCCAACTTCGATCCTTTCGATGAATTCTATGGCACCTCTGCCGGAGCACTTAACTTATGTTCTTACTTGTGTCGTCAACATGGCATGGGCAAAGCTTTTATTACCGAGCTGACAACGTCTCCTGAATTTTTTAATCTGTTTCGCTATATCCGAAAGCAGCAGTACTTAGGTTTAGAGTGGGCATTAGAACGGATTCAAGATTTCCCATACAAGCTTGACCTTGATTTAGGTCGCAGTGCATTGGGAAAACGAGGGGCGTTTGCTGCGGTAACGAATATAGAGACGCTATCAGATCAATATCTACCAATCTTGGATGACTCGTGGTTTAACACTATGCTAGCGACATGTGCGATTCCCAAGTTATATCACGGACCTGTCGACGTAAATGGCAATAAGTTTGTGGATGGCGGCGTGTCTGCCTCTATCCCTGTTCAAGAAGCGTGGCGTCAGAATGCTCGCAACATTATTGTCATTCGCACAGAGCCGTTTTCAGAGATTGAAGCGAGAGCCCAAAGTGAGGTGGGGGATGTGCCTGTCGAATGGTATCGGGAGTCTATCAACTCAGTACAGCAATCATGGCAGCAAAAAGTGAATCAGTGGAAGCTGGATTGGGCGTCGTTCTTCCAACAAAAAATTAATGCAGCACATCAATCGAAGCTTGCAGGGAAAATGCTGTTAAATGGAGGCCGTTGGTTGTTCGGTGCCGATAACTTGTATCGTTTAAGTCATCTGATTGGTGAGAATTTTGATTCAGGTTTAGCCGACATGCTGATGATTCATTATCAAACATTTGAGCTCACTCAGGCCTTTATATCTGCTCCACCTGACGACACTTTTATTTTACAAGTTGCGCCTAAAGAGGGACTTCGTTCTTCTTCTTTGTTAAGTGACCAAGAGTCACTAGAGCATGACTATCAACTTGGGCTTCAAGCTGGGTTTAACCTAGTTCAACTCTATGACCAGCTGGATGTTGAAATTGATGGTAGAGAGAGTGCATAAACCTTCTTACGTTCACGATGTGCGCAATATACAAAGCATATAAATAAGGCTCCATTTTCGGAGCCTTATTTGCGGGTTCTTGTGGTTAACTCCGGTTAGGTATAACGACTACGCTTGTAGAATGCGCATGCAGTTGGTTGAGCCAACAACATCCATTACATCGCCTTGAGTAATAATGACTAAATCACCTTTGTGCAAGAACCCTTGCTCTTTAAGGCTAGTAATCGCTGCTTGAGCCGTTGGTAAACCCGCATCACTTTTTGACTCGAAATATACAGGTGTCACGCCTCGGTATAATGCTGCTCGATTTAGTGTCGATTCATTCCGTGATAAGGCAAATATTGGCAAGCCAGAGCTTAAGCGAGACATCATCAACGCAGTCCTGCCGGACTCAGTTAACGAGATCATCGCTTTAATTCCTTCCATGTGATTCGCAGAGTACATGGTTGCCATTGCGATGGTTTCTTCAGCGGTTTCGAAGGTTCTATCTAAGCGATAGGTTGATAGACTTGCCTCCGACATTTTTTCTGCCCCCACACATACTTCGGCCATGGATTTGACCGTTTCTACAGGATATTTACCTGCAGCGGTCTCTCCAGAAAGCATCACCGCGTCAGTGCCGTCTAGAACCGCATTGGCCACATCCATCACTTCAGCACGCGTTGGCATTGGGCTAGTAATCATGGACTCCATCATTTGTGTCGCAGTAATCACGATACGGTTTAAACTGCGTGCGCGGCGAATCAGTTTTTTCTGGACACCTATGAGCTCAGGGTCACCGATTTCTACACCAAGGTCACCACGTGCAACCATCACCACATCGGATGCGAGAATAATGTCGTCAATAGACTCATTGGTCGCGACGGTTTCTGCTCGTTCGACTTTAGCCACTAACATGGCTTCAAGGCCTGCATCTCTGGCTAAGCGTCGAGCGTAATGCATGTCTTCGCCGTTACGCGGGAATGAAATAGCAAGGTAGTCTACTTGAATTGCTGCGGCGGTAAGAATGTCGGCTTTATCTTTCTCTGTGAGCGCATCGGCTGACAATCCGCCGCCTTTTTTGTTGATCCCTTTATTGTTGGACAGTGGACCACCGACAATCACACGGGTATGAACTTTATTACCCTCTACTTTGGTAACTTGCAGCTGAACGCGTCCATCATCGAGTAATAAAATGTCATTTGGTGAAACATCTTGCGGTAGTTCTTTATAATCTAACCCTACAGATTCTTGATTGCCTTCACCTTTTGGTAAATCACTATCTAATGTGAATTTATCGCCCACATTCAAAATGACTTGGCCGTCTTTAAACGTTGATACACGGATTTTAGGGCCTTGTAAGTCACCAAGAATTGCAACCTGACGCCCAAGTCTTGCTGCAATGGTACGGACTTTGTTCGCACGTTGAATGTGGTCTTCACTGGTTCCATGTGAAAAATTCATACGGACAACGTTTGCACCGGCTTTGATGATCTCCTCAAGTATATTGTCCTTATCCGTTGAAGGACCCAGCGTAGTGACAATTTTTGTTCGTCTTAATTTGGAAGTCATAGATTCTCCGATGAATGTGTGTGTACAGGTAACTTGAACTCTATCCTTACTTTACGCAATCGCTCTCAAGGTTAGCCTCGCTTAGCCCACACCTTAAAGCTACTTGAATATAAGTATATGCACAGAATGTTTACATTAAGAGTAACCCCGGTAAAACAGACAGATATTCGACAGGCAATGGCCTTATTGATAAAAATACGCTGCTTTAAAGGCATTACTTCATAATTTAGTGAATAAAAATAAGTTATTTTTCAAACAATTTAACAGGAGTAGATTCTTCGTTATTTGATTGAATACACAAACAAACAGGTTTATACGTGATGCTTGTCACGGGGATTTATTAATTCACTTCACAATTAGTTCGCAAAGTAAAAAAATTGTCCCGTTATAGAATTTCGGAGTGCAAGATGTACATGGCTCAACCGGGCCATATTGATCATATCAAACAGGTCAATGCTGGTCGTGTATATAAACTAATTGACCTAAAAGGTCCTATTTCTCGAATTGATTTGTCCAAGCAGAGTGAGCTTGCTCCTGCTAGTATCACCAAAATCACTCGAGAATTAATTGAAGCGCACTTGATTCATGAAACGACAGTACAAGAAGCGACGAGTCGTGGTCGACCTGCTGTCGGTTTGCAGGTCAATAATGAAGGCTGGCAATTTTTGTCAATGCGTTTGGGGCGGGGTTATTTAACCATTGCTTTGCATGAGTTAGGCGGTGATGTACTAATCGATACTAAAATCGAGATACACGAGCTTGATCAAGACGATGTGCTTGAGCGCCTGCTTTACGAAATTGATGAATTCTTTCAGACTTACGCGGATCAACTTGATCGTGTTACCAGTATTGCCCTTACGCTGCCTGGTCTCGTGAACTCAGAGCAAGGTGTCGTTTTGCAGATGCCTCATTACAATGTCGAAAATCTTGCTCTTGGACCAGAGATATACAAAGCAACAGGCTTGCCAGTTTTCATTGCCAATGACACGCGAGCTTGGGCATTAGCAGAAAAGCTTTTTGGTCATTCTCAAGATAATGACAACTCCGTTCTTATCTCTATCCACCACGGTTTAGGTGCGGGCATCATTCTGGATGGGCGCGTTTTGCAAGGCCGTCACGGTAACATTGGTGAACTCGGGCATATTCAAATTGACCCAAATGGAAAACGTTGTCATTGCGGCAATATTGGCTGTTTGGAAACCGTTGCCAGTTCTCAGGCAATTCGTGAAGAAGTCGTAAGACGAATCGCTGATGGCGAAGACTCTATTCTTGCTAAACAAGAGGAAATGAGTATTGAGAGCATTTGTGAAGCCGCTGCAAACGGTGATCCTTTGGCCGTCGATGTGATTGAAAAACTTGGAGGCTACTTAGGCTCTGCAATTGCTATTGTGATCAACTTATTTAACCCTGAGAAAATCTTGATCGGTGGTGTGATTAACCAAGCAAAAGATGTGCTTTATCCTGCGGTTCGTCGCTGTATCGAAGAGCAGAGTTTACCTGTTTATCACCAAGATCTTGAGCTGGTGGAGTCTCGTTTCTATAAGCAAGCCACAATGCCTGGTGCCGCGTTGATTAAGCAGGCGTTGTACGATGGTCAACTATTGATGAAGGTTGTGGAAGGTTAAGTACTTTTTAACATGATGATGTGCCTGGCTGTTGAGACTGCATTTGTAGGTGATTTAGGGTGAGACTTAACGGCTCACCCTTTTTGATCGCCTATTACTAGAAAGGGAATTTGAGTTATGCTGCATTGCTATATCTGCGCCATTCATGTAATTTCCTAAAAAGCTCAAGTAAATAAACAAAATGGCTTTCAATGTGCTGCGTGACTTTGCGTCTGATGCAAAGAGAAGTAATACGCTAAAACTGTTGTACTTTAAAGCTGTGCTCGAAAAGCCAAATATTTTAAGGTTATTTGGTTATATAACCTTGCTGTGTCTGTACTGATTTCGAGTAAAATAAGAATTATCCATAATTTAGGTAGTAGTATGTCCGGAGTGTTAAATACGGTTGACCAGCGTACAAACTTGGTTGGTGAAAATCGACTAGAGCTTCTGCTGTTCACTTTAAATAGTCGCCAATTGTTTGCGATTAATGTGTTCAAAGTGAAAGAGGTCATCAAGCTGCCACCGTTAACCAAGCTTCCTGGCTCACACTACAACATTCGTGGGGTCGCTTCTTTACGAGGTGAAGCAGTGCCAGTGATTGATTTGCGTGGCGCGATAGGTTTCCCAGCTTTGCGTGGTGAAGCGGAAGAAGAAAATTTGATCGTGACAGAGTACAACCGCACGGTGCAGGGCTTCTTAGTCGGTCCGGTTAAAAACATTATTAATACGGCATGGACTGAAATTCAGCCGCCTCCTTCCACGTCTGGTCGCTCGAATTACCTCACGGCTATCACGCAAATTAAAGAGGGGGATGCCTCTCAAATTGTCGAAATTATTGACGTTGAAAAAGTTTTAGCAGAGATCGTACATTACGACGTGACTATCTCGGAGGATATTCTCGATCAAGAATTGGCCCAAGCAATGGTCGGGCGTAATGTTCTGATTGTGGATGATTCCTCTACAGCTCGTAATCAAGTTCGCGATACGCTTTCTCAATTAGGTATGAATATCATCGAGTGTCGTGACGGGCTAGAAGCGTTAACGGTTTTAAAACGTTGGTGTGATGAAGGTAAAGATGTAGAAAAAGAGCTGTTGATGATGATTACGGATGCTGAAATGCCTGAAATGGACGGTTATAAACTGACCCATGAAGTGCGCCAAGATCCACGTATGTCTAAGTTGTTTATCACATTGAACACTTCTCTGAGCGGTAGTTTTAATGAAGCCATGGTACAAAAAGTAGGCTGTGATCGCTTTATATCTAAATTCCAACCGGATCTGCTGGTTGAAGTTGCTCAAGACCGATTACGCCAGATGCTTTCTAAAAGTGCATGATTAGATCTAGTGAAATCAGAGGGAGCGCACCTCTCTCTGATTTTTAACATCTCTCTCCTTAATTCCTCTGTACTAATGGAAATCCCGAGATTTACTTTGTAGATTGTTCAAGTAGTGCGTGCAATCAATCAACTTACCAGCAATGACGTGCGTGACTTCTCCCTCTCTTTCAAGAATGCCTTTCACCATTAATACTTTAGCGCCTAAATACGCTTGCTTTTGGGCTCGTGCTGTAGCTTGCCAAACGACCACATTAATGTTGCCCGTGTCATCTTCTAACGTAAAAAATGTCACGCCAGCGGCGGTGCCTGGAGATTGTCTTCCTGTTACCACACCTACCACTGTGACCAGTGACTTATGCGGTTTCTCTGTCAGTTGCCTCATGCGGGTAAAGTGAGGGAGTTTGCCCGTTTCTTCTAATAATTTAATTGGATGGCGGCTAAGAGATAGTCCCGTGCTTGCGTAATCCTCAATTAAATTTTCATATTCAGAGGGTTGAGTCTGGTAGCTAACATTGGGTTCTTCGACCTTGTGAAACAATGGTAGGTCAGATAAGGAATCCATTGCTGCCCAGCGAGCGTTATAACGATTTCCCGATAAGGCTTGAAATGCATTGGCTGAAGCCAATAATTCAATGTCACTTCGGCTTCTTAATATCTGCTTTACTTCTTGAATCGATCGGTAACCATTAAGTGGTTTGCGCTCAATAAGCCTTTGTGCGCTTTCTGCGTTAAAGCCTTTCACCAAGCGAAAACCAAGTTGCACGCCGAGCCTGCCATTCGGACGTGAGACGAGATGATGTTGATATTTTGAATGATTGACGCACACCGGCAATACTTCGACGCCATGTCGGCGAGCATCTTGTACTAATTGCGATGGGCTATAAAATCCCATTGGTTGGCTGTTCAACAATGCAGTGTAAAATTCGGCTGGGTAATAATATTTTAACCATGCAGAACAATATGCCAGCACTGCGAAAGACGCTGAATGACTTTCAGGGAAGCCGTACTCACCAAAGCCGCAAATCTGATCGAAAATGCGCTCAGCAAACGCTAAGTCATAACCTCTCTCTTGCATACCATTGATCAGTTTTGGTCTGAATTTAGCGAGATCGCCATTCTTTTTCCATGATGCCATCGCTCGACGGAGTTGATCGGCCTCGCCGCCGCTAAACCCTGCGGCTACCATGGCTAGCTTGATGACTTGCTCTTGGAAAATAGGGACGCCCATAGTCCGCTCAAGAACGCTTTTTACTTCTTCCGATGGATAACTGACAGGCTCTTTGTGATCTCGTCGTTTTAAAAAAGGATGCACCATATCACCCTGAATAGGGCCTGGACGAACAATTGCAATTTGAATCACTAAGTCGTAATAACAAGCAGGCTTTAGGCGAGGAAGCATGCTCATTTGTGCACGAGATTCTATTTGGAATACGCCTATCGTGTCAGCTTTTTGGATCATGCGATACACGTGTGGATCATCTTGTCGGCGAGTGATTTCGGAAATAGAGAGGGATCGCTGGTGATGTTTCTCGACCAGCTGAAAGCACTTTTTGATGGCGTTTAACATGCCGAGTGCGAGCACATCGACTTTTAGTAGCTTCAAGCTTTCTAAATCGTCTTTATCCCATTGAATGATAGTGCGATCTTCCATCGAGGCATTTTCAACAGGTACCAACTCATATAAAGGGCCAGATGAAATTACAAAGCCACCTACGTGCTGAGATAAATGGCGTGGGAAGCCAATGATCTCGTTGACCAATTGGATAAACTGCTGCCCTTTGAGAGATTCTGGTTGTAAGCCAAGTTCAATAATTTGAGCTTGCCAGCCTTGGCTGCGATCTCGGCGATTAACATTCTTAATGAAAAAATCTAATTGGGTCTCTTCAATCCCTAGTGCTTTACCGACTTCACGCACGGCACTTTTAAAGCGATAGCTGATCACTGTTGCAGCAAGTGCTGCACGCTCACGGCCATATTTTTTGTAAATATACTGGATAACTTCTTCACGGCGCTCGTGTTCAAAGTCCACATCAATATCCGGCGGTTCCTTACGTTCTTTACTGATAAATCGTTCGAATAAGACAGCGATTTGTCGAGGATCGACGGCGGTAATTTCCAGGCAATAACACACCACAGAGTTTGCAGCGGAACCTCGCCCTTGGTAAAGAATGCCTTGCTGTTTCGCGAACATTACGATGTCGTGAATAGTAAGGAAGTAGTAGTGGTATTTCAGCTCTTGAATAAGCGCCAGTTCATTCTCGATGGTTTGATTGACTTCTGCTGGCACGCCTTCAGGAAAACGCAGCCTTTTACCACGTTCGACCAACATACGTAAGTAAGAGTCGGGTGTATAACCATCTGGGATCAGCTCGGTAGGATATTCGTATTTTAAATCGGAGAGCTTAAACTCGCATAAATCGGCGATGTAAGTACTTTCTTCCAGCCATTCTGGTTTGTAAATCCGAATCAACTTTTTAAAAGGACGAAGCGCTCGCTCAGTATTCGAAATACGGCCAAAACCGAGTTTATCGACGCTACACCCATGCTTTATAGCAGTAAGTACATGCTGTAATGGCAAGCGTTCAACATCATGCATGAGAACGCCTCCGCAGGCAGTTATAGGTAATTGAAATTCATGTGCTAACTGCTCGCAGTGCGCAATGTACTCAGTATCGTTGTTACTCAAATGGCGCTGAATCGCTACCCACAAACGATTAGCGTGGTGTTGATTGAGCCAGCGCCCCCAATAGTGATCACTCTCTTGATGTGTGGGCAGCCACAATACCAAACAATGTCGAACCGACATCAAATCCCATTCGAACAGTTGATAGTTGCCTTTTTCACTACGTCTTCTTGCGTTTGTGATGATACGACACAACTCGGCATAAGCCTTGCGACAAGGGCAAAGCAGTACGATTTGGCATTCATCATTTAACCAAAACATACTTCCAACGATTTGTTTGATATCGAGTTTATGTTGTTCGATGGTCGCATGGGCTTTGACAACGCCCGCGACTGAACATTCATCCGTTATAGCTAGAGCTTGATAGCGATAGAAAGCAGCTTGGAGTACCAGCTCTTCTGCATGAGAAGCTCCAGTCAAAAAAGAGAAGTTAGACTGACAAAATAGTTCCGCGTAACTCATAATGACCCAACAAAAATAACTGTCGATTTAACAAAAATAGCCATGAAGAAACCAGTGCTTGTGCTGATCGCGAAATATCCATAACCAGCGGCCTTGCTTGGTGTGTGCAATGTAGTAATCACGCATGATCTCATCACCATCCCACCACCCAGAAACTATTCGCTCAGGTCCGTGGACCAAAGAAACTTGTTCTTGCAATACAATGGGAGTGGGTAATTGCATTGCGGGGCGTAGTATGGAGGGTATGGCGTGCCCCTTTTTATCTGGAGCATCAGCAGGGCGATACTGACTGGCCTTTTCTGGTCTAGGATCGCAAGCAATATTGGGTTTTAAAACGGCACTTTTCCCCAATTTAGCTTGCAGTAAAGAGAGCAGCTCTAAAGCATTCATGTTTCCTTTCTGCCCAGCAAAGAGATCGCGTGATGCACTAAGAGGCTCACCTTGACGGATGACTTTTAACGTTAGCCCTGTGACTGGGCCATTAAGCGAGAGTGACTCTAAGCTCAAACTCGCTAACTGTTGCCAACGCTGACATAGGTAATCACCTTGCGCAGAAGTGAGTTGAAGGTGTTGCTCTTGTTTCTCACGCTGGTGGAGTGTTAAACACAGTTCAAAAGCGACCTTATCTCTTAATTTAAGAAAGGTTTCGAGTTGACGAAGTAATTTGGCCAACGGTTTTTCAATCCACTGAACGTTTTCGATCTCAAACAACAGCTCTAAATAAACTTGGAAGGATTCGGTAGGGTGATAAAGGTCGACAGGGTGTTTAAACTGCCCAGTCAGTCGACCAACGTAGTTCACCAAATCGATATCAAAGCGTCGTGCGATGTCTTGCAATGGCAGTTCAAGCAGGTTTTGCAATGTGGTGACGCCTACACGTTGTAACTTCTCTACTGTAGCGCTTGATAAATCTGCCAGTGTTAACGGTAATGGTGATAGGACTTTTTGTATGGCAGATTTGTCTTCACTGATGACGTTCGCTCCTGATATTGCCATCAATTTGGCAGCAAAAGGCGAAAAACCACATCCGAATTGAAAACTCAGTTTCAGCTCCGATAAGTGAGCTCTGACTTTATTCCAATAGTTTTCAAGCCCTTCATACAGAGCGAGCATTGGAGTAGCACGCAGTAAAATACCTTGGTTTGGCATCAACACAACGTCAGATGTGATCAAATACAGCCATTGAGCAATTTCTTGTAACTTGCTCCATTCGGTGTGCGGATGATAAGGATGCACTTGTAAATCTCGACACAAGGACGCAGCACTGCCTAGGCCCATACCTGGTTTAATGCCTTGTTGTTCGGCAATCTCGTTGTATTGAATAATCTGGCAACGTTGGCTTTCGACAATCACCACGGGTTGTTCTTGGTTATCACCAAAGAGTGCGTCTAGCTGCAGGCGAGGGAAGTGCAAGTAAATCCACAGAGCCATATCACTAACCTTGGTTCGCCAGTGGGAAATTGACCACAGTCGAGTGCACAGTTTCAGATGATGGTTTCACCAGTTGCGGATAATGGTGTTGGAAGCCGATACTAACGCTACCTCTATTCCAGCCTCCTTTCCTTTTCAGCACTTCAACATGAATCCCTTGCTCGTCGCCTTTCAGTTTTAAACTGAGTGACACAGGCAAAGACAAGCGGTTGATAGTATCTGTTTTAAGCATAAAGAGAGGGCAAGTACCTTGTTCACTCGCTACCTGTAAGCGTTTCACTTGGTGTATTTCAAGCTCTTCTTGCCATAACAAAACATTACTGCATACCCCACTTTTCAGACATTGCTCTGCAGCCCAAAGAGCATCTTTGGGGTGAGTTGGAGTAACAACCCACACTTGGTTTATATCCAACCCGATGTAGTGTAAAAACAGAGAATTCACTAGCGCAGGTGGTTGAATAAATGCGGTCATACCATTGGTCTGAGTGGCTTTTAAATAGGGAGCGAGCAAACGCAATTCACCAATACTACCAATAGATTCCATCTCCACTACGCCATGAGGTGGAAAGCCTCCGCCGAGCAAATCATCTAATTCAGAAAAACCGGAACTAGTCTGCAACTGCTGAGGATCTGCTTTCGTTAAATTTGCTTGCCAAACAAGGTGTTGGCTTTTTAAGTTCTGAATAATATCTTGCATAATAAATACCTGTATATATGTACAGTATATTTCTGTGGGAGAAAGTCGCAAGATTTTTATGAAGAGAGAAATGAAAAAAGGCAGCGTTTGCTGCCTTTTCAATCGATTATGTGAGGTAACCTGAATGAGTTATTTACGCTTCGGTTGAGCGTCGATGCACTGACCGTTCACATCGGTAACCGCAGGATCCATTAAGTGCAAATATAGCGGCATGATATCCAGTGGCGTTTTGAGAGTATTCGCATCTTCACCCGGATATGCTTTTTCACGCATGCGAGTACGAGTGGCACCAGGGTTAATTGCGTTAACGCGGATCGGTGTATCACTCAGCTCGTCAGCTAAAACTTGCATCATGCCTTCTACGGCAAATTTAGAGATAGCGTATGGCCCCCAGAATGCGCGGCCAGAGTGGCCGACAGTTGAAGAGGTAAAGATAATACGCCCAGCTTCTGATTTACGCATCACAGGCAGTAATGCTTGAGTCATTAGCACTTCGGCTTTCACGTTGATCTGCATGATATCGTCGAAGTCTTCCTCTTTGATTTGATCAAATGGACACAGCGAACTCAAGACACCTGCGTTGTGTAATAGACCATCCAAGCGACCAAACTGTCCTTCGATTGTCTCTGCCATATCAATGTAATTCTGCTGAGTTGCACCCTTGAGATCCAATGGAATGATAGCAGCTTGTGGATAGCCAGCAGCTTCAATCTCATCATAGATAGATTCAAGGTTTTGCACATTTCTACCCAAGAGAATAACAGTTGCACCGTGCTCGGCATAAGAAAGCGCGGCTTGACGGCCGATGCCATTACCAGCGCCAGTAACAAGAATGACTTTACCTTTTAGAGCATCAGCTGAAACGGAGTAGTTCACGGCGATAAATCCTTATTATTGTAAGAGGGTCCATGATAGTTAATTGACGCTAAAAAACGCCTGTTTCTCAATGGAAAATCTTGGTAATCGTGACAAGATGGTTACAATACACCAATTCATGTGTTATACCAATTCCAGAACTTTCGTTAGGTATGCTATCAATCAGAACAAGTGGTTACAAACCGCGCTGCCTTCTCGCTGATGTTTCTGCGTAACATACTAACGTCATCTGAAATGAGATAAAGGAGCTCTCGTTGGAATTTTTATTAGATTATGGTCTGTTTCTGGCCAAAATTATCACGGTGGTTGCTGCGATAATTGTTCTGCTCATTATTGCAAAATCGGCTGGTGGCAAATCGGGTGCGGCGAAAGGGGAGTTAGAGATTACCAACCTTTCAGAGCAACACAAACAATCTGTTGAGCAGTTAGAGCATCATTTGCATGACGATGCTTTCATCAAGGCTCGAGATAAAGCCGTCAAGAAAGAAGAAAAAGAGAAGAACAAATCTCGCGAGAAAGAAATCAAACAAGCGAGCAAAGACGGTTCATTAGATAGCAAGCGTGAACCACACCTATTTGTTCTTGATTTCAACGGTAGCATAGACGCAAAAGAAGTCGCGTCTCTACGTGAAGAAATCACCGCTATTTTGGCTGTCGCACGTGAAGGTGATGAAGTGTTACTTCGCTTAGAGTCTGGCGGTGGTATGGTTCATGGTTACGGCCTTGCCTCTTCTCAACTGGACCGAATCAAAGCTGCGGGTCTTCCTCTGACCATCTCTGTTGACAAAGTTGCGGCAAGTGGTGGTTACATGATGGCATGTGTAGCAGATAAGATTGTTTCTGCACCATTTGCAATTGTGGGGTCTATTGGCGTTATCGCACAAATTCCTAACTTCAACAAACTGTTGAAGAAACATGACATTGAGTACGAACAACTAACAGCGGGTGAATATAAACGCACGCTAACGATGTTCGGTGAGAATACCGATAAAGCGCGCGATAAGTTTAAGCAAGAACTTGAAGAAACACATGTCTTGTTTAAAGACTTCATCCGTGAGCGTCGTCCTAGTTTGGACCTAGACAAAGTAGCCACTGGTGAGCACTGGTTCGGTACACAAGCGAAAGAGCTTGGTTTGGTGGATGACATTAGTACATCTGATGATATCGTTGTTGCGGCATGCAAAGATAAAACCGTACTTTCTGTGCATTATGTGCAGAAGAAAAAGCTGGCAGACAAGCTAGCAGGTGTCGCGGGCAAAGTTGCTGACAGTGTGATCTTAAAGTTAGCTGAGCGTGGTCAAAAACCGATTGTTTAATCGAGCTTAAGTTCATGACATTTAAAACGGCGAGGGCAGAAGCTCTCGCCGTTTTTGTTGAACTTTATGTTTATTGATGAATCCAATTACGCATTAGGTGTAATGCTTTACACGACATTTTTCCTCGCTCCAAAGACTGATTACCCGTATAATGTGCGCCTCGAAAACCGAGCAAATTGCTGAAAAGAAACTATTGGTGGAGAAGAACATGTCCTCTCAAACTCCGGTTGTAACCGTAGATGGACCTAGTGGTGCAGGTAAAGGCACTTTATGTATGTTGCTGGCGAAAAAGTTGGGTTTCCAACTCTTAGATTCTGGCGCAATTTATCGTGTACTTGCACTCGCTGCGATTCACCACGGTGTCGACACCGAGTCAGAAGATGCTCTTGTCCCACTAGCAACCCACCTAGACGTTCAATTTATCGCGGAAGGTGACTTAGTTAAGGTCATTCTAGAAGGCGAAGACGTGTCAGGGGAGCTTCGCAAAGAAGAAACAGGCATGGCAGCATCTAAAGTTGCGGCTTTGCCACGTGTTCGTGAAGCATTACTACGTCGTCAGCGTGCATTTGAGACCGCTCCGGGTCTGGTTGCTGATGGTCGTGATATGGGCACAATTGTATTCCCGAGTGCGCAAGCAAAAATCTTCCTTGATGCGAGTGCTGAAGAGCGTGCAAATCGACGCCTTAAACAGTTGCAAGAGAAAGGGTTAGATGTTAGATTTGCTGACCTTTTAAGCGAGATCCAAGAGCGTGACGACCGAGATCGTAACCGCCCAGTGGCGCCATTACGCCCTGCTGAGGATGCGCTTGTGCTAGATTCTACGTCGATGACTATCGACGAAGTAGTAGAAAAGGCACTACAATATATCGAATCGAAGCTAGCTGAGTAATAATACTCGACTAGGCTAAGAGCGTTGGTCGCAAGGATGATGACTGGCGAATTTAATAACCCCATGCGGTAGGATACCCGTGGAAGTTTAATTTATTGAAGATTAATTAAATGACTGAATCTTTTGCTCAACTCTTTGAAGAGTTTCTAAACGAAACAGAATTCCAACAAGGCAGCATCGTTAAAGGTACTGTAGTAGCTATCGAGAACGGTTTCGTTCTTGTTGACGCTGGTCTTAAGTCTGAATCTGCTATCCCTGCTGAACAGTTCAAGAACGCTGCTGGCGAACTTGAAGTTGAAGTTGGCGCTGAAGTAGACGTAGCTCTAGACGCTGTTGAAGATGGTTTCGGTGAAACTCAACTTTCTCGTGAGAAAGCTAAGCGTCACGAAGCTTGGATCGTACTTGAGAAAGCTTACGAAGAAGCTGAAACTGTTGTTGGTATCATCAACGGTAAAGTTAAAGGCGGTTTCACTGTTGAACTAAACGGTATCCGTGCTTTCCTTCCTGGCTCTCTAGTAGACGTACGTCCAATCCGCGACACTGCTCACCTAGAAAACAAAGAGCTAGAGTTCAAAGTTATCAAACTTGACCAAAAACGTAACAACGTAGTTGTTTCACGTCGTGCAGTTATCGAATCAGAGAACAGCGTTGAGCGTGACGAGCTTCTAGAAACTCTACAAGAAGGTTCTGAAGTTAAAGGTATCGTTAAGAACCTTACTGACTACGGTGCGTTCGTTGACCTAGGTGGCGTTGACGGTCTTCTACATATCACTGATATGGCTTGGAAGCGCGTTAAGCACCCATCTGAAATCGTTAACGTTGGTGACGAGATCCAAGTTAAAGTTCTTAAGTTCGACCGTGAGCGTACTCGCGTATCACTAGGTCTTAAGCAACTAGGCGAAGATCCATGGGTAGCAATCGCTAAGCGTTACCCAGAAGGTCACAAACTAACTGGTCGCGTAACTAACCTAACTGACTACGGCTGCTTCGTTGAAATCGAAGAAGGCGTTGAAGGTCTAGTTCACGTTTCAGAAATGGATTGGACTAACAAGAACATCCACCCTTCTAAAGTTGTTAATGTTGGCGACGAAGTTGAGGTTATGGTTCTTGAAATCGACGAAGAACGTCGTCGTATCTCTCTAGGTCTGAAACAGTGTAAAGCTAACCCATGGCAGTCATTCGCTGAAGCACAAGCTAAAGGCGACAAAGTTACTGGTAAGATCAAGTCTATCACTGACTTCGGTATCTTCATCGGTCTAGAAGGCGGCATCGATGGTCTAGTTCACCTATCTGACATTTCTTGGAATGTTGCTGGCGAAGAAGCTGTACGTGAGTACAAGAAAGGCGACGAGATCTCTGCAGTTGTTCTAGCAGTAGACGCTGAGCGTGAGCGCATCTCTCTAGGCATCAAGCAAATGGAAAATGACCCATTCAATGCTTACGTTGCTGACAACAAGAAAGGTGTTCTAGTTAACGCTACTGTAACTGCTGTTGACGCTAAAGGCGCTACTGTTGAAATCGCAGAAGGCGTTGAAGGTTACATCCGTGCTTCTGAAGTATCACGCGATCGCGTAGAAGATGCTTCTCTAATCCTAAGCGCTGGTGATGTTGTTGAAGCGAAGTTCACAGGTGTAGACCGTAAGAACCGCGTAATCAACCTATCTATCAAAGCTAAAGACGAAGCTGACGAGCAAGAAGCAATGGCATCTATCAACAAGCAAGATGACAATGCATTCGGTAACGCAATGGCTGACGCTTTCAAAGCTGCTAAAGGCGAATAATATACTCGCTTAAGCAAAAAAGGAGCCGCAAGGCTCCTTTTTTATATTTGGTCATATTTAAGTAGTAATACTAATGACAGTAAACTATCTTAATAAAAGGCATTTCTTCATTGCGCATTTTGCATAAAATTTGTCTAGAATTGTCAGCAAGTGTTTGTTGGAATTAGTATTACTTACTATAATAAGTGATAAAGATACTCAAAGAGGGCAACTATGACTAAGTCTGAACTGATTGAAAGACTCTGCGCTGAGCAAACACACTTATCAGCGAAAGAGGTAGAGGATGCTGTAAAAGATATTTTAGAGCACATGGCCTCTACACTAGAGAGCGGTGACCGTATCGAGATCCGTGGCTTTGGTAGTTTTTCTCTTCATTACCGCGAGCCTCGCGTAGGTCGTAACCCTAAAACGGGCGATAAAGTGGAATTGGAAGGTAAATACGTTCCACATTTCAAACCTGGTAAAGAACTTCGTGAGCGTGTAAATATTGGTTAATGCACTCTTATTAGTTTGAAAAAAGCGGCATACGTTTGTGTATGCCGCTTTTTTGTAATGTATCCAAGTTAGTCATACATCCAAGATCGTTTACTAATCTAATTGTGGATTCAGCTGTTTTCTATACCCAAATAACTTTAACTTCTAAGCATGTCTACAAACTAAGCATCTTGAGGTTACTTGGGTATAGATTATTGCTAATATACGTAGTCTGAAGAAGCATTTTCCTGCATAATCTTACCGACTTACTCCTAGAAGGGTGATGTAACATGAAAATTATAAAAATCGTTGCTGTTTTAGCTCTCTTTTTAATTGCATTGGCGTTAGGTTCCCAAAACCAAGAGCTCGTGACTTTTAACTATCTTCTAGCAAAAGGAGAGTTCCACTTATCTACGCTATTAGGTGTAGTATTTGTGGTTGGCTTTGCTTTAGCGTGGGTTATCTTTGGTAGCATCCAACTGAAAACTCAGCTACAGGTCCGTCGTTTAAAGAAAAAACTGAAAAAGTACGAACCAACTGAATCAAACAACGCTGCTGATAAGCCAGCCATTGAAAAACAGGCATAAGGATAAGGCTTAACTTTAATGCTTGAACTACTCTTCTTGTTGTTGCCTATAGCTGCTGCGTATGGCTGGTATATGGGGCATCGCAGCGCTCAGCAAGACAAGCAGAAGCAATCTCATCAAATCTCTCGTCAGTATATGACGGGTCTTAATCTGCTGCTCTCTGACCAATCAGATAAGGCTGTCGATCACTTTATTGAATTGCTCCAAGTTGATAACGAGACCATCGATACTCACCTTGCGTTGGGTAACCTGTTCCGGTCTCGTGGTGAAGTCGACCGCGCAATCAGAATTCACCAAAATCTTATTTCTCGTTCAGGCTTAACACTGGACCAAAAGAACCTCGCCCTTCAACAGTTAGCGAAAGACTACATGGTCTCAGGTTTTCTTGATCGTGCAGAGAAAATCTTCGAACAGTTAGTCGAAGAGCCAGATTACAAAGAGGCGGCTCTTCAACAATTAGTGACCATTTATCAGCAAACACGAGAATGGGAAAAGGCGATTTATTACGCGAACCAATTGGCTAAGTTAGGTAATAAACGCTCAAGGATGCGTGCAAATATTGCCCATTTTTGGTGTGAAATAGCCATGCTCGACCAAGCTGATGGGAATACTAATAAGGCGATACAGCATTTTAAAAAAGCGTTAGCGGAAGACCCGAAGTGTGTTCGAGCAAGTATTGCTTTGGGACGAATTTATCTAGAGTCTGAAGACTATAAGCACACCATCAAATATCTGACAGGGGTACTTGAGCAAGATAAAGACTTTATCAGTGATGTCTTGCCAACTATTGCAGAATGCTATCATCATCTGGGCCAGGAAGATGAACTTGTCGAGTTTCTGCGAGCTTGTATTGATAAGAAAGCAGGCGTATCAGCCGAGTTGATGTTGGCTCAATTAGTTGCTCATCACGAGAACGTTGGGGCTGCTCAAGAGTTACTGACGAAACAATTGCTGAAAAACCCAACCATGAAGGGCTTCTACCGTTTAATTGACTACCACATTGCAGAAGCAGAAGATGGTCGAGCGAAAGACAGCCTATCAACACTACAAGCGATGGTGGGTGAACAGTTAAAAGTGAAACCACATTACCGATGCCGGAAGTGTGGATTTTCTACCCATTCCCTTTATTGGCATTGTCCGTCCTGTAAAGGATGGGGGACGATCAAGCCAATCCGCGGATTGGATGGTGAATAATTCTTAATGCAGCTGGCAGAGTTTCTGTCCGCTGCATTTTTTTAACTTTTTATTTAATAAGAACCAAAACAGTTAGGAGATGAAATGATCGACCAAAAAGTTATTGTCGCACTGGATTATGATAACCAAGCAGATGCACTTGCGTTTGTAGATAGAATTGATCCTGCGTCATGCCGACTAAAAGTTGGCAAGGAGATGTTTACGCTATTTGGTCCTGATTTTGTACGTGAACTCCATAAACGTGGTTTCTCGGTATTCCTAGATTTAAAATTTCACGATATTCCAAACACCTGTTCGAAAGCAGTTCGCGCTGCGGCTGAAATGGGTGTATGGATGGTGAACGTACACGCGAGCGGTGGTGAGCGTATGATGACGGCATCACGTGAAATTCTTGAGCCATATGGTAAAGATCGTCCACTTCTTATCGGTGTAACGGTACTAACCAGTATGGAACAAAGTGATTTAGCTGGTATTGGTTTGAATGTTGCGCCTCAGGAGCAAGTGATTCGTCTAGCAACCTTGACCAAAAACGCAGGCTTAGATGGTGTGGTATGTTCAGCGCAAGAGTCCTCATTACTGAAGAGCGAACTAGGCCAAGAATTTAAGTTAGTGACCCCTGGTATTCGACCTGCTGGCTCAGAACAAGGTGACCAACGCCGTATCATGACGCCAGTAGACGCTATCCAATCAGGTTCAGATTATCTTGTGATTGGTCGCCCTATCACTCAAGCGTCAAATCCTGCAGAAGTGCTGAAGTCGATCAATGAGAGCTTATCTAACATGTAAGCACTGTCTCGATTGTATGGAGAAAAGTGAGGCTAAGATGCCTCACTTTTTACATCGAATGAAAATACTGATCGCGGTAAACAACCATTCCTTTTAACCAGCTATGTCTGATCATTTACTCGCTTTAACTGGTATATCGGGGCCAATTGAGATAAAGGTTCTGCGGTTTATTCTGAGTAAAGTAGGGCTTGGTACTATGCCGATCACACTTTTGTAACATAACTCACTGTGATGCCTCGAAAATGCAACCATGTGTTATTGATGGCTTGCGTTACAAATGTCTAAAGAATACTATGGCGAAGATGCATTCACTGCGTTGTAAGGTCTAGGATGACCTAGTGAAACTCTTTGAAATTAATATAGAAGCTGGCAGGACGTCACTTCATATTACGTTCCTATTATTTCCTATCTGCGTATTTTAAATCGCAGCTTTCTGTGAGCTTTCACACGCTGTCTTCCTTGTTACGACCTTAGTGCGCAAACACAACAAGGAAGAAACATGACTAAAAAACTGCCATTTTCAGTACTAGCAACACTGACCGCTGCCAGTTTTCAACTGAGTGCGGCAGAATTGCCAGCTGATATCGAATGGATTTCAAACAACAACGAACCTCTATTTGCCTCTGAAGAGGCGGTACGAGGTGGCACCTATCGCACTTACATTCAGAGCTTTCCGCAAACATTACGAAGTGTTGGTCCAGATGCGAACTCAGGTTTGCGCCAATACTTAATGGATGGTTCACCAAAACTGGCTCAGCGTCATCCAAATACTGGCAAATGGATCCCTCAACTTGCTAAGTCATGGGCATTTGGAGAAGACAACAAAACCGTATTCTTTAAACTCGACGAAACGGCCGAGTGGTCAGATGGTGAAAAAATTACAGCAGATGATTACGTCTTTATGATGAAGTACTACACGTCAAAAGACATTATCGATCCGTGGTATAACGACTTCTTCACAAACAGTATTGTGAGTGTTGAAAAAATTGATGACTACACGATCAAAGTCAATCTTGCTGTAGCTCAAAGTCATGACTCACTTATGGTTATGATTAACATGCCAAGTAATGGTTTTCAGCCTCGTCCTGAACACTTCTTTGAAGGAGAAAAGGACGCAAATAACGATGGCATGCCTGATAACTTCGTCAGAAAGTTTAACTTTAAATCTGAGCCAACCGCAGCGCCTTACTACATTGATCAAGTGAAGAAAGGTAAGAGCGTGACATTCAAACATGTCGGTGAAGATTGGTGGGGATACAACAACCGCTACTATAAAAACCGTTATAACGTTGAAAAGGTTCGCATTAAGGTAATTCGCGATCCTGATATTGCCATGAAGCACTTTGAGAAAGGCAACTTAGACTACTTTGAGATGGTGCTACCAAGCTTTTGGCATGACAAAACCAATAGTGATGTGTACAAAAAAGGCTATATCCAAAAGTACTGGGGCTTTAACGAAGCACCGCAAGGAGCTGGTGGTCTTTGGATGAACACAGCGATGCCGATGTTGGATAACCTAGAAGTGCGTAAAGGTGTTATGGCAGCCACTGACTATGACGGCATGATTGAAAACATCATGCGTGGAGATTATTCACGTAAACCGCATGGACTCGGCTTTGGTCATGGCGAATACGATGATCCTAACAATACACCGCCAAAGTTTGATGCTGATGCGGCGGTTAAACACTTCGAAAAAGCGGGCTTTGACAAAGTGGGCGCAGATGGTATTCGTGTTAACGACAAGGGTCAACGCTTGAGCTTTGCTATCACCTATGGATACAACTCTTGGACACCGCGTATTGCATACCTGAAAGAGCAAGCGAAACTTGCTGGTCTTGAGTTCACGTTAAACTTGGTGGATGGCTCATCTGCGTTTAAATACATTCTTGAGAAAAAGCATCAGCTAGCGTTTTTGAATATGGGCTCTGGTGAGATCCCTGCGTATTGGGAATACCTACACTCGGATAATGCAAATCGACCACAAACGAATGCTCACACCAACTACAGCAGCCCTGAGCTAGACAAGTTAATTGAAGCGTATGATTCTGAGTTTGATCAGGAGAAGCGTTACGACTTGTCGCATCAAATCCAAAACTATGTCAGCAAAGCGAACATCATCGTTCCTGGCTACATGGTGCCTTATTCTCGAGTTGCTCATTGGCGCTGGGTTAAAATTCCTAAAAACGGCATGACAAAAGCGACAGAATGGGTGCTTCATCCAATGGATATCGGTAATTTCTGGATTGATAACCAAGTAAAAGAAGAGACAGAGGAAGCGATGGACGAGGGTAAAACCTTCCCAGAATTAACGGTAATTGATGATCGTTACAAATTGTAAATCAGTAGTTTAGATAGAAAATGATAGCCCCGGTAATGAATTTTATCGGGGCTTTCTTTTTTTACTTAATAAGGTAAGACACTTCTAAAAGGTAGGTTTTTGCATCACCAAGCAAAGAGAACGCTTTATCGATGGTTTTAAATCGATCATCAAGCGAGTCGCTTGATATCAGCTGGCTGAATGTTTGCAACGAGAAAGCTTCGTTTGCTTTGAAGAACTGATGTACGTTTTCAAGCTGCACTTTATGAATATGCTCCACCTTATTTAGGGCGGTGGTTAAATCGGAAATGTTAATCGACATTGCTATTCGGGAACCTTATCAACAAGACCTATATGAGGTCATAGAGTGGGGTTTTATATTTTGTGACAGAGAGTAGCACCGAAGAGCAATTTATAGTCTGATGAAGATCAATTTGCCTTATTTAAGCATCTGTAACGTGGCACTAGACGTGTACCTAGAGTTGGTACAAGTTACAACGCTTGAATATAGGCTAGGGTTCAACCTAATCAAAAGTAAAAGCCAAGTCCGACTAAAAGCCCTTGAGAAGCCGTATCATATTCAAATACCTCTTCATTTTTGTAATCGACCCAGGTCGACTTGTAAGCTAAGTTGAGATCAGACCATTCGTTAAAGCTATAACGAACACCAGTTTGAATGGCATAAGTGAAGTGAGTATCGTTGCCAAGTCCGGCGTCGATGCTGGCATGAAATCGCCAGTTTTCGCTCAATTCATCAATGAGTCGCAAGCCAACTAAAAAATCGACCCAATCTTCTTGTAATGACAGTCTATCTTCTAGTACCCGGTTGTCATTACGATACAGCTTGCCGGTGATGTCATTGTCCCACCAACGTAATCCAAACATATAATCCAGTTTACCAAATGAATATTGTTCGCGTTGGAATGCCTTTGCTTCTAGAACACCTTGCCGTATTTCGATGTCCGCACGATAACGAGCGTTAGGCAGAGCGCCCTTGATATTATTAACATCACCACTTAAGTTCATGAAACTATAATCTATGTAGTAGCCCCACTTACTTTGGTAAATACTCTCGAATCGCAACATCGCCCCAATATCGAGGTGGTCTACGATGAACTTAGGATCGACATCCACCTCTGATGAAAAGCGACCAATACTGGTATCCCCGTGGATATTCAGTCCTAGCATGTACACTTCTATGCTATTTCGCCAACGAGATTCTTGTGTCTCGGCTGAGAGCGCTACTGATGTAGGTAATACAAGAATGAGTGAGGAGAGTGATAGCAGGTTACATGGTTTCATCCAATTTCCTTTTCGGCTTTTCGTCAGCTTTCAGCTTAGTAGAAGTCGCTACACTCTGCATAAAAAAGGGAAGCAACTTGCTTCCCTGTAATTAACATTGACTTAGAGTTGTTTGGCAATGTCTGAGGTTAGGCTTTCTAAGCCTATGGATAAAGCGTTGACGAGCGCTTCATAGCCCTCATCTTGAAGCGGCTGTGAGATTTGTATTGGCGCGCTGTTTTCTACCTTACCTTCGGCATTAATGAGTAACCATTCCCCCTCAATTTCGATATTACCTTTGTAGCTGCCATTAAATTTATTTAACGTAAGCTGGAGTTTGGCTTCACCGCTTTGATCCAACAGATTATTCATTTCAGTCGGCCAGTAATGACTTTGCTTGTGACGTAGTTCCGCGACGACTCTCTGAGTGATTTGCTCAGAAATACTGTGCGCCCATTGATTGTGCTTCGCCTGAATAACTTGGGTCTCAGAGGTTCGATAAACAATGCCATTATCATTCAAATAACTCGCCAATGTCACTGGACGAACAACTAAAGTTGGGCGCTGAGCGATATCAGAAGAGCTCAGCGTCACTGGTTCCGCCTTAGGTAGAAGGTACATAGCTCCTTTAGTTTGCGGAGCGCTACTGCAACCCGTTAGACCGACAAATAGCGCGATAGACAGAAAGAATACTCGTTTCATTAGTTTTTGCCTTTAACTGGTATTGGGTCACTGATTTCATCTTCTCCAAACACGAGAGAGTTTGGCTTTTCGTTTAGCTGTTTAAGTACGGGTTTAAACTCTGTCATCACGCTTTCTAATTCTTTTAGCGTGGCTTCCATTTCGCTGTACATGGTTGAGTTGGGCCCATAACCATCGAGTGTTTTTTGTAATTGCTGTAAGCTTTGGCGAATATCTGTTGGGATCTCTTGCGTCTCTTTTTGATTCAAAAGTTTATCAATACTGTCCGCCACGCGTTCTGCTGAAGCTAACGTTTTTTCAGACGTTTTTAACGTTGAATTGAGAGAGTCTAGTGTTTCTTCCATTGGTAAGTTATTAATCTTATTTAGGAAGTCGTTCACTTGGCGCTGAACCTGCGCAAAACCACCACGCATGGTTGGGAAAACATCTAAATCAGCAAACTTACTCGGTACGTAAGGCTCGTCGTTTGGATAGAAGTCGGCGTCAACATACAGTGCGCCTGTTAATAAGTTACCTGTTTTTAAAGTACCACGTAGGCCTTTAGCAAACTCACTCTTCAATTTATCTTTTAACATTGGTAAAGATTGGGATTGGAAATCGCCATAAACACGGCCGAGCTCGATACGTACCAATACAGGGATTTTTTTCGCAGAAAAGTTCTCTTCTGGGGTTGGAAGTCGCATTGGTACACGCATCACAGTACCAATTCTCAAGCCTCGATATTCGACAGGTGCCTTACGTTTAAGTCCTCGTACCGATTCATCAAAAAGCATAACGAATTCAATATAATCATCGTACATGCCTTCTCGAAGTTGTTTAATATCATCGTACAAGCGGAAGTTGACCATATTTTCAGTGAGCTGTTCACCGGATTCAAGACCTGGAACGGTATCGAAGGTAACACCACCCGTTAGCATGCTCTCTAATGAGCCAAACTTGACTTCGAACCCTTCAGCATTGAGCTGTAAATCTACGCCAGAATTCAGCCAGAACTTGGTACGAGTGCGCACTAAGCTGTCATAAGGCTTGAAAATAAAGAGTTGGTATAACGCTTTGCGAGTGTCAACATCAAAGCTAGTTTTCTCTACACGACCAACCGTAAAGCCTTTATAAATGACGGGGTCACCAACGCCTAGCTTACCAGCCTCGCGGTGTGTTAACACAAGGCGTAACCCCTCTGCATCAGGAGAGGCCACTGGGGGAACATCTAAGACCGTAAAGCGCTCTTTCTCTATTTTAGATTTACCCGGCTGAAGTTGGATATAAGCGCCAGAGAGCAAGGTCTCTAAACCTGAAACGCCATCACGGCCAATACGAGGCTTCACCACCCAAAACATGGTGTCATCTCGCAGCATGCGTTCTGCATCCTTGTTCATTTGTGCCTTAGCGATGATGTGATCGTAATTTTCACTGAGAGTGACTTCAGTAATCAGTCCGACTTTTACATTCAATGCTCGGATTTCGGTTTTGCCAACCTCAATCCCATCTGCGGTTGGCAGTTGGAGAGTAATTTGTGGGCCTGTACTGTTGATATATTGGAACAGCATCCACGCTCCCATGGCTAGCGCAAGGATCGGGACAATCCATATCGCAGAAATCTGCTTTTGCGGTTTTATTTGAGCGGTTACGTTGTTCTCATCACTCATATTTGGCTTTCTCGTTTAAGTTGTCAGAAATCGGCTCCTGCACTTCGTTTTGTGGCAATTGCCACAACAAACGTGAGTCAAATATCATTGCAGAAAGCATAGTAAAAATGACCACTGCCGCGAAAGAGAGCGCAGCAGGACCTGGATAAATCGCCATTAAGTTTTGCAGCTGAACCAGTGCAACTAAGATCGCGACGACGAAGATATCGATCATGGACCAACGACCAATAAACTCAGTTATGCGGTAGATCTTTAAGCGTGAAATACTCTCTTCGTGCGGAAGATATCGCGCTTTTTGCGCATTGTAATACAGCCACGCGAGTGCCAGCATTTTCGCCATTGGAATAAATACGCTAGCAAAGAAAATTACCATCGCAATAGGGTAAGAACCTAAATGCCAAAGCAATATTACCCCCTCCATGATAGTTGAACCTTCTGCATGTCCAAGGCTTACGGTGTACATCATAGGGTAGAGGTTCGCAGGGATATAGAAAATGACTGAAGCAAACAAAAGCGCCCAAGCTTTTTGTAAATTGTCTGCGGGGTTGTATTTGTGAATAGGGCTTTTACAACGAATGCAGTGTTGGTGTTTTTTAGCTTCAATAGGGTTGAGCTGGTGACACGTATGACAACCAATATGGTTGTGGTTATGGTGCGTATCACCCTCTTTTACATCAGATAGCTCGATAGCTGGAATAAAGTGCCCCCAGAGCCAGCTTTTGTCGACCATTGATATGCATTTGACTACCAGAACGGTATATACACAAAACGCCCAGAATGAAGTGCCCATTCCTATGTCTGCGAGGGAAGCGATTTTAATTAAGCTGACCAACACGCCAATCAAAAAGACATCCACCATTAACCAGGGTTCGACTCGAAACAGAAGACGGCATAAAACTTTTGCCATTCGTTGCTGCTTTCTAGAGGGGGTATGTTTACGTGCTTTTAATGCTTCAAGGTGAAGAAAGAGAATGAGACCAACATAGATTGCAGGCAAAACGATAACTGTTGCGAGTAGCAGCACACCCAAAAGCACATTTTGAAACTCAGCCAGCATTTTGGCAGCGTGCAACAAGGTGATTTCTTGCGACAACCCTTGCACGCTGAACGACATAAAAGGGAAAGAAATGCTTAGCACTAACATGATCAAACATGCCGATGATATGGCGATCACGCTTTGGTAAGGCTTGGCATTCACTTTAGTCAGCGAATGCGAACATCGAGGACATTGTGCTTTTTGCCCCGGTTCGATATCGGGAATGCGAACAACAAGGCCGCACTCTTCGCATGAAATTAACTGACGGGAATTAGGTTGAATACTCATCGGGTAGGTTTTAGATTCATTTGCTTTAAGAATACTCTTTTTTCACTAGGCACGCTTGTTTTGATTCAGGAGTTTACGAGTTTCTTACTTTTGGCATTAGAGCATATGGGAAATCTAAGACATAAACGAAGTCACGTTTGGTACAAGATTTTACGGCGAAGATGAGTATGTTGGAAGTCGAAAATAATGTGATATTGCTTGTCTGTGGAGGGGGGTAATTACTTGTTTTTAAGGGTAAGTAACCCTGCCCAGATAATCTGAGCAGGGAAAAAGAGCATTTTATTTAAGGTGCTTAGTTGTACTTTACTTGACCGTTCCGCTCTTAAAGGCATTGGCCCCGACTTGCGTACCGTTGAGCGTTTTGCCGTAATAGCCTTGGTGCTGGTGATATTTCTCCGCGTTTGCGGTGACATTGCCTTTGAATCGAGGATCTTGTGGACGCTCATGGCTGTTGACGTATGCTGCGACATCCCAAGCTTCTTGCTCTGTCAGCTGCACACTTTTCCCAAGCGGCATGTTTTCGTAAATAAAATAGGCTGCAGTGTTAATCCGGTGCATACCTGCGCCCCAGTTATACGCATATTCGCCCCAAAGTGGTGGAATGTATGAATGGTCGTTGGTGTCTTTGATGCCTGAACCGTCGGCGCGATGGCAAGTTTCACAGTTCTTTTCGTAGACCAATGCGCCTCGCTCTATTGATGGTTCTTGCTCAGGGGCGGCGATTTTTGGGTAGCCACGCCCAGAGAGATTACCCCGCTTTTCAATTGGTAATGCTTGTGCGATGGCTTCGGGCAACGGGAAGTCTTTTGCTTTTCCACCAATTTGCAACGTTTTTGCGTCTAGTTCTGGAATGGGTTCATCCGCCATACCATGTTTGTCAAGCAAGCCGCCCATCGCTAACCAGTAGGCGTAAGCACTAAGGGCAACAATTTCTGTCGAATCGTAAGCGGGCGCTTTACCGTTCATGGAATACTCGAAACAACCTTGGATACGGTCAGCATAGCTGTTTACGCGATCGTTTTTCTTACGATATGCAGGGTATGCCATGTAAGCTGCCCACAGTGGCGCAGCGTTTGCTTTTCGTCCTGCCTCCATATGGCAGTTCACACAGTTTTGTTCGTTGCCAACGTATTTTCCGCGCATTTGTTGTGAGTTAACAAAGAGCGAGTAACCGCGTTTTACTTGCTCACCAAATGCGGTGTTTGGGATTGTGCTGAGATCACGCGATTTTAAGTATTCACCGTGCTTTTCTTTTTCTATCGCAGGTAGCTCTTTCTGGCGGTCCGGTAATGGATCGTTAGCTAGTACGAGCGTAGAAATGAAAGGCAGTGCGAACAAAGAATAGAAACGTTTCATGACTGCTCCTAGTAACGTAATGAGGCAAAGTAGTAAGCAAGATTTTCGATCTCTTTGTCAGTGAGATTTTTTGCGATGGTCCCCATCATATTGAGCGGGTCGCCACTGCGAGTGCCGTTTTTCCATGCCATCAATTGCGTTTTTAAGTAATCAGCATGTTGGCTTGCGAGGCGAGGGAACTTGTCGACGCCCATACCGCTGGCTCCATGACAAGTTGCGCAAGCTGGAAT